>NZ_PQHZ01000018.1 GCF_003385185.1 Amycolatopsis palatopharyngis | reverse complement strand
CGGCACGATGGATGATGCGTTGGAAGCCAGTGATCAACGCGTTCTCCATCACCTTCGGTGACCGCTGGCCGGTGACCGAGACCTACTAATCGACACCGCCGGAAACACCGTTCGCGTTACGGACCCTGCGAGGCGAGTCGCCCGTCGAGGTGGTAGCCGTAGTCGACGGTGTTGCCGTTGGCCTTGGTCTCGAGGTCCACCTGCCCGCGCGCGCTGTAGCCGTAGGTGGTGACCTTCGGGTCCTGCCCGGTCTCGGTGTTGGTCACCTTCGCGACCAGGTCCCGCGGGTCGTACTCGAACGCCGCGTCCTGCGTGTCGTGATCGCGGGTCAGCGGGTTGCCGTTCGGGTCGTAGCTGAACGCCGTGGTGTTCAGCACCGCCCCGGCCAGCTTCTCCTCCACCTTCGCCAGCTGGTTGAGCCCGTTGTAGCCCATCGCGTAGGCGTCGACGTTCGCTCCGGGGCTGCTGTCGGTGAGTGAGGTGAGGTTGGCGTTGGCGTCGTAGGTGTAGCTGAACGTCTTCGCTTCGGTGTCGGTGTCCCCGGAGTTGTCGCGCACCAGCTTCACCGAGTCCGCCGCGACCTGGCCGTCAGCCTTGTCGGTCAGCTCCACGTTGTGCGTGTTGCCCTTGGTGAAGGCGTGCGTGCCGAGGCTGACCCACTCCCCCGCCTGCTGGGTCTGGTTTACCGCCGTCGTCGTCTCGCCCCCGCTGTGCCGCACGGTGTACGGGGCGTTGGTGGCCTGTGCGCCCGGGTAGCGGGCGAACACCTCGTAGTCGCCGTCCTGGGGCACGTTGAGCGTCCACGTGACGCTCGCGTCTCCCGTTCCGGCCGGCGCGGTGCGGTAGTCGTAGCCCTGGAATCCGGTCCCTTCACTGCTGGTGGCCCAGGTTCCCGCCACCTTCAGGTTGGGGGTGTCGGAGTTGTCGACCAGCACCACGTGCTTGCCGACCGGCACGCCGTCGTCGCTGCGCGACTTGAGTTTGCCGTCCGGGTAGTAGTCCCAGCTCATGGTGCGGGCCGACGAGCCGCCCGCGCTGGTGAGGGTGCGGGCGGTCTGCTGGCCGAGGTTGTTGTAGTCGTAGGTGGTGGCGATGTCCCACGGGTCGGTGGAGCCGCGGATCCAGCCGTTGTCGAAGTAGGAATAGTTGGTGCTGTTGCGCACCGACTGCCCCGCCGACGGCGGCGCCGATACCTCGGCGAGGTTGCCGACCTTGTCGTAGGCGTAGCGGGTGATGTCGGGCGTGCCGTAGCGGGCGTCGCCGGGATCGTGTGGCGAGTGCTTCTCGATGGGCCGGTTGAGTTTGTCGTAGACGGTGCGCGCGGCGAAGTCGTCCGGGTCGTCGGCGGTGTCGACCCCGCGCGGGGTGATCACCCTGGTCTGGTTACCGACCTGGTCGTACTCGACCCTGGTGGTGCGCACGACGGTCTTGCCGTCCACGTTGGCGTGCGGGGCACGCACCTCCACCACCGAGGAGCGTTCGTCGTAGACGTAGGTGGTGGTGACGCTCTCGGCGTCGGTGCTGGTGGTGACGTTGCCGTCGAGGTCGTAGGTCTGACTGGTGACGTGGCCGAGGGCGTCCGTTGTGGACACCTGCCGGTGGTTGCGATCGTAGGCGATCTTCGTGGTGTAGTCGGCCGCGTCGGTGGTCGCGTTCTTACGCGGATCCACCACCGTCACCAGGTTGCCGACGTTGTCGTAGGTGTAGGAGATCGTCTCCCCCGCGGCGTTGGTGGCCGCGGTGAGCTGGGAGATCTCGTCATACGCGTAGCGGGTGACGAAGTCGTCCGGATCGGCGGGGGTGAGGGTGCCCAACGGCTGCGTCTCGGCGAGCAGGTTGCCGATCGTGTCGTAGCTGAACGTCGAGCGCCGCTCGGGACCGTCCGGAGTGTCCTTCGGCTCGGTCGCGGCGGTGAGCTGGTCGGCCGGGTCGTAGGTCGCCGTCGTCATCGCGCCGTTGGGCGCGGTGGACTGCGTGACGTTGTCGTTCGCGTCGTACACCGGCGCCGGGGTCGTGATCAGCTCCCCCGCGTCGGCGTCCTTCGGCACCGTGGTCTCCAGTGGACGCCCGAACACGTCGTAGGCCGCCGTGGTGGTGGCGCCGGCCGCGTCGGTGGCCGAGACCACGTTGCCCCGCACGTCGTAGCCCACGGTGGAGGTGTTCTCCAGCGCGTCGGTCGTGGCCCGCGGGTAGCCGGCCGCGTGGTAGTCGGCGAACGTGGTGGTGTTGCTGTTCGCGTCCGTGGAGGTCAGCAGCTGACCGTGCGGATCGTAGGTGTAGACCGACCGGTAGTCGTCCGCCACATCAGGCGTGGCGACGCCCTTGGGGTCGGTGACCGTCGTCAGGTTGCCGTTGGCGTCGTACCCGAACGCCCAGCGTCTGCCCTCCGGGCTCACCTTCCCGGTGAGTTCCGCGGTGTGGCCGCCGGGTGCGGTCCGATACTCCAATGTGGTCGGTGGCGTGTTGTTCGCGACGGCTTCCGCGTCTCGGATCGACGTCGGATACCCGGTCTTCGGGTCGTAAGTCCACGTCGAGACCGCCCCATTGTCCTCCGTGAGCGACACGACGTTGTTGTCGGCGTCCCACGTCATCGCCGTGGTCTCGTTCTTGGCGTTGGTCGTGGAGGTGGGCCTGCCGAAGCCGTCCATCCGGTAGCTGGAGGTGTGGCCTTCGGCGTCGGTGACCGTGGACGTCATCTCCGATCCGGCCGAGCCGTCGGGGTCGGCGTAGGCGAATCCCGTGTCGTGACTCAGCCGGTCGGTGAGGGTCTTGGCCTTCCACTTGTCCTTCGGGTCCTCGGGAGCGGTGTAGTAGGCCAGACCGCTGGTGTTGCCGCGCGGGTCGGTCACCGCGACGAGCTTGACGTTCTTGTTGCCCTGCTCCGCGTCATAGGCGAACCGGAACGTCTTCGCCAGCGGTGTGCCAGCCCCGTCGACCATCTCGGTCAGCAGGCCCTTGTCGTCGTAGCCGAAGGTCACCTTGCGCCCGGAGATGTCGGTCACCGACTGCACCATGTCCAGCAGCTTCGGGTTCTTCGTCTCCCCCTTCTCCCAGTAGTCCAGCGTCAGGCTCTGCCTGCCCGCTGGATCGGTGACATAGGCCAGGAACTTGCGCGGCTGGTTGTTCGACTTGCGCTCGGTGTAGGTGAAGTTCTGGGTGTTGCCGTTGCGGTCGGCGACCGCCGACAGCCAGCCTTCGTCGTCGAAGAAGAACTTCGTACGGTCCGGGCGGGTCATCACCCACCGCCGCGAGGCGTCCTCACCGGAGGATCGCGCCAGATTCAGGTGTACGCCCGCGGGCTTGTCGTACGTCCACAGCGCCGGGTCGGTCGAGTCGTGCTTGTTCAAGGTGAACTCGTGGCTCGTACCGTCCCCGTCCGGCATCGTGACCCGCGACGGATAGTCCTGCCCCCTCGGATGCAGGTCCAGCGACGTGCCCAGCCGGGTGATTCCCGAGGCCGCCATCGACCAGCCGTAGCCCATCGAGGTGGCCGAGGTGTCCATGCTGTTGTAGGTCATCCGCAGGAACGTCGACAGCCCCCGCCCCGGGTTCGACAAGGCGTCGTAGGAGAACACGGTGTTGCCGGCGTACTGGTTGACCAGCACGTTCGATCCCGCCCCTGTGGACTTGCCCACATAGGAGTAGAACTTCTCCAGCCCCAGCTCATCGCTGGTCGGGTCCTCGACCGTCACGTTCTGCGGCAGCGCCGGAATCCCGCCCGTGCCGGAGAGCCAGCTGCCGTCGGTGGTGTTGCGCAGGTCCCAGCTGAGCACGAACTGCTCGCGCTTGTTCCCCGCCGCGCTCTGGATCGGCGTTTTCACCCGCGCCTGCACGGTAACCGTGCCCATCGGCGGAACATCCGCGGGCAGCGAGGTCTCCAGCCGGTTGCCGCCGGTGGTGACATCGGTGCCGTCCGGCAGACCCCAGCGGTAGGACAGCACCCGGTTGCCCGCCGACCAGGTCTCCCCGGTGGTGTTGGTCAGCGTCACCGGCACCGTGTACTCGTCACCCGGGATCATCCGCATCGAGGGGGTGTCCGGCGCGTAGTAGGTGGACTCCGCCGTCGGCTCGGTGTAGGTCACCACGAGGTTGGGCCGCAACTGCGGTTCCGCGGCCTCGTCAGACAGGAACAAGGCGCGCTGCTCGACCGTCGTGTCATTGAGCCGGACCAGCATTCCGTGGTTCGACGATGGATCGTTGACCCAGTTCTGCACCAAGTCGGAGACGTTCCACCAGTTCCACTTCGGATCGTTCGTCACCGTGGTCAGCTGGTCGGCCATCGTGCCGTACGTGCCGCCGCCCGCGGTCCAGGCAGTTGCCGCCGATGCCCGCCGCCAGGTCGCCTCACTCTCCACGAACGACTCATTCAGCTGGTGCACATTTATCCTGGCACCACTGCCCCAGGAGTAGAAGCCCCACAGGCCGACCTCGGCCTCCTCGATCCGCGCGTTCGCGGGAATCGAGGACAGGTCAGGGAAACTCACCACGGGCCTGGTCGTTCCGTAGGTCGACGAACCGATCCCGGCCGACAACCACTTCTGACCGCCGAACGTGTCCAGGTTCGTGTCCGGTTGTCCCGAGGACAACGTCGTCGCCTCGGCCGTCTGCAGGATCTGCGTGACTCGGCCAGCCTTTGGCAGCCGCGCGACCTGCGTCGGACCGGGGATCAGCTGCCCATCCCTGGTCTTGGCCACGATCATGTAGTAGTACGCCGCCCCGAACGGGTCCGGTGAGTCCGCGGGTGTCGGGCGTGCCGTCGTGTCCGTGAAACTCGTCGTATCCGGTGACAACGGCGCGACGAGCGTGTACCGCGACGGCGTGAACGCCTGATACACCGTGCGGTGCACCTGGTACTCCACGACGTCGTCGGCCGGGTTCGTCGGCTGCGGATCAACGTAGGGATCCCACTGCAACTCCGCACCCGTCGAACGGATCGTCGTCGGGTAGTGCAGGTTCACACTCGGCCTGCCATACGTCAGGATCAGCTTCGGCCGGTTCGCCACCTCGCCGCCGTAGGCGTACTCCGCGGCCTGGTAGATCGCTCCGCCCCGGTTCAGCGCCTCGTCGGTCGCCTTGAGCATCAGCCCGTGGTTCTGCGCCGAGCCCGACACCCAGGACTGCGCGATGTTACGCACGTCGAACTCGTGCCACACGTTCGCCTTGTTCGCCTGCTTGACCTCAGTGGACAGTCCCGCCTCGGCGAAGTCCTGGCTCGCGGAGTTCCAGGTGGCGGTGTCCTCCGAGAAGGCCTGGGTGATTCGACGTGCCTCGATCTCCACGTTGTTCACCGCGGTGTGCAACTCGCTGTCGTAGTACGTCCGCAGCCGCGCCGACGCCAACGACGTACCTGCGGGAACCACCGAGGTGTCGAACTTCAGCAGGCTCCGCGCCACACCCCACGGGTCGGTACCGACCGAGAGCCGGTAGCTCGAACCATCGTTTCGGGTCGGGGTGTCCGACCAGATCTGCACATCCTCGCCGGTGGTCGGGGTCGGCTCGATCTTGATCGTCGGGTCGATCACCACCGGATACTGGCGCTCCGGCGCCCCCAACCAATCCTCGTCCGCGGCCACCGTCACCGTGATGTTCGCACCCTGCTGCTCGACAGTCTGGGTGACCTTGTCGCTGAAAACCTTGCCGTGCGGCGACTTTCCGTCTTCGTTGCTGTCGAACATGAACGGACGCGGCATCACGAACAACGGCGGCCCATGCTCGCCGGCCGCGCCCTTGGCGAAGAACCCGATCGACCCGTCCGGCTGCTGCCGCGCGGTCACGCCGCCCAGCCGCATCGTGAAACGGAACACCGACTCACCCACCGGTGAGGGCAGCACGATCCGCTCCTTCAGGGCCTCCCCGGTCACCTCGTACTCGAGATCCGCGCTACCAAAGGCATCCGGATAGGTGACGGTGTCGCCCTGCACCCGCGGCGTCAGCTCCCGCGACTCGCCCGCGATCCCCAGCGCCACCTGCTTACCGGCCGCCTCGAACCGCACCAGCTTGTCGCTCTTGTCGCCGAAATCACTGCGGAACCTGTTCTTGTCGTTGCCGAACCGGTACCCGTCCCGGCCCCGCTCCACCACCGTCGTGTCGATGTCGGACCATCCATCGCCATCCCGGAAGTGCTGCGGCTCGGGCGAAATCTCCACCTCGGTCCGCCCGTCCGACATCGCGAACACCTTGGTCGTCGCCGACCGCTTCGCCACCAGCTCCTTGACCCGTTTCGGCGGCTTCGGCGGTTGTTCGGGTGCGGAAGCCTTCCGAACGGCCGGTTCCGCGGCTACCGGGTCGGGCGAGAACAGCCCGACAACCGAACTCCACAAACGACCCAGGCCGAGATCCGTGCTCCCGGGCGACGTCACGGGCGCACCCACCGGCATTCCCACCAGCAGCAGCGCCACGAACAACGCCGTGATCAGGGCGCGCGACAAGAACCCCGGCTTACGGGACGAACGCATGAGAGATCCCCTCAGCTTGCAGTGAGCGGCATCCCCGACAGACACAACCCCAGCCATACCGCGACTCCTTGAACAGGCAACCAGCCAGAGCCACAGCAAGCGATCAACCAACAGGAGTAATAACCAGGTAAAGCGCTGAGCCGAGCGGCGGTGTGGCGACGACAGGAACGGTGACACCCCACACGTTCAGAAGTTATGAAACTTAGGTTAGTCTGCCCTTCATACGACTGATCCGAGTCGAGCGCACCCAGCGAAGGACCTCACAGATGAACGCAACCTTGGGAAGACGGCGCCTGCGTGCGCTCGGCGCCGACCTCGCCGTCGCCGCCATCGGCCTCAGCGGCTGCGGTGCCGCGTCCACGACCGAGACCGCGTCGGGTTCCCGGGTCGGTGACGCCTTCCCCGTCACGATCGATAGCGCCCTCGGCACTGCCGAGATCCCGCAGCGCCCGGAACGGATCGTGACGCTGGGCCAGGGCTCCGCCGAGACGGCGATCGCCCTCGGTCAGACCCCGGTCGGAATCGAGAGCTACGAATGGGGCAGCGACGAGACCGGCTACCTGCCGTGGATCCACGAAGCCGTGACAGCCGAGGGTGGGCAGCTGCCCACTCAGTTCACCGGCGGCGAGGACATCGACTTCGAAGCCGTCGTCGAACTCGCGCCCGACGTCATTCTCGCGCCGTGGTCGGGCATCACGCAGGAACAGTTCGACATCCTCAACGACATCGCGCCGACCGTCGCCTACCCCGGCGAGGCCTGGAGCACCGACTGGGACGAACAGATCTCGATCATCGGCAAGGCGCTGGGCAGGACGGCCGACGCTGGCGAGTTGATCGCCGGGATCGAGCAACGGTTCACCGAGACGGCGGCGACGCGGCCCGCCTACGGCGACGTGACGTTCTCCTACATCTACACCAACGGCCCCGGCACGCTCGGCGTGTTCCTCCCCGACGAACAGCGCGTCGCGATGGTGTCCAAACTGGGCCTGGCCGTCGATCCCGTCGTGGAGTCCCTGCCCGAGACCGAGGGAACCGACTCCGCCCTGATCGGATTGGAACAGGCCGACCGGCTGCGTGACAGCGACCTGGTCTTCACGTTCTACGCCAACCCGGAGACGAAGCAGGAGATCGAGGCCCAGCCGCTGTACAGGAGCATTCCGGCCGTCGAGCGGGGCAGCGTCGTGGCCAGTGCGGACAACTCCTTCGTCACCGCCTCCTCCATCATCAACCCATTGACGGTTCCCTGGGTGATCGACCGCTACCTGCCCGAGATCGACGCGGCGATCGCCAAGCTCGACCGGTAACCCACTCCGCCCGTGACCGCACCACCCCAGCAGGCTCGTACCGCGGGCCCACAGCACACGTTGCTCCTGTGCGCCGGACTCGCGCTCCTGGTGACCGCCGCCGGGCTCAGTCTCATGCTGGGCGGCAAAGCCACTTCACCCGCCGACGTCTGGCACGCGCTGACGGGAACCGCGGACCCGTTCCTCACCACGGTCGTCGAGAGCCGATACCCACGCACGGCCCTCGGCATCCTCGCCGGTGCCGGGCTCGCCGTCGCGGGAACGCTCCTGCAGGCCATCACGCGCAACCCGTTGGCGGAACCGGGCCTGCTCGGGATCAACATGGGCGCGGCCGCCGCGATCGTCACCGCCAGCGCGTTGCTCGGCGCGCAGAGCGCAAGCGCGACGGTGTGGTGGGCGCTGCCCGGCGCGGTCGTCGCGGGTGCGGGGGTCTATGTCATCGGCACTGCGGGCGCGGGCACCGGACTCGTCCGGCTGGTGCTGGTCGGCGCGGTGGTGTCCGCCGTGCTCGGCGCCTACATCCAGGCCGTCACCCTGAGCCTGCCGGACGTGTTCGACAGCTACCGCTACTGGGTCGTTGGCTCGCTCGCAGGCCGGGACTTCGACACGCTGCTGTCGGTACTGCCGGTCACGCTCGCCGGATGCCTGCTGGCACTCGTACTGGCGCCCGCGCTGAACGCGCTCGCGCTCGGCGACGAGGCAGCGGTTGCGGTGGGAGCCAACGCGACCCTCGCGCGAGCGGGCGGCCTCGCGGCGGCGACCCTGCTCAGCGCGGGCGCGACGGCGGCCGTCGGCCCGATCGCGTTCGTCGGGCTTGCGGTACCGCACATCGTCCGGGCCGTCGCCGGGATCGACTTCCGGGTGCAGCTTCCGTGTGCGCTCCTGCTCGGCCCCAGCCTGCTGTTGCTGGCCGACGTACTCGGACGGGTACTCGTGCGCCCACAGGAACTCATGGTCGGTGTGGTCGCGGCGTTCGCGGGCGCGCCGTTCCTGCTCTATGCCGTGCGACGCATGCGGGGTGCCATGTGATGGGGTACGCGACCCTGCCCCGGGACGAGCGTCGTCCCGTGGTGCGGCTGGGTGGCGCGGTCGTGGTGCCGGTGCACCGCAGGTCGATGCTGCTGACGATCGCGCTCGCACTCGCCCTCGGACTGGCGGCGGTGGCGACGTTGACCGTCGGGAGAGCGGGTATCCCCCTCGCGGACCTGCCTGCCGCGCTGGCCGGCGGGGCCGAGGGCAGCGCGGAGTTCGTGCTCGAACGGCTGCGCGGGCCACGGCTGGTCGTGGCGATCGGCACGGGACTCGCTCTCGGGATTGCCGGAGCACTCTTCCAGTCGGTCGCCCGAAACCCACTCGGTAGCCCCGATGTGATCGGGGTTGGCTCTGGAGCGGGTGCCGGGGCGGCTTTCTTCGGCCTGCTCGTGCCTGGGTTGATCCCGGTTCCAGTGGGTGCCGTGCTCGGCGGTGCCGCCGCGGTGCTGCTCGTCTATATGTCGACGGGCAGCGGTTTCCGGCATCCGGGACGGCTGATCATCGCCGGGATCGGCGTCGCGGCGATGTCCGCCGCGTTCACGCACTACGTCGTCTATGTGGCGGCACGGGACAGGGCAAGCGTGCTTTCGGCCTACCTGAACGGAAGCCTCGCCGCGCGGTCCTGGGAACACGCGGCGACGATCTGGCTGGCACTCGCGGTCGTCGTACCGGCCGTGTCGCTGCTGGCGGGCCGCGTCGCCGTCACGGAGCTCGGCGATGAGCTGGCAGAAAGCCTGGGAGCCGGGCCGCGCTCGGCGCGGGTGTGGGTGGTCGTCGTCTCGGTCGTCCTTTCGGCTGCGGCGGTGAGTGTGGCCGGCCCCATCGCGTTCGTCGCGCTCACCGCGCCGAACATCGCCAAACGGCTGTCGGGCGCTCCGGGTGCGAATCCGATGTCGTCGGGGCTGACAGGCGCCCTGCTGCTGGTGCTCGCCGACCTCGCCGCACAGCACTCGCCGATCGGCGAACGGCTTCCCGTCGGGATCTTCACGATGGCTATCGGCGGTGTCTACCTCGGGCACCTGCTGATCCGCGAGTGGCGGAAGGGTGTGCTGTGAACGAAAAAGGACTGGATTTCCTGCGAGCCGACCAGGCGACACTGGGGTACGGCGGGGTGCCGGTCGTGCAAGACCTCAACTTGGACATCCCGCAGGGCGAGTTAACCGTCCTGATCGGCCCCAACGGGTGTGGCAAGTCCACTGTGCTCAAGTCCATGGCACGGGTGGTGCGGCCGCAGTCGGGCCAGATCCTGTTGCGCGGAAAGAGCTTGCGCGGCTATCGGGGCAAGGCGGTCGCGCGACAGCTGGCGTTGCTACCACAGAGTCCGGTGGCACCTGATCGAATCACGGTGCGCGACCTGGTCCGCCGAGGGCGCTATCCGCATCACCGGCCACTCCGGCAGTGGAGCCCGGCCGACGACGTGGCCGTCGCGCGGGCGCTGGAGCAGACGGATCTGGCCGGTAGTGCGAGCAGGCAGCTGAGCGAGTTGTCCGGCGGGCAGCGGCAGCGGGCCTGGTTCGCCATGGTCCTCGCGCAGGACACCGACATCGTTCTGCTGGACGAGCCGACCACGTTCCTCGACATCGCGCACCAGTTCGAGGTGCTCGAGCTGTGCGCGCGGTTGCATTACGAAGGGCGCACGGTCGTGGCGGTACTGCACGACCTGAACCAGGCGGCGCGCTATGCCACGAACCTCGTCGTCATGGCCGAGGGCCGGGTCGTGGCGGCCGGCGATCCGGCGACGGTGCTGACCACGGAACTGGTCACCGAGGTGTTCTGCCTCGACTGCGACGTCGTGCCGGATCCGAATGCGGGCACGCCGATGGTCATTCCGCTTCCCCGGCGGGACCGCGTTCGGCCTTGACCCGATCCCACTGCTCGGTGAGCACTTCGTGGTATCCGTCGAGCCAGGTCATGTAGTCCCGCATGTTCACCAGCCGGTTGCGGCTCTTGGCGTCGAGATGCGGCAGCCGGTCGAGCGCGGTCTCCGCCAGCGCGCGCTGCTTCTTCAGGTAGTCCCGCTCGTTGCGCAGGAAGCTGCCCCACACATCGACGTCCATTGTGTACATCCGCGCCTTGCTTTCGCCCGGAACCCGCTGGACGAAGCCGACCTCGGTCAGGCTCCTCAGGTACACAGAGGTCGATCCCCTGCTGACACCCGCACCCTTCGCGATCTCGTCGGCGGAGACGCGGTCCTTGCCGCACACGAGCATGAACCCGACGATCCTGCCTTCGGACTTAGCCGCGCCCTGCGAGCGCCAGAACTGCGCGAACTGGTCGATGAACCAGTCGACGACCTCGTCCTCGTTGCCCGTTTCGCTCACCACCCGAGTATCGCGCTTTACCGGGAAGCTGCCGGATCGGGGGCCAAGAGGCGCTTGAGGGCGTCGAGTTGCGCTCGCGCGAGCTGCTGCTCCTCATCCGCATCCAGCTCTTCGCGATGCCGCACGCCCCATTCGTCGAAGACGCGCACGATCGCCATCGTCATCTGGGCCTGCAACGGCGCGGGCAGATCGTCCCGCACGGAACCGCACGCACGCCCGACCGCGAGTGTCTGCTCGAGCCATGTCTCGATCGCCGCCAGCAGCCTGCCGAGAGCACTGTGCTCCCCCGCAGGCGCACCGGGCAGGTAGAACATCCTGCCGAGGTCCCCGAACGAAGGTTCGCGGCCCGCGAGGTCGAGCAATCGGTCCAGCAGTTCTTCGGCCCTTGCCCAGAAATCGCCGACGGTGAACTCGTGTGGTTGCGGTACCTCGATCTCGCGAGCAAGTGCAGCCGTGATGTCGTCGATGAGACGGTCAAAGAGTTCTTCCTTCGAGCGAACGTAGTGATAGAAGGAGCTCTTACTCATGCCGCAGGCCCGGATGATGCGATTCAACGAAGCCCGCTCGTAGCCATGCGAAGCGAACTCTCGTGCCGCCGCCTCCATGAGCGACTGCCATCGATCGGCAGCCATAACTCCTATCTCGTCCCGCGCCATGGAGCCAGACTACATCTCTGTGGACCAACCGGTCCACTAGGGTCGCATTGGTGTTATCGTTGATGTGGACCATCTGGTCCACACGGAAGGATAGATATGTTAACCCCAACTCCTGCGCTTATTCAGATTGCGACCACCGCGGATGACCCGCTGCGGATACTGATCGTCGGAGCAGGGGTCGCGGGAGTGACCATCGCCCAGTTGTTGCGGCGCCACGGACTCCATCCGACGCTGGTGGAGCGCGCGGGAGCCGACGCGGACGAGGGTTACATGCTCGCACTCATGCCCATGACCGATCCGGTCATTGCCGAACTCGAAGGACGCGACCGCTACCTGGCGGCCAGCGTGGCTCTCGGCCGGTACGGATTGCGCGCGCACACCGGTCGGTTGGTTCGCGAGGACTCGTTGGCCAGAATCGTCGGCCGTTTCGGGGATTACCGGGGGATCAGCAGGGGGCAGTTGCTGTCCGTGTTGTCGGCGGACGGTGGCACCGTCTCCTACGACACGTCGGTGAGACGGCTGAGCGATTCCGGCAAGGAGACCGTGGCGACCCTCCGCAGCGGGAACGAGGAGTTCGAGGCCGGCTTCGACCTGGTGATCGCCGCCGATGGTATTCATTCGACGACCAGGTATCTTGTGCTTCACCGCGATCAGGTCAGCGTCGTCGACACTGGTTGGGGCGGCTGGGTGATCTGGCTTGAGCCCGACGCGGCCACCGACCTCGGCGAGGAGTTGTGGGGCGAGGACTTCTTCGTGGGCAGCTATCCCGTGCGCAACGGCCTCGGCGTCTTTGTCGGTGGAGCGCGCGCGGACACGGAAGCCGGTCCCACACGCTTCGCCGCGCATATCCGGACGAGTCTGACCACATGCGACAGTCGGATCGCGCGGATACTCGACACACTCGCGACCAGCCGGAACCCCTACTACTGGCCGCTGACCGACTGCCGGGCCAAAAGGTGGTCGACCGGCCGGGTCGTTCTACTCGGTGATGCCGCGGCTGGTTTCCTGCCCACCGCGGGAATCGGCGCCGGGATGGCGATGGAGTCCGCGGGAGTGCTGGCCAGGACCTTACGGGGCGCGACCGCACGCGACGTTCCGGAACTGCTGCGCATATACGAGGAGAACCAACGTCCCCGTGTCGAAGCCGCACAGGACACATCGCGCAGACTCGCGCGGCTGATGTTTCGCCAGAGTAAGGTGTTCGCGACCCTGCGCGATCTCGCGATGTCAAAGGTGAGCGTCGAAGCCGCCCTGGGCCCGATCAAGAAGCTGCTGGCCGACAGCCCGCTGCCCACGGCCCCGACCGGCTCGCACGAATGACGGTCTCCCGCGCGCCGCATCGAGACCGTCAGTCATCTCCTCGGTCTAACACAGCGAGGATGCGGGGGTGCGGAAATGGCGAGAGATGTCAGGGGGCGACGTCGGGAAGTGGCAGCCAACTGGGGAGCCGGGAGGACTCGACGCCCCGGCAGGCGAAGTAGTCCATGCCCAGGAGCAAGTCTGGGGATTCGTCGACCTTTCGTTGGTTCGCTCACACCGAACCCTCCCACGCCGATGTTCAGATCGGTGGTGGGTCGAGGGGTTTGTGGAGTGGTTGGGGTCGGCTGTTGTGGTGTTGGCCGGTCGGGGTGGTGATGGTGAGGGTGTTGTCGGTGGGGTTGACGGTGTAGTGCCAGCCGGGCCGGTCCTTCAAGCGGTGGTGTGACTTGCAGAGGCTGATGAGGCGTTGTTCGGTGGTGGTGCCGTGTTTGCGCCAGTCGAGGCTGTGGTCGAGTTCGCAGGACTGCGACGGCCGGTAACACCCCGATGCACGGCACTCTCGATCCCGAATGCGAACGAACTCGTCCAACGGTGCGGTGGGGCGATACCGGGTACGGCCCAGGTCGATGGGATGACCAGTCATCGGATCGGTGAGGATGCGCCGCCAGGTGGTGTTGGGTCCGGTGGCGATCTGGCGGGCGAGCCATGCCGGGATGAACCCGTGTCCGGTCATCTCGGCGGGTTCGTCGTCCAGTTCGAGCAGTGTGGTGGCGGCGACGTAGACGAACACCTCCGCCCGCACATTTCCGGTGCCGGTGCCGTCGCGCAGGCACAGCTTGGCGAAGAGGTCAGCGCGGAGCTGGTCGAGAGTGTCGGTGGCTCCGGCGTGGCGGAGCCTGCGCGCGTCGCGGTCAATACGGGCATAGATCGAGGTGGCTATTTCGGCGGGCAGGTCGGCGATCAGGGTGGCCATGCCCTCACCCTGCTGCACCAACTGCAGCGACCGTCCCTCCCGGCGCCGCGCCACCCGCTTCGCATACCCGTCGGGGTCGACGGTGGCGACAACATGGTGCGCCGCCCGCCGCAACTGCGTCGGATCCTTGCCCGCCAACCGCTGCGAGAGCCGCTCATCGGCCAGCGCCACCAGATCATCGGACAGGGAACCGGTGACGTCGGCGATCTTCGACGCCTTGTACCCGTCCAGCATCCCCGCTTTCATCGCCGCCAGGGTGTGCGGCAGTCGGGTCGTCAACGCCACCGCGAGCGACACCATCCGCTCCGCCGCATGCGGCGTGATCGACAATGCCAGTGCGACTTCTTGAGCGACATCCCGAGTTGCCCCCGGAGATGTTGAGACCAGTTCGGCGATGTCGGACAGTTGCCGGGCCTCCATTTTGGACCGAGTCCGCTCGATCGACTGTAGCCGCGCGACGAGTATCGATCTTCGCCGGGACAGACCCGGCACCGCCACATTTCCCCCTGAACCAGTCACCCCACGATTATAGAAAGAGGGTCCGACAAAAACCGGCGCACAGCCGGTCCGTTCCCTGGGTAATTGTCGCTACCAGCCACCCCGCAAGGGTGATACGTGGAGCGACAATTGCACAGGGCGCGCCGAAGGCGTGCCCGAAACCCGACCACCCCACCCCGCGCCGCGCGCAAACCGCAAACTCGCGCCCCGAAACTGCCAACACGAGCCCCGAAACTGCAAACTCGGGGCCGGAAACTGCAAAGTCGGGTTAGCGGCGGGCTTCGCGGTGGGCGGCCATGCGGATGGGGGCGTTGATCGCGCCGTGGCCGGTGTAGTCGCCGACGCGTTGTACGACCTCGAAGAAGACCCGCGAGCCGAGGACCTCGGTGTGGAAGTGGAAGAACTCGCCGGTCTCGTCTCGGTCGTAGAGCACGTGGCATTCCCGCATGGCCGCCAGAACCTCGGGATCGAGTGCCAGCCGCGCGTCGAGGTCGTCGTAGTAGTTGTCCGAGATGGTCAGCAGCGGCGCTCCTCGCTTCCGCATCGCCCTCGCACAGGCGAACACATCCTCGGTCTCGAAGGCGATGTGTTGTGGATTCGGTACACCGGGCGACCAGCTTCCCCTGCGCAGCAATGTTCCGTGCAACGCGATCCGCACCCGCCTGTCCTGGTCTCCGACCATCCGGCTGCGCACCAGACCGAACGGTGCGGCGAACTCGCTGTCCCCGCTCGGTTCCAGCCCCAGCACGGCTCGGTAGAACAGTCCGGCCTCGTCGAAGTGGTCGAAGGGCTGCGCGAGCGCTACGTGGTCGATTCCGGTCAAGGCCGTGGCCGGGCGGTGTTCCGTGCCGGTGAGGATGAAGTCAGACAGCCAGCTCTTCGTGTCGTCAGCGCCGGTGCGGCAGAAGAACACCGACGTTCCGTCCGGCGCCGCGACCGCACTCAAGTCTGCCTCGGCCGGGCCGCGCGTCCGTGGAATCGCGGGTGCCAGCAACGCTTCCGCTCGACTGGCCGAGCGTGGAGGATCCGCCGACTCGACCGCCAGCGCGCTGATCGCGGTCGCCCCGTCCGCACCGGAATTGAGCAGTACCCGAGCGTCGCCCTGCTGCCACAGTTGCACGGGCTTCGAGCGGTGCTGGCCGAGGTGCGCGAAGCCCATCGCGGCCAGCGCTCGTTCCACCCGTGGTCCCGAGTCGTCGTCCACCGCGATCTCGGCGAACGCGAAT
This sequence comes from Amycolatopsis palatopharyngis, assembly GCF_003385185.1. Classification (GTDB taxonomy): domain Bacteria; phylum Actinomycetota; class Actinomycetes; order Mycobacteriales; family Pseudonocardiaceae; genus Amycolatopsis; species Amycolatopsis palatopharyngis. Next base: position 99,327 of record NZ_PQHZ01000018.1, on the reverse strand, counting down.
CCCGACAGCTCCGGTGCGGCCGGTATCTCGATCCGCTCCCGCCCCGGTGCTGTCGAACTGTTCCCGAGTTGCTCCTCGAGTGCGATGAGTGAACGCATCGCGTCGACGGCCGCACGTTCCGGGGCCGACTGGCGGTACACGTCGTTGAAGACCTCCAGCGACAGCGGACCCCGATAACCGGCGGCCAGTATCGGGCCGACGAATGCGGCCAGGTCGAAGGAGCCCTGACCGGGAAAGAGGCGGTGGTGCCTGCTCCACTGCAGCACGTCCATGTTCAAACGCGGGGCGTCGGCCAGTTGCAGGAAGAACAGCTTCTCACCAGGGACGTCGGCGAGTCCGCTGACATCGCTAGACCGGGACAGCACATGGAAACTGTCCAGACAGAGCCCTAGCGCGGGATGGTCACCCCGCCGGACGATCTCCCAGGAATGCTGCCATGTATCGACAAATCGACCCCAGGCCAGAGCCTCGTAGGCGACTCTGATTCCGTGTTCGGCCGCGAGTTCCGCCAGCGTGTGGAGTTGTTCGGCCGCCAGGTCGTCATCGTCCACCGCCTCGGGGGACACCGAGGAGCAGACGAGGACGGTGTCAGCTCCCAACCGGCGCATCAGCTCGAACTTGCGCTCCGCCCGACGGAGATTGCGCCGCAAGGTCTCCTGCCCGACCGCCTCGAAATCCCGGAACGGCTGGTAGAGGTCGATCGAGAGGCCGAGATCCGCGCACCGGGCCCGGATCTGTTCCGGGGCGGAGGGTGAGGCGATCAGATCGTTCTCGAAGATCTCCACTCCGGCGAAGCCCGCCCCCGCCGCGGCTTTCAGCTTGTCCTCCAGTGTGCCCGAGAGGCACACAGTCGCGATGGCTTTGCGCATTCGCCCTTCCTCCATCATCAGGTTGCCACGAGCTGACCGGAGTCCGCGGCTTCGGCGATCGCCTGCGTCACCCGCAATGTCTCCAGGCCCTGACGACCGTCCACTATGGGCTGTTCCAAGCCTCGGACGACCGCATGGAAATGGGCGAGCTGTCTGGCGAGCGGGTCCGCATTCGGCACCTCGACGGTCGAGGTGCGCAACGGCTTCCACCACGAGCGTTCCCCGGTGAACACCCTCAGCCGCATGCTGGGGATCGACAGCGATCCCTCCGTGCCCGCGAGCACGTAACAGTCCTCGTCGGCGTAGCTCGGGTAGCCCGCGTCCTCTCGCGAGGTCTGTTCCCAGCTCCTCGCCGCCGCCGCGGTATCCGACAGCAGAAAGGTGCCGAGCGCTCCGGAGGCGAACCGCAGCGTGATCGCGACCGTGTCCTCCACCGCGAATCCCCTGACCTCGTTGGAGGCGGTCGCCTGCACGCTAACGATGTCGCCGCACAGCGCGCGTAGGTTGTCGATCTCGTGGATCAGGTTGATCAGGATGGGGCCGCCACCCGGCTCCCGCCGCCACGGCGCCTCGTCGAAGTAGGTGTCCGGCTTGCAGAACACCGCGCTACCCATGACCGCGACCAGACGGCCCAGCACCCCACGCTCCACAAGGGTGCGTGCAGTGGCCAGTATCGGGCTGTGCCGCCGATGGTGTCCCACCAGCAAGGGCACTCCCGACCCCTCGGCGGCCTCGACCAGTATCTCCGCCTCGGCGACGGTGTCGGCGATCGGCTTCTCCACCAGCACGGGGACACCCGCCTTGACGCACTGCAGGCCGTGCCGGACGTGGAACCTGTTCGGTGAGGCCACGATGACCCCATCCGGGTGGACGGTGTCGAGCAGGTCCGCCAGCTCCACATATGCCGGCACCCCGGCGGCCTCGGCGAACTCCCTGGCACCAGACTCGGGGTCCGCGATGCCCACCAGCTCACATTCCGCACTCGCAGACACCAGCGCCGCGTGCCTGCGCCCGATGAGACCGGCACCCGCGACGGCGAGGCGCACTCGACTCACGGCGTTTCCCTGCGAGCCAGCCAACGCAGCGCGAGTTCGTAGCCCTCGGGTCCACAACCGACGATCGACGCGGTGGCGACCGGGGAGATGTAGGAGTGCGCCCGGAACGGCTCACGCGCATGGACGTTGGTGATGTGCACCTCGACGAGTGGGCCGGTGAGCATCGCACACGCGTCCCGAAGCGCGACCGACGTATGCGTCCAGGCCGCCGGGTTCAGTACGACAGCCGCGCCTTCGTCTGCGGCCTCGTGGACCCAGCCCAGCATCTCGTGCTCGGCATTGGTCTGCCGTACCCGCACCGTCAGTCCCAGCTCCTCGCCCACCGTCCGGCACGATTCGGCGAGCTGGTCGTACGTCGTCGTGCCGTACTTGCCTGGCTCCCGGCGACCAGGCTTGGGCCGTTCCCGCCCGCGGTGCGCGGCGGTGCCGCCGCGGCCGATGCCGCATTCGGCCAGGGGGCGACCGCGGCCATCGCCCACAACGACCTGCTCGCGATCGGCATGCTGCGCCGGTTCGTCGACCGGGGGGTCCGCGTGCCGGAGGAGATCAGCGTGGTCGGCTACGACGACATCTTCGGCGCGGACTTCTGCTCGCCCCCGCTGACCACGCTGGCCGGGCAGTTCGACGAGGCAGGCAGGCTGGCCGTCGACCTGCTGCTCGGTGCGCGCGACGACGCGCGGCGCGCACGAGCGGGCCACCTGGTGCTGCCCTCACATCTGGTCGTTCGTGGCTCCAGCGGGCCGGCTCCGACCCGCTGACTCAGCCCGCCCCGCGGTCGTGAAATCGGCGGTGCAGGTCCCGGATCCGTTCCGCGAGTTCGGGTACCGGACCGTCCACGACGGCGTCCGGAACAATCTGCCTGATCGGCAGCGTACGCACGGGTGGTGGCGGAACCCCGAGCTCGGCGAGCCAGGACGCCAGTTGCTGCGACGAGCTCGCGTACACGATCCGGCCGAGGCCGACCCACCCGTGCGCGGCCGCACACATCGGACAGTGCTCGCCCGAGGTGTAGACGGTGGCCGCCGCCCGCTGGGCAGGCGTCAGGTTCGCCGCCGACCAGCGCGCCAGCTCGAACTCGGGGTGCCGGGTGTGGTCACCGCCCGCCACGCGGTTGTGGTCCTCGGCCAGCACGTCCCCCGCCGCGGAGACGAGCACGGAACCGAACGGCTCGTCGCCCGTTTCCAGGGCCTGCGTCGCCAGTTCCACACAACGGCGCAGGTACCGCAACTCGGCTTCGTCGACCATGGTGCTCAGTCGAGGGGCTCGTAGTCGATCTCGAGGAAGTCCTCGACCTCGGTCAGCCAGCGTTCGGCCACGAAACCCGTGTGCACCGGGTGTTCGTTGTAGTTCGTGTAGGCCGTCTGGTCGGCGAACTCCATCGAGAAGCCGAACCGGAAGTCGTTCTTGGGGCTCGTCTGACGCAGTTGTTCGAAACGTTCGACGCCGGGAATGTCGGCGAGTGCGAGCGCCGCCTTCAGGAACTGGCGCTCCTCGTCGGAGCCAGGGGCATGGCGAAGCCGGAACGCGACCGTATGACGAATCATGCGCCTCACCCTATCCGGGCAGGCTCCACACCCCCTCGCACTTTCCCGGGAACGTGCGATGCCATACCGCGCTTTCCCGGGAAAGTGCGACGCCGGGTGTGGGCGCCTTGCGGGTCCGGGTCGGGCCGGGTTAGGTGAGGTGGTGGACCTCCTGGAGGCCGTAGACCGGGGTGGGAATGTTCTCGTGGCGGGCCTTGAGCTGCAGCGCGAGGTACAGCGAGTAGTGCCGCGACTGGTGCAGGTTCCCGCCGTGGAACCAGAGGCCCTCCTGCTGCGTTGGCTTCCACATGTTGCGCTGCTCCCCCTCCCACGGCCCCGGGTCCTTGGTGGTGCCGGACCCGAGGCCCCAGCACTTGCCGACCTTGTCCGCCACGTCCTGACCGATCAGGTCGCCGGCCCAGCCGTTCATCGAGCCGAAGCCCGTCGCGTAAACGACCAGATCCGCGGGCAGGCGGGTGCCATCGGCCAGCACGACCTCGTGTTCGGTCAGCTCGCGAACCTGCCCGTGCGCGAGTTTGATGTCCCCGTTCGCGACGAGTTCGCTCGCACCCACGTCGATGTAGTATCCGGAGCCACGGCGTAGGTACTTCATGAACAGCCCGGAGCCGTCGTCGCCCCAGTCGTGCCGGAAGCCCGCCTTCTCCAGCCGCTCGTAGAAGTCGGCGTCGCGCTCGGCGATCGCCTGGTACACCGGGATCTGGAACTCGTGCATGATCCGGTACGGCAGCGAGGCGAACGTGAGGTCGGCCTTCTGCGTGGTCATCCCGCCGGCCACGGCCCGCTCGGAGTACAGATCGCCCAGTCCCAGCTCCATCAGCGAGTCCGACTTGACCACGTGTGTCGACGACCGCTGGACCATCGTGACGTCGGCACCCGCCTCCCACAGCGCGCCACAGATGTCGTGCGCCGAGTTGTTCGAGCCGATCACCACAGCGCGTTTGCCCGCGTACGCCTCCGGCCCCGGGTGCTGACTGGAATGGTGCTGGTCACCTGCGAATCTGTCCTGCCCTGGCAAGGTGGGCACGCTGGGCTTGCCGGACATTCCCGTGGCGAGCACCAGTTGCTTCGGCCGGAGCGTGACCTGCTCGCCGTCCCGGTCGACGTGAACGGTCCACTCCTTCGTGTGCTCGTCATAGGACGCCGAGGTGCAGGTGCTCGACGTCCAGTACGGCACCTCCATCACCCGTGTGTACATCTCCAGCCAGTCACCGATCTTGTCCTTCGGCGCGAAGACCGGCCAGGTGTCGGGGAAGGGCAGGTACGGCAGGTGGTCGTACCAAACCGGGTCGTGCAGGCAGAGCGTCTTGTACCGGTTGCGCCACGAGTCGCCCGCCCTCGGGTTACGCTCGATCACCAGCGCGGGAACGCCGAGCTGGCGCAATCGTGCACCGAGTGCGATTCCGCCCTGACCACCGCCGACCACGACCACGTACGGCTGCTGCGCGTAGCCGAGCTGAGCGTCCTCCCGTGCCCGCCGATCGGCCCAGCTGACCCGGTCGGGGTCGGCGCCGTGCACCGCACCGAGTGGGCGGCTCACGCCCTTGTTCTCCTCGTGTCCCTTGAGCTCGTGCATCGTGGTGAGCAGCGTCCACGCACCCTCGTCGGTGAGCCGCAGATGCCCGAGACCCCGGCCGACCGCCGTCTCGAAGCCGATCCACGCCGAGGTCACGCCGTCGGCTTCGGTCGCGGGTTCGGTGGTCCGGAATCCGGAGGGATCGGTGTCGTCGAGGCGCGCCGTCAGCATGTCCGCGACCCCCTCGCGGCCCTCCACCGTCTTGAGGTTCCAGGTGAACGCGACGAGGTCGCGCCAGAAGCTGTCGGTGGCGAACATGCCGGCTGCCCGTTGCACGTCACGTGCCGCCAGCGCGGCCTCGAAGTCCGCGAGCCAGGTGTCCACCCGCTGCTGCGGCGTGACGTTCTCGCGCTCCATGTCCTGCCGAATGTCGGGTTGGACCGTCTGCGTCATCGCAATTCCTCTCGCCGGACCTGTCTGTGACTCACAGCACAGTCCACGGGCGGGGTCGCGGACAAGGGTTGCAGCACGTTGCACGTGTCATGGCGCAGCTCACAGTCCAGCAGCTATGGTCGAGGAGGGCCCAAGGACGGGAACGGTGATCGTGAGCGGTTTCGGTGCGATCGAGCAGGGCACGGACCTGCAGGCGTACGCCCGCGCTCTCACCAGGACCCATCACGCGGTCATCGGAGGTTCCCGGCCACCGATGCGGCCACGCGACCTCGTCGCCCGATCGTGGTCCAGGGTGCTCGCACTCGGCCTCGATCCCGACGGACGCAACACCCGCCACCCACTGCCGGTCGAGCAGGTCGAGCGGCTGCGCAGGGAGTCCCCGCTGAGCTCGGTGATCACCGAGCTGAAAGGGCTGATCTCCGCCGTCGCGGACGCGTCTCAGTTCCTGCTGGTGGTCACCAACGGCGAGGGCGTGATCCTCTGGCGGGAGGGCGCGGCGCGCACCAGGATGCGTGCGGACAGCCTCGGGTTCGTCGAAGGTGCGCTCTGGACCGAGTCGGCGGTCGGCACCAACGCGATCGGGACCGCGATCGCCGAGGCGGCGCCGGTGCAACTGTTCTCCGCCGAACACTTCGAGCAGCCGCAGCACCCGTGGTACTGCACTGCCGCCCCGATCCACGATCCGCGTACTGGGGAGTTGCTCGGCATCGTCGATGTCAGTGGGCCTGCGCTCACCCTGCACCCGACCATCGGAGCGCTGGTGGAGACCGCCGTCCGGCTCGCCGAACTACGGCTCTGGCGCCACCATGAGCACCGCCTCGAGCAGCTGCGAACGGCCGCCGCGCCCCGGCTGGCCGCGGTGGACGGCCCCCTGCTCCTCGTCGACGAGCACGGCTGGGTGGCGCACAGCGCGGGTATCGCCGTGCGCGATCGCATCGCGGTACCCCGCGGTGACCGGGCGATCGCCGTGCCCGGGCTCGGCCTGTGTCTACCTGAGGCCGTCGCCGACGGCTGGCTGGTGCGGCCCGCGGGCAGCGACGACACGGTGCGGCTGCTGCTCGACCTCTCAGGTACGCCGTTGATCGAGGTGAGTGGCAGCGGTAACCCGTGGCGCAGCTCCCCTACCGCCCGGCACGCGGAGATCCTGCTCCTGCTGCACCTGGCCGGATCGTCCGGCCTGAGCGCGGCGATGCTCAGCTCGGCGCTCTACGGCGACACCGACCATGTGGTGACGGCACGGGCGGAGGTGTCCCGATTGCGCAAGATCGTCGGTGCGGTGGTCGACACACGGCCCTACCGGCTGGCCGACGGTGTCGAACTGCGGGTGGAGTTCGGTGCGGCGGAGCGCTTGCGCGACTGCGCCCTCATCCGCGACTCCACAGCGCCGGGGATTCGGCGAGTGGCTGATCGCCCTGTGGCGGAACACCCGCACCTGTGAGGTGATCGGCTCTGTTCAGGCCCGGCGGGCGGAAACGATCAGTGACGAGTCCCCGAAAGCCCGCAACGCGTCAGGAGCAACCCCAGCCATACGGCGGTGGTGAACGGCACCAGTACCCCTGGCAGGCGCCACCATCGGGTCACCGATGAAACGCCAGCACGGCGGCGAGTCCTTGGATCTTCTGTTACCGATCAGTGTGAGTGGTCGTGCGAATCCGGTGGCTCAGGATTGGCGGTTGGCGTGGGCGTGGGGGTGGTCTCGTGGTGCCCGGTCTCGTCCTGCCCGCCGGTCTCGTGGTGCCCGGTGCCGTCCTGCTCGTCGGTCCCGTGGTGCCCGGTCTCGTCCTGCCCGCCGGTCCCGTGGTGCCCGGTGCCGCCATGTGTGTGCTCGACGCCCGCGACGACGCCAGGCGCCATGACGGCGGCGACCAGCACGGCCGCACCGCCGAGCGCGAACCGGTACTTCCAGAGCGAGATCCTGGAGGCTTGTTCCCGTGGCAGCATTCCCCACGCCGCGCCTACCACGACCACCAGTTCAAGAAGCACCGTCAGAGTTCCCGCCGGCCCCAGTTGCTCCGGTACACCGGCGTCCGGGCCGAACGGTAGGCCATTGGTGCGGGTCAGGACCCACAGCGCTATCGCGGCGATATTCGCCGCGATGCCGATTCCGAGAACCGCCCGGTGCATCGATCGCAGCGCCACCACGGCCCAGCCGACCTGGAAGATCCCCAGCGCGGCGAAGAACAGCCCGGACAACAGCCACTCCCGCCAGTGGTCCGGTGCCGCCGCGAAATGGATCAGGGCCGCACCCACCGAGGCGAACGCCGCGACGGCCGTGGCCAGCTTGATGTCAGTCCGGTAGTACATCTCGAAGGCTTCCTGGCTCGTCCTGGCACGCGTGCGTGCATGGGTGAGTACCGAGGAGATGCCCGACAGGTGTCGGCGCAGCCACGAAGGGTAATGAGACCGAGTGCCGCCGCGTAGAGCTACGTGCTCGGCGTGCCGATCGCTGCATAAATCACCGTGTGGCCCTCGACGTCGCCCGGGATCGTACACGCGCCCCGGTACGTCACGGGCAGCCGCGGTCGGGCCAGGGTGAGCCTCAGCGGGAGATGCCCTGGTCGGCCAGGGTGCCCTCGTCCGCACTGACCAGTTCGTCGATCAGGGCGAAGAAGGCGTCGATTCCGGGCAGGTTGGGCCCCTTGGCCCGGAATGCGGCGAAATCGGCGGCGGAGCGCCATTCCACGATGTCCAGCCACTCTTTGCCCGCAAGCCGCACCAGGCGGGCATCGAGGAAGCCCACACGATCCGCACGGAAGTCCGCCAGCATGGCCGGATGCACCAACCCTACCCATCCGCATACATCTGGGTTCAGACGCCGACGCCACCGATCAGCGTGCGGACAAGCGAGGTCGCGAACTCGTCGTTGCCCTCCTCGTTCGCGTCTTCACCAGCGAAGTTACTGAGGAACGCGTGTTGCAGGCAGGCGCCCAGCAGGAGTGCGGCGGCGGCCCCGGCGTCGATATCGGCGGAGATCGCGCCCTCCCGCTGCTCAGCGGCGAGGAAACCGGCGACCGCGTCACGCACGGTCTCCGGACCCGATCCGCGCTCGGCCAGCACCTTCCGGTGGGCCGCGAGCAATCCCGGCTCGGAGAACACCGAGGCCGCGATCGGAAACGTCGCCCCGTAGAAGGCGATCGCCGCCCGCGCGACCTCCTCCAGCGTCTCCGCGACCCGCCCCTGCCCGACCCGCTCAGGCAACCCGTCCAGCACCACCAGGAGGTTGCTGGGCACACGCTCGTTCAGCACGCCGACGAACAGCTCGGTCTTGTCCCGGAAATGCTTGTACAGCGTCGCCTCGGAGTAGCCCGCCTGACGCGCGATCTCCTTCGTGGTGGCGTGCGCGAGACCTTTGGTGCGCATCACGTGGGCGGCGGCGTCCAGTACCCGGTCACGAGTGCTCACGACACCTCCCCACGCTGTACGGCCTGCCCCGCGCGACGCAGCATAGTCGGCGAGCGCTCACCCGGTCGCGGCCGCCGAGACGCCGACGATCTGCCGTACCGGCTCCGTTTCAGTGATCATCTCGAGCATGGCGTTGGCCAGATCCGCACGCGAGATCGAGTGACCACCCGCGACGGCGCCACCAAACGCCCGCCGGTGGTCGCCGGTGCGGGGAGTGTCCAGCAGCCGGGGTGGCCGGACGATGGTCCAATCCGTGTCACTGCGCTCCACCTCCTTCTCCATCACCCGCAGATCGGCGTAGACGTCGCGGAAGATGGTGCGCACGAGCGGGATGGCGAGGCGCCCCGCAAGCGTTTCACCCTTGGGCAGCGGCCCGAGCGGCGCGGCACTCACGACCAGGAGGCGGCGCACACCGGTGGTCGCCATGGCGGCCAGCATGCCGCGTACTCCGGCCGTGGCGATCTCGCCCTGTTTCCTGCTCGCCGCGAGTGCCGAGAGCACGGCGTCCTGCCCCTCGATCGCCGCTCGCACCCCCGCCGTGTCCGTGAGTTCCGCCTTGACCACCGTCAGTGCGTGGTGATCGATGGGCAACCTCGCCGGGTCACGCACGACCGCGGTCACCGCATGGCCCTGGTCCAGCGCCTGCTGGACCAGCTGCTTCCCGGTACCGCCGGTGGCCCCGAAAACCGTGATGCGCATTGGATCCTCCAGGATGGTGAGTACTTACTAACCATCCTACCCGAACTCATCGCGGCCGCGGGTCCCATCGGAACCGGCGAATGGCGATCACCGCCCCCACGACGCCCCAGCCGAACAGCACGCCGAGACTGGACCAGGCGAATCCAGTGCCGTGGGCGAAGGCGCCGAGCAGGGCCTCGTTGAACGGCCGCACCGGTAGCGCAGCGGAGACCGTCCGCAGCAGCTCGGACTCGACCGGCAGGTAGGTGCCGGAGACGAACAGCAGCGGGAACAGGACGAACTGCACGACCGCGGGGGCGGCCTCGGCGTTGCGGATCAATGCGGACACCGCGACCCCGAGCGCGCAGAAACCTGCCGCACCGAGCACGAGCACCACGGCGATCGCGAACCAGCGCGACGGACCCGGCAACGGCACACCGAAGAGTCCGCCCAGCCCGACGATCAGCAAGACGGTCACCGCGCTCACCAGTACGCAGTGCGCCAGCAGGCCGGCGAAGTACGTCCATGCCGGTAGCGGCGTTGCACGCAACCGCTTGAGAATCCCGTCCTGACGGCGAGCCGAGAGGACAACGGCCAACTGGCTGTAGCAGGAGCCAAGCACCGAAAGTCCGGCGATCGTGCAGACGTAGTACTGCATCGCCGAAAGCCCCGCGAAGAACGAGGTGGCGCCGACGTCGCCGAACAACAGGCCGAAGACCGCGGTGATCACGACCGGGAAGAGGAACGTGAAGAACACGCTCTGCGGATTGCGCCAGAAGGACAACTGCTCGTAGCGGATCTGGTGCCACAGCAAGGCCAGATCGTGCCGGCGCGAGTGGCGGACGACTGTGGTCATCGGACGCTCCTTCGCATCCCGTGCTCCGGCACGTCGTGGCCGGTGAGACGCAGGTAGACGTCCTCGAGGCTCGGGCGGTCGACCGTGAGCCGGTCGAGCACCGCCGCGCGCCGCAGTGCCCAGCCGGTCAAGTGGTGCAAGGTCTCGGTCGGCTCCTCGGTCTCCACGGTGACCAGCCCTTCGGCGTAGGTGGCCGCGAAGGGCAGCTCACCGAGCACACAGTCGCGCGGCAACGCGAAACGAACGCGAGCACGAGCGTTGTCCCGGCCACCGAGAGCCGAAGGGGCCCCCTCGGACACGATCCGTCCGTCGGCGATCACCGCCACCCGGTCGGCCAGTTCCTGCGCCTCCTCCATGTAATGCGTGGTCAGCAGGATGGTCGTACCCGCATCCCGCAGGTTCCGCACGAGCTGCCAGGCACTGCGGCGCGCGTTCGGATCGAAACCGGTCGTCGGCTCGTCGAGGAACAGCAGGTTCGGGTTTCCGATCATGCCCAACGCGAGATCGAGGCGCCGCTTCTGCCCGCCGGACAGTGTCCGGACCTTGCGTCGCCGCAGTTCCGTGAGGCCGACCAGCCCGAGAACCTCGTCGACATCGCGCGGCCAGCGGTAGTACCCCGCGTTGCGCGCGACCGTCTCGCGGACGGTCAGGTAGGGCTCAACCGCGATGTCCTGCAGCACCAGCCCGATGCGTTCGCGCAGCTCCCGCCCAGCTGCCCGCTCGCCTGGATCCATCCCGAGCACGCCGACCCTGCCCGCGTCCCTGTCCCGGAAACCCTCGAGGATCTCCAGCGTGGTGGACTTTCCCGCGCCGTTCGGCCCGAGCAACGCGAAGATTTCCCCTTGCTCGACCGTGAAACTCACTCCGCGCACCGCCTGAACGGTCCCGTAATCCTTACGCAGACCGACCACTTCCACGGCGTCAGGCATGTGTCGTCTCGCGTACCGCCCTGATCTCCAGCATCAGGTTCAGGTGCCGCCCGGCCAGACCGCGGGCCGCGGTCACGCCGAACTCGGTCCGGTCGACGCGTGCCGTGGCGCGAGCGGTGAACGTATCCCGCAACGCATCGAGTTCACCGACCGAAAGGACGATCCGCCGGGTGGTACCGCATGCGGTGAGCGCGCCGGTGACGGTGGTCTCACCGACCAGTTCGGATTCGAAGGACAGCAGCGGAAACCGTCCCGTGTCGAGGAAACGCGCCGACCTGACATCGGTGTCCCTTCGCTCGTTGCCGGTGTGAAAGCTTTCCGCGTCCACCTCGACGCGAACCGCCGAACCCGGCGCCTCAGCTGCGACGTCCACCGTCCCGTTCCGGATCCTGAAGCTGCCGCGTACCGGCAGGAGTCCAAATAGGTGTCTGCCCGCGAACGTGATGACCGACCTGCTCGTGTCGATCTCGTAGCGCCCCGGCAGGGGCGCGCCTGTGCTGTGCTTCTGGTTGGCTGTCATGGGACAATTGCACGACAGGCGTGAGGCCGCGCGGCAGGGTGAGCGGTCGGTTTCCGGACCGACGAAATGACCGCTGGAATCGGCACCGTGCAACTTTCGTAGGGTCCGTACCCGGCCGATGGTCTCGTCGGCCATCCCGGACGCCCGTGCATGCCATACCGTGTCCGCATGCGAGATCGGCCGTGGCACTGCCGGCACTGGTTTGCCGTCGATGTGGGCGTCGCCGCGTTCTTCCTCCTGCTCGACACCTGGCTGACACTGGCGGGAGCGTCGTGGTGGCCTGCCGATCCCGATACGCCTGCCTGGATCCTGCTGGGCATCCAAGCCGCGGCTTGTTCCACACTGGCCGTTCGCAGGCTCGCCCCGCTCACCGTCCTCACTGTCCTCGCCGGATTCACGCTCCTGGTGACGTTGTCGATCTCCCCGTTCGGCGTGCTGACACCGGCACACGATGCGAACCTGTGGGCTCCGTTCGCGACGGTGGTAGCCGCCTACGGCCCGTTCTTCTACGGCCGGACCAGGCAGGACCGCCGCACCGCGCTGATCGCGCTCGCGGTCCTCACCATCGTTGTCGCGCGCCCGTGGGAACCGTCGCTGATGGTCATCATGATCGGGGTGCTCCGCACGGCGCTCGGTCCGCTACTGGCGTTGTACTTCGATGCGCGCAGGCGACTCGTGCTGGCGTTGACCGAACGCGCCGAACGAGCCGAGCGGGAACGGCATCTGCTCGCGGAACAGGCTCGGACCGAGGAACGGGCACGACTCGCGGGCGAGATGCACGACGTCGTGACCCATCGGGTGAGCTTGATGGTGCTGCAGGCCGGTGCCCTGCGGATCACGACGACCGAGGAGACCACCAAACAGGCCGCGGAGGAATTGCGGGCGGCCGGCTGCCAGGCGCTGGACGAACTGCGCGACCTGATCGGCATTTTGCGGACGAAAACGGAAGGCGAGCAGACACCGCTGGCGGCGGGGCTCGCGGCGCTGGCGGCGGAGTCGACGGCCATCGGTACACCTGCCGAGCTTCGTGAACAGGGGGATCGCTCGCTCGCCTCGCCGGTGGTCGCGCGCACGGCATACCGCATAGTCCGGGAGGCATTGACGAACGTCCGCAAACACGCGCCAGGCGCTCGCGTGACCGTGCGGGTCGAATACCACGAGACGCGGGTAAGGGTCACGGTCCACAACACACCGCCGGCCGGGGAGCCCAGTGACTCTCTTGTGGGCACCGGCTCCGGCTTGGGCCTGGACCACCTCCGGCAACGCATCGAACTCGTGCACGGCACACTGCATGCGGGACCGACGCCGGACGGCGGCTTCGGTGTCGAGGCCACCATGCCCGCATATGTGCCGACGGCGGAGTCGGTTGGAGTGATCCCGTGATCCGAGTGATCGTCGTCGACGACGAGCCGATGGTGTGCGTCTTCCTGCGGACGATCCTCGGCTCAGCGGAGGACATCGAGGTGGTCGGCGAAGCTCACGACGGCGCCGCGGGTGTCGAGGAGGTCGCCCGGCATCGCCCGGATGTCGTGCTCATGGATCTACGTATGCCCGGTGTCGACGGGCTGACGGCGATCGAGCGCATCGGCGAGATGGCAAGCCCGCCCACCATCGTGGTGCTGACGACGTTCGACGCGGACCAGTACGTACTGCGTGCGCTGCGCGCAGGCGCTGCCGGGTTCCTGGTCAAGTCCACACCTCCGGAGGACCTGATCGGGTTGGTGCGCGTCGCCGCTGAAGGACACACCGTGCTCTCGGCGGCCGCCACTCGCCGGTTGGTCGCGGCCTCGACCGAAAAGCAGCCGGCCCGCGACCGCGCACGAGGTCTACTCGAATCGCTGACCGAGCGCGAAGTCCAGGTGCTGGCATTGATCGGGGAGGGGCTTTCGAACGCGCACATCGCGGGCCGGCTGCACCTCTCGGAAGCCACCATCAAGGGCTATGTGTCCCGGATGCTCGACAAACTCGGCTGCCTCAACCGCACGCAGGCCGGGCTCATCGCCCACGACGCGGGCATCGTCGGCCGGTAGTGCCTACGCTCCGTCCAGCCAGCCGAGCGGGTCGTCGACGATTCCGGCGAGGGCGCTCCAGGCGGCTCCCTGCAACGCGGTGTCCGGCCGTGCCGTACCCAACCGCAACCGCGGGTTGACGTGCTGTTCGGCAATCCGTTTGCCGAGCGGTTCCAGCAGGGCGTCACCCAGCGCCGCCAGCCTGCCGCCAATCACGACCACGGCGGGGCCGAGTACGGCCAGCGGCGCCGCGAGCGCGTCGCCCAGGGCGCGCGCGGCCCCGGCCGTCGCCGCGGCAGCCGCCCGATCACCGCCGTGCAGACGGTCGGCGAAGGGTTCCAGGCCGGACAGCAGCCTGGGCAGCGCGGTCTCCGGCTCGCCGATCGCCCTCGCCATGGCCGACCTGCCCGCATACAGCTCCAGGCAGCCGGACCGGCCGCATACGCACGCCCGTCCGCGCGCGCGGACGGGCACGTGCCCGAATGCGCCGAGCGCACCGGTACGGGAAACTCCCCCGCTGACGAGCACCGCGCCGACCTCGGCCTCCCCGCCGACGTACAGCACGTCCTCACCGCTGTGCCCGCATTCGACGTCCGCGGAGAACAACACCGGCGCGCCGAGCCGCACGTCGATACCCAGCGCGCCGATCGCCTCGAGTTCACCGGCGACCAGTTGGCGAACGTCGACGGCTGGCCAGTCGAGATTGGGTACTGAACGCACCAGCAACTGGCCGTCCCTGTCCCTTGAGTACAGCGCTGGCAGTGATACGCCGATGCCGGCGACGAGCTGGCCCGAGGTGGTCGCATGGTCGAAGAGCCTGCGCAGCACCGGCCGAGCAGCCCTGATCGCCTCGGCAGGCGACAACGACCTGGTATCCGTGCGGCGCAGTTCGCGCCTGCGTATCCGCCCGGAGAGGTCCACCACGCATCCCGCCACGTGATCGACCTCCACCTGGAAGCCGATCCCGACGGGGCCGAGCGGATCGGGTGCGACCCGGCTCGCGGGCCTGCCCGGCCCCCCGTGCCTGGTCACCCCCAGGTCGTGCACAAGACCGTTGTCGATCAGTTCGGCGACGAGGTTCGTGACGGTGACCTTTGTCAGGCCGGCGAGGTCCGCCAGCTCGACCCGCGTGACCGGACTCGAATCGCAGATGAGCCGCAGCAACAGGGCGAGGTTGTGCCTGCGAATCCCCCTGCCTCCCACGCCCGTCATAATCGGCCTCTCGCCTGGTTAGTAAAGACAGTAGCTTAATTATATCTATCCCTCGAGAAGGCAGCCGGGTAGACAGAGCACACCTGCACGATCGAGGAAAGGTTGCGAGCGGCATGGCCAAGGTCACGTACCAGTCGGCGTCCCGGATTTTCCCCTCAACTCCCCCGGTCCGTGCCGTGGACAAGCTGGACCTCGACGTCGCCGACGGGGAGTTCCTCGTGCTGGTCGGCCCGTCCGGTTCGGGCAAGTCGACCGCGCTGCGGATGCTGGCGGGACTCGAGGACGTCGACGAGGGTTCCATCCTCATCGACGACCGAGATGTCACCAACGCTCCACCGAAGGACCGCGACATCGCGATGGTGTTCCAGTCCTACGCGCTCTACCCGCATATGACCGTCGCCGAGAACATGGGCTTCGCCCTGAAACTCAAGCGGGTCGCCAAGACGGACATCGCCGCACGCGTCGAGCACGCCGCGAAGCTGCTGGACCTGACCAACTACCTCGATCGCAAGCCGAAGGCGCTGTCGGGCGGTCAGCGGCAGCGGGTGGCCATGGGCCGGGCGATCGTCCGCGAACCCGCCGTGTTCCTGATGGACGAACCACTGTCCAACCTGGACGCCAAGCTGCGAGTCGAGACCCGCGCGAACATCGCCGCACTACAGGAGCGGCTCGGCACCACCACCATCTACGTCACCCACGACCAGGTCGAGGCCATGACGATGGGGCACAGGGTCGCGGTACTCAAGGACGGGCTGCTGCAGCAGTGCGACACACCGCGGGGGCTCTACGACCAGCCGAAGAACGCGTTCGTCGCAGGCTTCATGGGCTCGCCGAGCATGAACCTCGAGACCGTTCCGCTGACCGCCGACGGTGCGCAGATGGACGGCCTGACGATTCCGGTCTCCCGTGCCGCCCTCGCCGATGCGCAGCGAGCCGGGCTGGAGAGTGTCACGGTGGGGCTCCGGCCGGAGGCCCTGAGGCTGGCCGCACCCGACGAGCCCGCGATGAAGCTGAGCGTCAAACTCGTCGAGGAACTCGGCGCCGACGCCTACGTGCACGGATCCGTCCAGCTCGGTCAGCGGTCGGCGAAGTTCGTCGTGCGGGCCGAAACCCGTCAACCGCCGCGGCTCGACGAGGTCGTCAGCGTCACCGTCAGGAACGCGGCTGAGGACGTGCACCTGTTCAACCCGGAGACCGGCGAGCGACTGTCCTCCTGAACGGCCTTGACCTCGACTTAGCTCGAGGTTCGATAGTGGTCCGTATGGACGCGACACAGCTCGAAGAACAGGACCGCTCGACCGAGGTCGAGAGCATCGAGCAGGTGGTGGCAGCACTCCAGCACGCCCAGCAGAACGAACTCGTCGAGGAGTTCGTCGGCCTGTTCAGGGCGGACGCGATCTGGACGACCGCGCACGGCAAGCGGCTGACCGGCCGGGACGAGATCTCGGAGTTCACCGCGAAGGTTCTGCCCGGAGCCATGGCCGGCTTGACGCCGTCCTACGAGGTCGTGCACGTGCTGTTCATCCGTCCCGATGTGGCCGCGGTCAAGGTGCGTCAGCGTTACTTCACCGGTGACGGGGCTCCGGTGACCGAACAGCCGGAAGGCACCCCGCTGTACGTACTGGCCAAGGAAGAAGGCAGGTGGCGCCTGGTCGCAGGCCAGAACACCCAGGTGCTCAGCTCCTGAAAGTTCCCCAATGTGGCATTCGGGTACTTCAACGTCCCCAATGTGGCATTCGGGAACTCCAACGTCCCCAATGCCACCACCGGTGGGCCCCCGGCGGCACCCTCGGTCTCGTAACCGGCGTTCAGCACGGGAGTCATGGTCGGATCGGGAGACAGCTTCACGCGCTGATCCTGTTACCGCCGGGGAATACCACTCGGCGGGCGGGGTACCCGGGGCGGATACCCGACGACGAGGAGGGCAACGATCCCATGCGCGTAGGCAGGCAGAGCACCCCCGAGGCGGAATCGCTGAGCAGGCAGTTCCGCCTCGGCGCCGGTTCCGGACTGACCAGGCAGCGGGCCACGGTGGCCGCCGCGCTGACCGCTACAGCGGCGTTGGGTGTGGTGAGCTGCTATCAGCTCGGGCTGCTCCGCCACCTACCGGATCCACCACTGTCGCTCTTCGACTCCGACACCGTGGACGCATCCGGTGAGGCCTACGTCCTCGGCCACACTCCGGACGGTGTGGCCGGCGCCGCCAGTGCCGCGGCCACTGCCGCGCTGGCCGCGCTCGGCGGAGCAGGCACCCAGCGCCCTCGGTTCCTGCGGGTGCTGACAGCGGTGAAGGCCGCGGGCGACGCGACCGGCGCGGCTCTGCTGTTCGTCGAGCAGTTGCAGACTCACCGCAGGTTGTGCTTCTGGTGCACTCTCGCCAGCGCGGCGCACCTGGCCACGGTGCCGCTCACCGTCCCGGACGCACTTCGCCGCCGCGAGCTCGCTTCGGGCTGACCCGGTTCACCGGCGCGCGAGGTCCGCCTCGACGGCGGCCAGTGCCTGCGCCGGTTCCGCGTCACGGACCAGGACGAGACCATCGCACACCAGTGCGCAGGCCGAGGTCGCGGCGTTGCACTGGCGCAACGCCGCTGGGATGGACAAGCCGCGCCGTCGCGCGTCTCGCCAGATCGCGGGCAGTACCCACGCCGTGTTGCGCGGATCCACGACGACGAGCTCCAACTCGTCCTCCGTGTACCGCTCACGCAGCGCCCGGTACACGGCGCCGACCCGCTCCATATCGCTACGGCAGTGCGCGTACGGATCTTCGCCGTTCCCGCCCAGCGTGCCCAGCGCCTCACTGTCCAGCCTGCCGCAGCAGCCCGAACCGCCCATCTGCTGGTCCCACTGCCGCACCAGCACCACTCTGTGCAGCGGCACGGTCCTCACCTCCGCATTCGAGCGCATGGACTCACTCTGCCGTGTCGAGCAGCGCCGAGGAGTCGACGAGGTGGATCGCGGCGTAACCCACGGAGATCAGCCCCCGCCGCTCGAAGTCCTTGAGGATCTTGTTCAGTGAGGGCCGCTGCACGCCGAGCATCGCGGCGAGGGTGCGTTGCGGCAGGAGCACGTCCTCGTCCACGGCCTCGTCCAGCAGCAGACGGGCGACCTGTGCGGTCAGGGAACGGCCGAGCAAGCCGATGATCCGGCCCTGACTCGTCGCCAGCCGTTGCGCCACGCTGGAGAGCCACCGGCGCGCGAGCCTGCTTTCGGACAGGAGCTGTTCGAACCCCTCGACCGTCAGGGACAGCACGACCGAATCGTCCACGGCTCTGGCGGTGTACGGAAAGGGCATGTCCAGCAGGTGCTGGATATCGCCATCGACATCACCCGGCCGAAGTACCTGAACCACCGCGCGGCGCCTGCCCGAACCGGCCGAAAGCTCCACCCGGCCACGCTGCACGATCCATACGCCCTCGGTGGCCGCACCACCACGGAACAGCACTTCGCCACGCTCATAGGTCCGGCTGTGCAAGGTGGCGGCGAGTGCGCTGACGTCGTCCTGGCTCAACGGGGCCGTATCCCCCCTGCCGACGCAGCGCGCCACCCAGGCTGCCTGGCGGATCGCGTCCTCCGCCGGTCTTCCCGATCCGAGCAGCCGTATCGTCTGCTCCATCGCAGCACCCGGCAGTCTTGACAAAGCCATGTCCTCATCGTGCCAGGGAAACCGCCGTTCGGCGCATTCCGGCCAGAAAGACTGTCAGTGAGATGACAGAGTTCGCTTCTTGTCGCGCATGGGATCAGCTCCAGAGCTTCGCGATTCCGCTGAGGGCGCTCCAGCCCAGGTACAGCGTCAGCAACCAGGCAGCCGTGCCGATCACCAGTAGCCAGCGCGGATAGCGGTAGCCGCGGAGCAGGTCCCTGCGGCGATAGGCGACGTACATCAGCACACCGAAGCCGACCGGCAGGATCAGGCCGTTGAGCGCACCGGCGAGGATCAGCAGTTTCGTCGGCGCCTGGTCGACGATCAGGAAGACCGTCACGGCGACCGCGATGAAGCCGACCACGAGCCAGTTCTGCCGCCGTTTGAGTGCCGGCGAGAAGCTGACGATGAACGACACCGAGGTGTAGGAGGCACCGACGACGGACGTGATGCCCGCGCCCCAGAGAATCATGCCGAAGATCCGCAGGCCGACCTCGCCGGCCGCCGACTCGAAAGCCTGCGCCGCGGGGTTCTCCCCGGTGAGCGTGACACCGCCGACGACGACTCCGAGAATCGCCAGGAACAGCACGGCACGCATGACTCCGGTGACCAGCAACGAAACCACCGCGCTACGGCTCACGTCCCGAATCTGCTCAGGGCCGGTGATTCCGGCGTCCACGAGACGGTGGGCGCCCGCGTAGGTGATGTATCCGCCGACCGTCCCGCCGATCAGCGTTGTGATGACGAGGAAGTTGATGTCGTCGGGAATGACGGCTTGGCGCATCGCCTCGCCGACGGGTGGGCTGGAGACGATCGCGACGTACAGCGTCAGAACGACCATGACGACGCCGAGGACGACCACGATGCGATCCATCGCGATCCCCGCTCGCCTGCTCAGGAAGATGCCGATCGCGATAGCCGCGGACACGGCACCGCCGATCTTGACGTCCAGCCCCAGCAGCGCATCGAGGCCGAGTGACGCACCGGCGACGTTGCCGATGTTGAAGACCAGTCCGCCGAACACGACGAGCACGGCCATCAGTACGCCGAGACCCGGCAGCACGCGGTTGCCCAGTTCCTGCGCCCGCAAGCCGGAGATTCCGATGACCCGCCAGACGTTGAGCTGAACCGCGATGTCGATGATGATCGACAACAGGATCGCGAACGCGAACGCCGCCCCCAACTGCACGGTGAACGTCGTCGTCTGCGCGATGAAGCCCGGCCCGATGGCGCTGGTGGCCATCAGGAAGACAGCGCCGAGCAGGGTGCCTCGCTTGGCGCCCTGCACCACTGTGCCCGTACCCG
This sequence comes from Amycolatopsis palatopharyngis, assembly GCF_003385185.1. Taxonomy (GTDB): domain Bacteria; phylum Actinomycetota; class Actinomycetes; order Mycobacteriales; family Pseudonocardiaceae; genus Amycolatopsis; species Amycolatopsis palatopharyngis. The sequence goes on along the minus strand of NZ_PQHZ01000018.1, from coordinate 79,342 downwards.
CCGCCGCTTCCGGCGCGGGCGTTGTCTGAGGAGCTTCCGACGGATCGCCGCTGTTGAGCTTCTCGGTCATTGTCACTCCGATCGCGTGGCGTGAAAGAGCAAAGTATCGAATTGTTCAACAATCCTGCAAGACCCTTGTGCAACGATTTTGTCGTCCACTGTCAGTTCCGGGTCCCGCTGAACCGGATTCGCATGCCAGGCCGTGCCTGTGCCGCCTTGTCCACGTCCGTGGCCACGACGACGGCGACCACCGGGTAACCGCCGGTCACCGGGTGATCGGCGAGAAAGAGGGTCAGCCGGCCGGACGGCGGAACCTGCAGTGCACCCGCCACCATTCCCTCGCTGGGCAACTCCGCGTCGTTGGTGCGAATCAGAGCGGGCCCGTCGAGGCGGATACCGATGCGATTGCTCTCCGGGGTCACGGTGTACGGCTCGCTCAGCAGAGTTACCAATGCCGAACGTTCGAACCAGTCGTCACGTGGTCCCGGCACCACGGTGAGGATCAGGTCGTCCTCGGGCAGGTTCGCCACCGGCGCGAAACCGATCGCCGGCAACGGTCCCGTCGGAGTCTCGATGGGCAGCAGAACACCAGGACGCAGGCACTCGGGACCCAGCCCGGAAAGCAGGTCGGTCGCCCGCGATCCCAGCACCGGCCGTACGTCGATTCCCCCGCGCACCGCGAGGTAACTGCGCAGACCGCGAACTGGTGGACCCAGCCGGAGTACCGCTCCCGCCCTCAGCCGCAGCAGCGAGTTGATCGCTTCGACACGATCGTCCACTGTGACCGGACAACTTGCTCCGGTCACGGCCACGGTGACGTCGTGGCGGGCGCGCACCACGAGACCACCGAAGGTCACCTCCACGGCAGCCGCCGCTTCCTGGTTGCCCACCAGCCTGTTCGCGAGCCGGAACGAGCCGCGGTCAGCCGCGCCGGAAGTACCCACCCCCATGTCCGCGTAACCGCTGCGGCCCAGATCCTGCACTGTCGCCAGTGGACCTGTCTCGATCACCTCGAGGGCGTTCCCCATCAGGTTCACACCACTTCCACGAAGCGAACCCGTACGCCGGGACGCAACAGCGCGGGCGGCTCCCGATCGGCGTTCCAGATCTCGAGCTCGGTACGGCCGATGAGCTGCCAGCCCCCGGGCGACTCACGCGGATAGATCCCGCTGAACTCCCCCGCGAGCGCCACGGCGCCCGGCGGCACCCTCGTGCGCGACTCGCCTCGCCGAGGCACCGCGAGCCGGGCGGAACCGCCTGTCAGATAGCCGAAACCGGGTGCGAAACCGCCGAAGCTCACCGTCCACTCGGTACCGGTGTGCTCGGCGACGACCTGCCGTTCGCTCAGGCCGGTGAGCCGGGCGACGTCCGGCAGGTCGACGCCGTCATAGCGCACGGGAACCCGCAGCAGTTCCGGCTCGTGACGCTTTCCGTCCCCGAACGGGGTAGACCGGACCGAGCGTTCGACCTCCGCCAGATCCGCATGCGACGGGTCCACGCGCAGCAACAACGTTCGTGCGGCGGGTACCAGGTCGGTCACGCCCTCCGGCAACTCCTCGACCAGCGCCGCGTGCAGGGCACGCACGGTGTCCGTGTCACCGAGTTCGACGAGCAACCCCGAATCAGCGCAACGGAGTACGCGCATCACTGATCGCCTCTCCCCCGGCCGGCAGGAACGCGGCCAGTCGCACACCGGCGTCGAGCAAGCGAGCCCGCACCGCTCTCGCGATCTCCACCGCCCGGCTGTTGTCCCCATGTACACAGACCGAGTCGGCGCGCACGGTGATCCAACTGCCGTCGACGGCTTCGATCGGCTCACCGTGGGCCAGCCGGACACACCGCTGCGCGATCAGTTCCGGATCGTGCAGCACGGCCCCAGGCTCCCGTCGTGAGGCCAGGCTGCCGTCGGGCAGATAGGCACGATCGGCGAAGGCTTCGTGAAAGACCGCGAGACCCGCCTCCTCGGCGGCGGTCAGCCACGCCGATCCCGTCTGCCCGAGCACCGCGAGTCCGGGGTCGTACTGCCGGACCGCCTCGACGACCGCCGCGGCCTGACTCGCGTTGCCGCCGATCGCGTTGTACAGAGCGCCATGCGGCTTGACATAGCCGACCTCGGCGCCGGACACCCGGGCGATCCCGGCAAGCGCGCCGATCTGGTAGATCACCTCGTCGGTCAACTCCGCAGGATCGACGTCCAGGAACCGACGCCCGAATCCGGCGAGGTCGCGGTAGCCGACATGGGCGCCGATCGCGACACCGTTCTCGACGGCGAGTCCGCATGCCCTGCGCATCACCCGTGGGTCGCCCGCATGGAACCCGCAGGCCACGTTCGCACTCGTCACCGTGCGCAGTAGCAGCGCGTCGTCGCCGAGTTCCCATCTGCCGAATCCTTCGGCCAGGTCCGCGTTGAGATCCACCGGTCCTCCTCCTCGGTCGGATCGCCGGAACCTACAATATTGTTGAACAATCCTGCAAGACCTTCGTAGAACTTCTTGCTAGGCTGAACTGGGCTCGCGAACGGAGGGTGAATGACCGGCACGGATCCATGGATCGAACTTCTCGCCGGTGACCGCTCCCTGCTCGACCGCACGAGTACCGTCGAACGGGTCGCGGACGTGCTACGGCAACGCATCATCGAGGGCGCCCTGCCACCAGGCACCCGGCTCTCCGAGGAGAACGCGGGAAAGGCGCTCGCCGTCTCCCGCAACACGCTGCGCGAGGCATTCCGGCTGCTGGTGCACGAGCGCCTGCTGGTGCACGAGTTCCATCGCGGCGTGTTCGTCCGGGTGCTGTCCGCCGACGACGTCGTGGACCTCTACCGGATCCGCCGAATTCTGGAGACCGGCGCCGTCCGCAACGCGGGCGCGGCCAAGCCGGAGCGGGTCACCGCGCTCGACACCGCCGTGCGCGACGGTGAGCAGGCGGCCGCGGAGTCCCGCTGGCGTGACGTCGGTACCGCGAACATGGTGTTCCACCAGGCGGTGGCCGGGCTGGCGGGCAGCCCTCGCGTGGACGACAGCATGCGTCAGTTGCTCGCCGAACTGCGACTGGCGTTCCATGTCATGTCACGGCCGCAGGAGTTCCACCAGCCCTATCTGGAGCTGAACCGCGAGCTCACCAAACTGATCATCGGCGGCGAACTGGCCGAGGTCGAGCGCCGGCTCAACGAATACTTCGACACCGCTGAGACCCAGTTGATCGAGGCCTACCGCCAGACCATGGAACTCGCCGAATAGGTTCCCGCGAGTCTTGACGTCGCGACGACGGAGACGCAAGCTCTGCTGATCATCTCCACGTGGGGAGGATCGATGGCTGAGCACGGTGACAACAGCGGCCTCGTCCGCGTACTCGGCAGGCTCGACGTGATCGCGATCGCCTTCGGCGCGATGATCGGTTTCGGCTGGATCGTGCTGACCGGGGGTTTCCTGGAGGACGCCGGTAGCGGTGGTGCCGCCCTCGCGTTCGTCCTGGGTGGCATCGTGGTCGGCCTGGTGGGACTCACCTACGCCGAACTGGTCTCGGCGATGCCGAGCGCGGGCGGTGAGCACAACTACACACTGCGGGCACTCGGGTCCCGGCCCGCGTTCGTCACGTCCTGGACCCTCGTGCTCGGGTACGTCTCGGTCGTGGCTTTCGAGGCCGTCGCCCTCCCCCAGACCCTCCTGTACCTGGCACCGGACCTGCCCGCGGGCAAACTGTGGTCCATCGCTGGCTACGACGTCTACGCGACCTGGGCCGCGGTCGGCGTCGTGGGGGCGATCATCGTGACCACCCTGAACTACGTCGGGATACGACCGGCCGCGGTGTTCCAGACGATCGCGGTGCTCTTCCTCCTCGTGGTCGGCGTACTGCTGACGACGGGGGCGGTGATCGGCGGTTCCGGGGAGAACCTGGAGCCATTGTTCTCCGGGGGCGTTTCCGGAGTTCTGCTCGTTCTCGTCGCCACCCCATTCCTGTTCGTCGGGTTCGACGTGATCCCCCAGTCGGCCGGAGAGATCAACCTGCCACCGCGAAGGATCGGCAGGCTGCTCGTGATCTCCGTCGGGCTGGCCGTCGCCTGGTACGTGATGATCATGCTGACCGTCGGTTCGGGTCTCGTTAGCGGGAAACGCACCGAGTCGGAGCTACCCACGGCGGAAGCGATGTCGGCGTTGTGGAACAGCTCCACGATGGGGACCGTGCTCGTCGTCGGTGGTATCGCGGGAATCCTCACCAGTTGGAACGGCTTCCTGCTCGGCGCCAGCAGACTGGTCTACGCGATGGCGTCCTCCGGGATGCTGCCGCGCTGGTTCGCGCGGATCCATCCGAGGTTCGGGACTCCGGCCAATGCCGTCCTGTTCATCGGCGGGCTGTCGATCCTCGCCCCGCTGTTCGGCAGGCAGATGCTGGTCTGGCTCGTCGACGCGGGCAGTCTGAGCATCATCCTGGCCTACCTGATGGTGGCGCTGAGTTTCCTCGTACTGCGTCGTCGTGAGCCGGAGATGGCGCGCCCGTTCCGGTTACGGTACGGCCGGATCGTCGGCACGCTCGCTGTCCTGCTGAGCTTCGGCACCGGCGTGCTCTTCCTGCCTGGTATGCCCGCCGAACTCATCTGGCCCGCCGAGTGGTTCATCGTCGGCGCCTGGTGGCTGGCGGGCGTCGTACTGGTCCTGCGCCTGCCAAGAATCCGCCCTGGCGCGGACGCCGAGCAACGACTGATCCGAGCCACACGCGCGAAAGGTCCCGCCAGGAACACCGGATGACACCGGCCTGCGCCGGGTCGCGGGACCGGCTATCCGGACCAGTTGTTCGGTTTGGTCGCGCCGGCAGCCCGTTCGTCGGCAGCCTCGACCGCGCGCCCTTCGTACTGTGTGGACAACACGATCGAACTGCGCATCTCGCCGTGTTCGCCGAGTCGTTCGAACAGACCCTCGAGATGCTCGAGCGAAGAGGCACGCACCTTGAGCATGGTGCAGTGATCTCCGCTGAGCTTGTGTATCTCGACGACCTCCGGGTAAGCGTCCGGCGATCCGGTTCGCAGCAGGCATTTACTGTGGACACACCGCAGTTCGACGAACGCGAGCAGCGGGCAACCCGCCTTGCCCGCATCGACCTTGGCCGCGTATCCGGTGATCACTCCGTTGTCCTCGAGCCTGCGCACCCGCTCGGCTACGGCGGGAGCGGACAGATTGATCCTGCGGCCGAGCTCTTTCAGTGACAGCCGCCCGTCTGCCTGGAGCTGGGCCAGTAGCTGCCAGTCGACGTTGTCCAGCGCTTTTTCCGATCGAAAGGCCATCTGCCGATTTTCCCTTTCTGTTCGCGGGTCACTTCGCCTGACTTCCTGTCAGAAAGTATTCGCTTCGCTGATCAGCCTGTCTAGCATTCACAGCCGTGACAACCCCGGTCCCCGTTTTGCCGCCCTCGGTCCGCAATCGGTCCATGGCAGCGCTGTTCGTCGGCGTCGCTGTGCTCAACATCGTGCTCGTCGGCGCGAGCACGGCCGGCAGCCTGCTCGCGGCGCACCGGCACGGACCGGGACTGAGCGGGCTCCCGGTCGCCGCGGGCGTACTGGGCACCGCCGCGGGCGCGCTGGTCACCGCGGCGCTGATCGCTCGCCGTGGCAACCGATTCGCATTGTTGACCCTGTACGGAACCGCCGCCGCCGGAGGCCTCGTCGCGTTCACCGGCGCGGTGACGGCGACCCTGGTGCCGCTGCTCGCCGGGATGGTGATGCTCGGCCTCGGTAACGGCGCAGCGCAGATCTCCCGCTACCTCGCCGCCGACCTGTTTCCGATGGAGCGCAAGGCATTCGGGCTCTCCACAATCGTCCTCGCCGGAACATTGGGCGCGGTGATCGGGCCCACGCTGCTCGCCCCCGCATCGGCGCTGGCGGAGTTCGCCGGCCTGCCCGGGCTTTCCGGCCCGATCGGGATCGCGGCGCTGGTGGCTCTTGCCGCCGTGGCGGCAGCCGCGACATTGCCCGCGTCGACGGTGCGACGAACGATCGTGGCACCGGCGGCCTTGTCGTTGCCCGCGATCGCGGGCGCCCTGCGCAAACGGCGTGTGCTCACTCCACTGGTGGCCATGGTCTCCGCCCAGATGTGCATGGTCGCGGTGATGACCATGACGCCGCTGCAACTGCACGAACACGGGCACGGCCTCGGCCACGTCGGTTGGGTGCTCACCGTGCACATGATCGGCATGTTCGCGCTCGCGCCGCTGTCCGGCTGGGCGGCCGACCGCTGGGGCGCTCACGCGACGATCCGCGCGGGCATCACCACTCTCGTCGCGGCCACGGCCATGGCGGTCGCCATGCCCGACGCCTACGCGGTGGGCCTGCCGGTCGCGCTGTTCCTGCTCGGCTACGGCTGGAACCTGGTCTTCGTCGGCGGAAGCAGTGCACTCAGCCGGGACCTGCCCGCCCGCGAACGAACTCGGCTACAGGGCACAGTGGACGCACTCGTCTGGACCGCGTCGGCGGTGGCCAGCCTCGGCGCGGGACAACTGTTCGGCGCAGGCGGATTCGTGCTGGTCGCGGCAACGGCCGGTGTGCTCGCACTACTGCCTCTGCCTCTGCTGCGCTCGGCACCTGCTTGACACCGTATATTCCAGTGTGGCTATATTGCTGTAATGGCAAATACGTTCGAAGTGCTCGCGGAGCCGCGTCGTCGCGAGATCCTCGATCTGCTGCGTACCGGCGAACGGCCAGTGGGATATCTGGTTGATCAGCTGACACTCACTCAGCCAACCGTCTCCAAACACCTCCGGATCCTCCGAGAGGCGGGTCTGGTGGAGGTGCGCCAGGACGCGCAGCGGAGGTGGTACCGGCTGTGCCCCGAACCGCTGGCCGAGATCGACGACTGGCTCGAGCCCTACCGGCAACTGTGGCGGTCGCGGCTCGACGCACTCGAACGCCACCTGGAGACCATGCCCGACGAGGAGGCGACCTCATGAGAACCGCACGACTGGAGACACTCGACGGAAACCCCGTACTCAGGTTCGAACGCCGGCTTGCGCACTCCCCCGAGAAGGTCTGGCGTGCGGTGAGTGACCCGGGCGAAATGGCGCACTGGTTCCCGGCACTGATCGAAGCCGAACCGCACGCCGGTGCCCGTATGCGCTTCTCCTTCCCCGGAGAGGAGGAGGTTTCCGCCGGCGAGGTCCTGGAGTTCGACCCGCCCAAGGTGTACGCGTTCCGCTGGAACACCGACGTGCTGCGGTTCGAGATCCTGCCCGAAGAAAAGGGCTGTGTGCTGGTCTTCACCCACGTGCTCGGCCAGGACGCCGGTTTCACCGCAGGGCGCTCGGCCGCTGGTTGGGACATCTGCCTTGCCGCACTCGCCGATCGGCTGGACGGCAGGGAGGCCGAGCCGGTCGACCACCGGCCGATCATGGCGTTCTACCTGACGAAGTGGAATCTCGCCGGAGCGGAAATGTCCCGATTGGACGATGGATTCCGGATCCGTTGCCGGCTCGACCTGGTGTGGCGCCCGATCGAGCAGGTGTGGTCGACGCTGTGCGCCGGTGAGCACGCGGAACCGGGCCAGACACCGCCGGAGCGGTTCACCGTGGCACCCACACGTCCCGGTTCAGTCTTCGAGGTGAACCCTCCACACGAGCTCGCTTATCGCTGGCCGCATGAAGGCGATTCCGTGGGTGAGGTGCGCTGGCAGCTCGTGCACGACCCGGAACTGGCCACCTATGTCGAGCTCACCCAGACTCTCCCCTCGGCGCGGGCACGGGAGCTGCCCGCGATTCGGGCGGCATGGCAGATCCACCTCGAGCGGTTGTTCGCGACCCTGCTCGGCGTCGAGCAGGAATCAACGACCGAACGCGTCCAGGATCTGCTCCTGCGATACGAGCAGGAGAGCCGGTAGCCCGGCGGGCGGATCGACACGCTGATCCGGCTCGTGCCCGGCCGGCGAAGGTAGGCTTCGCGACCATTGCAAGTTCAACCGGACCGTGCGATCTCGAGTGCGTCGGTGAGGCTGTGAAAGGCGGAGGCGGTGGGGCGCATGGAACTGGGCAAGGCGGTGGGGCTCGCGCGAGAGCTGGCCGACGACGTTCTCGCACCGCGGGCGGCCGCGGTGGACGCCGAGGGACACTGGCCCGAGGAGGGCATCGCCGCGCTGCGCGAGCAACTGGGCGGCCTGGTGGTGCAGGAGCAGTTCGGCGGGATGGGCCACGGCTTGCTGGCGGTGGCCCAGGTGGGCGAGGTGACCGGCCGAGCGTGCGCCTCGACCTCCATCTGTTTCGGCATGCACCTCGTGGCATCCGCCGTACTCGCGGCGAAGGCGAGTGACGAACAGTACGAGAAATACCTCGCCCCCATCGTGGCCGGGCGGCATTTGACCACGCTCGCGGTGTCGGAACCGGGTACCGGCGCGGAGTTCTGGCTGCCCCAGACCCGGATGGAGCGGGCCGGGGCGGACCAGCTCCAGCTCGCGGGAACCAAGAGCTTCGTCACCAACGGAAGCCATGCCGACTCCTATGTGCTCTCCACCGTGGCGGCCGATCCCGGCGTTCCCCCAGGCCAGTTCTCCTGTGTGGTGGTGGACGCCGGCGCTCCCGGACTGGTCTGGGAGCAGCCGTGGCGGGGTTTCGGCATGCGCGGCAACGACTCACGCGGGGTCCAGCTGCGAGACGTGCGGATCCCCGCCTCGCAGATCCTTGGCGAGGAAGGCGACCAGATCTGGTACGTCTTCAACGTTTTCGCACCGTATTTTCTGCTGGCCATGGCGGGCACCTACCTGGGTGTCGCCGCCGCGGCACTGGAAGAGGCGCGCGGGCACCTGCTGCGGCGCAGGTACGCGCACAGCGGCCGGTCGCTGAGCTCACAGGCGCTCGTGCAGCACCGGCTCGGCACGATGTGGGCGCGGGTGGAGCGCACCCGCCGACTGATCTACCACGCGGCCGCGGAAGCCGAGCTCGGTGGCCAGGACGCCATGCTGGGGCTGTGCTCGGCCAAGGCAGAGGTCGCCGAGACGGCCGAGGCGATCGTCAACGACGCATTGTCGTTGACCGGCGGCATCGGCTACGGCCAGGACTCTCCGCTGCACAGGCATCTGCGTGACTCGCGAGCGGCACACGTGATGTCGCCGCTCACCGACGTGCTGCGGATCTGGGCCGGCAGGACACTGCTCGACGAGCCACTCCTCGAGGGATGAGATGACCGCGACGGGACCCCGGGTTTTCCTGGTCGGAGTCATCCCCAGCCTCGAGTCGACGTTGAGGGCCGCCCTCGCTCGCGAAGCCGAGCTGGTCTCGGTCACCGCCGAGGAGGTCCTCGAACACGTCAACAGCTCCGACGCGCGCGGGCCGACGGTCGTCGTGCTCGGCCGGGAACTACCGGCTCCCGTCGGTCTGGTCAACGCGCTGCGACCGGACGCGATCAAACTGGCCGTGATCGTCGTGGCGACGCCGGCCACCGAGGCCAAGCTCAGCACGCTCCCGTTGCTGTTCACCGACAACCACGCGCGCAGGCTGCCCGTCACAGACGTCGGCAAGCTGCCGGGCATGGTCCGCGAACTACTCGCCAATCTCGCCCGTCAGGCTGCCTACACGGATATGCGTGCCGTAGCCCAACGTCAGTTGAGTGACGGCACGACGATCGCGCATCAGGTCGGTGACCAGCTGTTCGGCGAGTTCCTGACCCAGGCTCCTGTGGGTGCCGTGATGCTCGACGACCGCGGTGGCCTTGCCGCCTGGAACCAGCGGGCGGCCCAGCTCCTCGAGCTGACCGAGCCTGGTTCCCTCGGCCTCCCACTGACCGCCTACTTCCCGCCGGAATCCCAGGAGCCCCTGCGTACGCGACTGGCTCGGCCCGAAGCGGACGAACATGCGGACATTTTCGAACGCACGCGGGCAGGGGGTTGTCCACAGGCCCTGCGCCTGGCCCCGCAGCGAGTCTCGGACGGTGCCGGAGACGAGCGAGTGCTGGTGGTCATCGAGGACGTCACGGACCTGTTGCGGGCACAGCGGCACCTGGCCGAACGCACCGCGCACGCACAGCTCAGTGCCGAGGTCGCCGCCGCGATGACAGCTCCCGGCCCGCTTTCGCAGCACCTGCGCCGCTGCGCCGAATCCGTCGCGAACCGGCTGGACGCGGCCCGGGTCCACATCTGGACCGTTCATCCACGCGGGGACACACTCGATCTGGTGGCTGCGGCCGGGCTCGACCAGGACGACACGCCCGCACAGGTCAGATTCGGGGAGACCACGGCCGGCCGAATCGCGACCGAACGCCTCCCCCAGCTGAACAACCCGGCCTCTGGCGAGGCGAACGGCGTCACCCCCGGAGACGGAGGCCTCCTGTTCGCCGGGTACCCGCTGTTGTTCGACGCGGAACTGATGGGTGTGCTGGCGGTGCACACGCACCAGCCGTTCGCCGCGAACACCCTGGCCGTACTGGAGGGCATCGCCGACCAGATCGCCGTGGGCATCCGGCAGGACCGCCTCGTCCACCGGCTGCGGACGACTGCCGACGCACTCCAGCGGCCGTTGCTGCCGCCACACCTGCCGGACATACCCGGATTCGACCTCGCCGCTCGCTATCACCCTTTCGGTACCGGGGAACACATCGGCGGCGACTTCTACGACGCGTTCACCGCTCCCGACGGCAGTCACGTGCTCGTACTGGGAGACGTCTGTGGCAAGGGGGCGGAAGCCGCCGCGGTCACCGGCCTGGTCCGGCACACGCTGTGGGCGGCCGCGCAACACAGCGCCGATCCCGCCTATGTCCTGCCCATGGTCAACCAGGCGCTGCGTCGCGACGGCAGTCCGTTCTGCACGCTCGTCTACGCCCTGCTCGAGCCCGGAGCAGGTCCGGCTCGGGTGCGACTTGCCTGCGCGGGCCACCCGCCTCCGTTGCTGATCGACCGGGAAGCGACATCCCCGCTCGCACTCAGCGGGCCACTGCTCGGGGTGTTCGACACGGTCAACCATCCGGTGACCAAGGTCGAACTAAGACCTGGCGACACCCTCGTCCTCTACACCGACGGGTTCACCGAGGGAGCGGGCTCCTACCGGCAGCGCGAACCGGAGGACCTGGCAGGCATCGCGGCGGGGATACCCGCCCGGTCCTCGCGACCGGCAGCACAGCTCGCGACGGCACTGATGGAGGACGCTCAGCGCTGGTGGGGTGAGCGGCTGCGCGACGACCTGGCGATCCTCACCCTCACCGCGGTGGAGCCGTTGTCAAGTTGTGACGATCGCGCGAGCTGATCTAGAGTCTGAGCTGTTCGGTTCAAACCAGCAGCCGCGCGAAAGCAATGCTGCGCTGCTCGGTGTCGACGTGAACGGCGCAAACGCTTTCCGCGGCAGCTCGCCTACGAGGAGACACCGCATGACTACGAGTTCCTCGCCGTCAGCCCGCAGCGCCGTCTCCGAGGACCTGCTCACCGTGCGCACGCAACAGCGTGACGGCGTCGTCGTGATCCACCTCGACGGTGACGTCGACCTGGTGACTGTCCCGGTCGTGGCGACGGCACTGAACGAGGCGCTGTCCGCCGAACCGAACGTGGTCCTCGTGGACATGTCCGCGGTCGGATTCCTGTGCAGCAAAGGAGTCTCGCTCCTCATCGAGGTCGACGAGCAGGCGCGGGGAGCCGGCAAACGACTGTGCCTGGCTACCACCCAGCGAGCGGTTCTGCGTCCGTTACAACTGCTTGGACTGCAGGAACGCTTCCAGATCCTGCCTTCGGTATCGCACGCGCTGGCCGAGTTGGCCGGCGACTGACACCCGTCGGTCCGCTACCCCGTCGCCGATCCGGAGCGCTCGGGCTCGTGGGACTCCTTCTCGAACCTCGGCGGCCGGATACACAGCGCGGCGATCGCGACAGCGAGCGGAATCGGGACCGCGACCAGCAACGCGGGGGTGTAGCTGCCGGTGGCTTGGTACAGACCGGCGAACAGCAGCGGGCCGAACGCCGTGGAACCGACGCTGACCGAGGTGACCATCCCGCGGATCGCACCGAGGTGCCGGGTGCCGAAGTGACGCGGAAAGGTCGCCGCCTCCAACGCCCGGATACTGCCGCCCGCCGTGCCCAGAAGCAGACCGAACACGATCGCGAGCACACCGGGCAGCACTACTGTGCCGAGTAGCAACGCGGCCAGCAGGCAGGTCATCGAGGCCGCGATGAGCCACTGACTCCGCAGGCGGTCGGCCAGCATGCCGGTGAGCAAGGTGCCAAGGAGGTTGGCGACGGTCTGCGGCAGGAAGTTGGCCGCCGCCTCCACCGTGCTCAGACCGCGGGCTGTGAGCAGGCTGATCTGGTGGAAGTTGATCGCGGTGGACAGCAGTCCGGTCGCGGCGATACCGCCGGTGACCACCCAGAAGAACGGTGTCCGCAGCGCGATCGCTCGGGGGACGCCCCAGATCTCGCGTGGTGGCCTGGTCTGGTTGGCGGCCTTGCCGTCGGGCTGCTGACCGAGGTCGGCGGGCCGGTTGCGCATCGCCAGCAATGCGACCGGCAGTACCAGCACCGCGATGGCGATGCCCTCCGCCAGCCACGTCCGCCGCCAGCCCCAGTCCGAAACCAGGGTCTCCAGCAGCACCGGGGCCAGCGATATCGCCGATGCCCCCACCGCACTGACCAGGCCGACAGCGGTACCGCGGCGGCGATCGAACCACAACGCCACCGCCGTCGTGGCGACCAGGCCGAGCGCGCCCTGCCCGGCCATCCTGATCACGACGAAACCCGCGGTGAGTCCCACGATCGAACTCACCGCGGCCAGCGAGCACAGCGCCGCCGAGAAGACCACGCCGATCCCGGCCATCACCAGCCGAACGCCGAACCGGTCGAGCATTCTGCCCACGAACGGCATCGCCACCGCTCCGGTCAGCGTGCCGATCAGGTAGGCGGTGGAGATGGCGGCCCGGCTGACCCCCAGGTCGGCGATCATCGGGTCGATGAACACCGACACCGCCGCGGTCTGCCCCGGAGCGGTCGCCGCGACCATCAGGGCGGACCAGCCGACCATATGCCAGCCGTAGAAGCCCGAGGGCGACAGCGAACGCGGCCGGAAGCGAGCGAACGTACTCAGGACTACCCCCAGCGGAGTCGGAAGCCGACGACAACGTTGTCAGGACACCAGCGAAGGACGCCCGGCCAGACGATGACCACGGCCGCCCTCACTGGCAACGTAACGTTCACAGGCGGGCACGCTCGGCAAAGTTGAGCAATGCCACACGACGGGCTCGGCCGCGGCCACCGTCCATCAGTCGTCAGGAAACGGCCTTCCGCAGCCGATCGGCGAGCAGCTTCTTCACCTGCCCCGCGCACTGCTGGTCGTCGTCCTGCAGTTTGTGGAACAACTCGGCCGCGTCGTCATCGCCCGCCTGCTTCGCATCGTCGATGTACTGCTGCAGCGTCTCCACCTCCTGCAGGGTGTGGTACAGGACGCTGATGAGGTTGAAGTTCTCGTCGCGGGTGCCGGTGACGCGTTCGGTGGCCGTCATCGGTCCTCCTTCCAGTGGCTCGGACTGCGTGCCACCGACGGGTACCCCGCGATCCGGCGGTTAACTAAACAGAACCAGTGGCCGGTGCGAGAAGCCGCCAGACCAGGATGGTTCCGGTACTGGCCGTACCGCCCGGCAGCTGTGCCGGACTCCTGCCGACCGGAGCGAACCCCAGCCGCCGCGGTACCGCGGCACTGCGTTCGTTGGCCACGTCGTGCACGATCTCGACCCGGTCCGATCCCATCCGGAACGCCTCTGTCGTCAGCAGTCGTGCCGCTCGCGTGGCCCAGCCGCGACCGGTGCGCGGCTTCGCCAACCAGTACCCGATCTCCAGTCCGCCAGGACCGATCCTGGCCATCAGGCCACAGCTGCCCGCGACCTCCTCGCCGGCCCCGAGGATCGCGTACTCGAACGCCTCCCCCGACTCCCACTTCTTCCGGGTCAGCGCGAGGAAGGCCGCGGCTTCGCTCTCGCCGTAGCCGTCGACAGCCCACGGCATCCACGGAGCGAGGTGGTCGAGTGAACCGGAGACCGCCCGCCGCAGCGCTTCGGCGTCCGCCACGCGCCAGCGGCGCAACGTCACCTCGCCGTCCGACAGGATCTCCACAGGGGTCCGCATGCCGCCATGATTCCCACCTGCGTCGCGCGGCGCATCGGCTTTTTCCGGGGTCGGTATCTTGACCAGCGTCGCGCACGGAAGGACCCAGCCAGTGAGCACGATCGACGGACACGTTCGCAGTCCCGACGGCACCCGCTTGGCCTTCCAGCTCCGCGGCGCGGGCCCGGCGATCTTGCTACTGGCCGGACAGGCCAACAACCACACCTGGTGGAACCGTTCGCGCGAGGACTTCCACAACACCCGCGCCACGATCACGATGGACTACCGAGGAACCGGCGCCAGCGACAAACCCGACCGCGCCTACTCCACCCTTGGCTTCGCCGAGGACGCGATCACGGTGCTCGATCATCTCGAGATCGACCGCGCCGACATCTACGGAACCTCGATGGGCGGGCGCGTCGCGCAGTGGATCGCCGCACGTCACCCGCAACGGGTTCGGCGCCTGGTCCTCGGTTGCACCTCACCGGGCGGAACGCTCGGCATCGAGCGCGGCAACGAGGTCCGTAGAGCACTGAACCGCCCCGATTCCGCCGAGACGCTGGCCGACCTGATGTACACCCCGGCATGGCGCGAAACGCACCCCGGCCCCTACACGACACTCGGTGACCCGGATATGCCCGCCCACGCCAGACGGTGGCACCTGCGGGCCAGCAACGAACACGACACCTGCGCTGTCCTGCCCCAGATCGCCGCGCCCACCCTCGTCCTGCACGGTGACCAGGATTTGCTCGCCCCGCCGGGCAACGCCGCCGTCCTCGCCGCGCACATCCCCGGCGCGCGCACGCACATCTTCCCCGGCGCGCGCCACGGCTACTTCGACGAATGCCGGCCTGCCACCAGTGCCGTGGTCTCGGAGTTCCTTGCCCGGTAACCGGTACCGGCCTCCGGTTCAGCCGAACCAGCCGCTCAGCGCAGCGTCCTGCGAATCGCGGCGCTGGTGAGGTCGACCAGCAGGGTCAGCACGATCAGTGCGATCAGCGTGGTCAGGACCCCGCCGTAGTCGAAGCTGCTGAGCTGCTCGTTGAGCAGCAGCCCGAGACCGCCCGCGCCGACGACACCCACCACGACGGTCTCCCGGATGGCCACCTCCCACCGGTACAGCCCGTACGCGACGAAGCGGGGCGTGGCGGCCGGCACGACGGCATAGCAGAAGACCTGCATCTCCGATGCTCCGTGCGCCCGCAGGGCCCGCAGTGGCCTGCCGTCCAGGTTCTCCGCTGCCTCGGCCATGAGCCTGGCCAGCACGCCCGTGGTGTACACACCGAGTGCCAGCGCGCCGGGCAGGATCCCGGGGAACAGCACGAACAGGAACAGCAGCGCCCAGATCGGGGGCGGAATGGTGCGCAGCACGACGAGCAGCAGCCTGCTGACCGCGACGACCACAAGCCTGCCCCAGCGGCCGGCCGTTCCGGTGCGTGTCCTGCGGCCGAGGTGGGGCAGGTTCGCCGCGGGGAAGGCGAGCAGATACCCGGCGCAGAAGGCGATAGCGGTCGCGATGATCGACATCGCCAGCGTGACGACACCGAGCTCGAACAGGGTGCCGATGCCGGACGCGCCGAGGACCGGTGGCCAGGCCTCCGCCAGCACGGTCTCGGTCAGCTCCAAGGTGCGCCCGTCCCAGATCACCGAGACGTCCAGACCGATCCACCAGGTGGAGAAGCCACAGAGAAACACACCCGCGAGCATCGATCCCACCAGCACCGGGTCCCAGCGCGGCGCGCGTCCTCGCTCGTGCGGCGACGGCACCGCATTCCCCGTCGTACCACCCTCCAGCGGCACGACCCCACGGCGGCGCTGCCGGTGCGCGGCGGACCGGCGCGTGCGCACCACCGAGCTCCAGAAGTCGGCCGCGACGCTGACCAGGATGAGGGCGTAGAGCAGGGTCCAGATCTCCTGATAACGCAACGTCTGAAAACTCAGCGCGATCTGGAAACCCAGGCCGCCCGCGCCGACGAGTCCGAGGATCGTCGCACTGCGGATGGCGCATTCGAAGCGGTAGAAGGCGTAGGACAACAAATCCGACATCGCGGGCGGCAGCAGACCGTAGAGCAGCGCCGCCCGTTTGCCCGCGCCCGCGGCGCGCAGGGCCGAGTAGGGACGGCGCGAGGTCTCGTCGAGCAGTTCGGAGAACACCTTCGCGGTCACCGCGCCGAACGGGATGCCGATGGCGAGCACCGCGACGAGCGGATCGAGACCGAACACGACGAGGAAGAACAGCCCCCACACGACCTCGTGGATGCCGCGGGGCACCACAAGGACTCCCCGCGCCAGCAGCCACCCGGCCGTGCCTCGCCTGCGTCGCCGCCCAGACCCGGCCTCCCACCAGGTTTGCGAGGTCAGTACGCCACCGACCACGCCGAGCACCAGGCTGAGCGCCGTGCCGAGGACCGCGTAGCTGAGCGTGGTCACCGTCTCCTTGCCGACCAAGGCAAGGAATTCGGCGTCGGCCCGCGGATGCAGCGCGGCCGTGAAGAACTCGCCGATCAGCGAGAGACCGTCCGGTTTGACGATGGCGTCGCCGCTGTCGCTGCCCCATCCGGCGAGCACGACCGAGCCGATGACGGCGACGACAGCGGCGAGTATCCACCCCCGCCGGCGCCGCGACCGACGCTGGGTTCCCGGTCGGTCGGGCCGTGCGGGACGGGATGGCCGATTCCCGCCCGGAGTGCGATCAGGAGCGCGCAGGGAGACGGTCATGGCCCTTGCCTCACTCGCCGACGGGCCGCCCATCGCTGGGTGCCGTACCCGGCCAGACCACGGTGCCGGTCGCTCATGCCTCCTGCCTCAAGTCCTGCTCGAACGCATACAGCTCGGCCACGTCCCCTTCGTTGAGCTGTTGGGCGGGCCGGTCGAAGACGATGCGGCCGGCACGCAACCCGATCACCCGGTCGAACCTTCCGAGTGCCATCTCCACGTCGTGCAGGCTGGCGACCAGCGTCGCGTTCTCCTCCGCGCTCAGATCGAGCAGCAGGTTGATGATTTCCAGGCCGCGAGCTGGATCCAGGCTCGCGACGGGCTCATCCGCCAGGATCATCGCTGGCTGCTGAACGAGCACGCGGGCGATGGCGACCCGCTGCTGCTCACCGCCGGAGAGATCACCCGTGCGCTCGTTGAGTTTCCCGCCGATACCCACCCGGTCGAGCGCGGCGTGCACGTCTTTCAGGTCGCGCGGCAGCACCAGGGAAAGCGCCGCCTTCCAGAACGGCCAGGCGCCGAGCCTGCCCGCGTTGACGTTGTGCACCGTCCGCAACTGTTCCACCAGGTCGAACCGTTGGTGGATGGTGCCCACACGGCGCTGGGTAGCGCGCAGTTGTCTGGCCGAGGCCCGCCGGTAGTCACAACCCAGCGTGTGTACCCGTCCGCTGGTGGCGGGAACCGTTCCGTTCATCAGGCCGATGAGCGTGCTCTTGCCCGCGCCGCTCGGGCCGATGACCGCCACCCGCTCGCCCCGGAGGATGGTCAGTTCGATGCCGGAAAGTGCCTGCACGGAACCGAGCCGGACACTGACGTCGCCGAGGTCGATCGCCGCTGGATTCGCCATCGCGATCAGCGCAACAATCCGGCGGAGCGGGCGACCGTCTCGATCCGCTCGTAGTTGGCGGCTTCCGTACTGATGAACCGCTCCGCCTGGAACAGTTCGAGGATCTGGCGTTGCTGCTCGTCATCGCCGTCGAGGGCCAGCAGCACCTCCCGCAGTCGCTCGGTGAACCCCGGTCCGAACCGCTCGTCCACATCGGGCCGCGCCACCCAGTGGTAGTCGTGATACGTGGGTGTCCGGAAGATCTCGCGAACCTTCGTCGTATCGACGGTTCCTTCGCGGACCCGCGCATCCCACACGGCGGCGTTGAGTGCGCCCGCGTCGTAGGTGCCCGCCTCGACCAGCTTCGCCGTGGCGTCGTGAGAGCCGGAAAATCCTGCCTGCCCGTTGAGATCGTCGAGGGTCACCCCAGCCTCGCCGAGGAAGTACTGCGGCATGAGCCTTCCCGAGGTGGACGACTCACTGCCGAAGGTGAAGGAGTGCCCTGTCAGGGACCGCAGTCCGGCCACGTCCTGCACCGGCTTCAGATCACCATCGACACGGGCGACGAACACGCTGCGGAATTCGGCATCGATGTCGCGCTGGGCGATGGGCACCGCGCCGGGAACCTGCGCCCGCGCCTGCACTCCGGTCAGCCCGCCGAAGAACACCAGCTGCAGGTCACCACGCCGGAACGCGGTCACCGATGCGGCGTAGTCGGTAACCGGCACGTATCGGACCTCCACGCCGAGTTCGGCGGAAAGATGATCGGACACGGTGGCGTACAGCCGTTGCAGCTTGTCGGGGTCCTGATCAGGAATGGCGCTGATGGTGAGTACGGGGCCCGTGCCCTCGGCCGCGCTCGCACCGGGATCACCCGGCGCGGGACCACATCCGAGGAGAACCGTGGCGAGCGTGGCCGCGATGGCGGACACCGTGAACCTTCTTAGCATGTTGCCCCTTTTTCAGACTGGGATCACCAGTGACAGTTCGTCGAGCAATGCCGGCCTGCCGCGTACGACCTTCGGTTCGACCAGCGTGCGTAGTTCCGCGTACCACCGGGGTGGCGACTTCCAGTCTCCACCCACGTCAGTATCTACAATGGACGCGAATATTCCCTGCACCGGCTCCCCAGTTTCACCGATGCACCCCAGACCGCGGCGCCGCTGCGCGGGCCAGCGGAGTTCGTATCACCGCAGTGCGAAGGCGTCCTCCCGCCGGGTCGCTACGGTCCTCGTGAGTTGGTGCTCGCGGCCGACCGCCGCGCGGATAACCTTGGGGCGACCCGTTGGTGCCAGGTCGTCTGGGTCGAGAGTTGCCATCGCTGTCCGCCTCCCAGTCCGGTGTTGGTGATGAAAGCACAGCGAAGCGTTCGTGTCAGGACCCTACTCGAAAGTTTCATAGTTCTATGGAACTCGGGAAGGCGCCTGACTTGGCATTCCTCCTGCTGCCCACCACCTTATCGGGTTGGTAACCATTCGCTTCGACTCGCGCACAGCGGGTATGCGGGGTGCGGTGACAACAAGGCCCCTGAACGCCGACCAACAGAGGTTTGATCATGCGACCGGACAAGTCACAGCGCCTCAGCCTGCTCACCATCGCCGCCGCACTGGCGGCGAGCCCGTGGGCCGTGGCCGCGTGCGGGAACGAGAGCGGCTCGGTCCCCGAGGAGACCACCACGGAGCGGGCACCGCTCACCACCACCGCGGGCCAGCAGGGCCAGGGAGACCAAACGGGCAAGGACTACTTCGCCGGCGCGAACCATGTGGGCGAGCACGTCGACGTCACCGCCAAGGTCGATGTGTCCCTCAACAAGCACGCCCTCGTGCTCAGGGCGGGCGACTACGGCGACACCACCCTGCTGGTGCTTCTGCGGCAACAGACCCAGAACTTCACCGAAGGCGATCTCGTGACCGCCGAGGGGACCGTGCAGACGTTCTCCTACGAGAAGTACCGCGAGAAGTACGGCCTGGTCCAGTCCGCGATCTACGACGGCTACGCCAGCGAGGAGTTCCTGCTGAGCACGAAGGTCGAAGCAGCTGATGCACCGGAGTAGTACCGCTGAACGGGTCAGCCGTCCCGTTAGTGGTTGTCACTCACCTGGGCCCGCACCTGACCGGCCATCTGCCGGACCGGGACGACGAGGACTTCCTGCAACCGCCAGTCGAGGCCGGTGATCTGCTCGTAGAGATCCTCCAGCCGGTTCGCGTCCACCGCCTTGTCCCCCACATTGACCACCACTTCGCCGAAGTACACCTGGCCGTACTCGCGCAGGCGCACCTCCGCGTCGCCGGTCCAGTCGACCCGTTCGACAAGTCGCTCGACCTGCTCCACAAGTTCCACTGTCGTCCCGGTTCCGACCTTCGCCGGCATCCGGTCGACCAGCGCCAAAGCGGCCCGCTTGGTGTTGCGCACCCCGTCTCCCATGATCCCGATCGCGATGGCCCCCGCGGCGACGGCATCGGCCCACCACCAGCCGACGGCGATACCCGCCAGGCCGATGGCGGCGGCCAGCGTCGACTGCCAGTCGGCGGCCAGCATTCGCCCGCTGGCGAAGAGGATTTTGTTGTTCACCATGCGGGCCGGGCGAAGCATCATGCGCCCGATGACTACGGGCGCGGCCACACTCAGAATCAGCCAACTCATGACCAGCCATCCCTGCCAGACCCGCTCGCCGAACACCTCTCGGGAGCCGATCGTCGGGTGCTCCAGTTGCAGCAAGGACTGCACCGCCAGCGCGAAGATCACTACGCCGAAAGCCAGCAGTGCCAGGGCCGAGCCGAAGAACCCGAGCGTGACGACCCGATGGAATCCGTATGGGTACTTCGGCGTCGGCGGCTTCTTCCGGATCCGGGTCGTGATCACGAACAGCAGCGGTGGGATGAGTTCTAGTCCGTCCTCGATGACCAGTGCCATCGCCGACTGCGATCCGCCCATGAGCAGGTACAGCACCACGACGTCGACGACCAGGTACGCGATCATCGCGGTGACGAGACAGGTGCCCCTGCGCATCTCCTGGACGAGACCATCCGGCAGTTCGTTGTTCGGTGCCAGTTTCATCGCCCACCTCCCGGCAGGCGCTCCCGGACGGCCGCACCGTGCAGGTCGAGGAACTCGGCGAGTTCGAGCAGCATGCGGTTCTCCCCCGGCGGCACCGCGAGGACGTGCTTGTGCTCGACGAGCGTGACCGGCGTCGGTCGGAGGCCCCTTCCGTCGGCCTCCCAGGCCGGTACGGCGACCAGGGTCCGGCCGCCCGAACTCACCGCACGGAGGTCCTCGACCGGACGTGGTGAACCGCCCTTGTCCCGGATGTAGGCGGCAAGGGCGCGTTCGTCGGAGCGGTAGGCGACCACCTCACCGCCCAGCTCCTCGACCAGTGCCACCCCGGCCGGAGCCGCGACGATCACCCGCTCGGTGAGGTATGGCGGGCTCATGGCGATGTTGCTGCCCGAGGGCGACTTCGTGGTCAGGCCACCGATGATCAGGTCTAGTTCGAACCGGTGCGCCGCGGAGGCCAACTCCGACTCCGTCCCCGGATGGAACACCACCTCGGCGTCGATCGAACCGCCGAACTCGGTGGCCAGACGCGTCTCCACACCCCCGACAACCTCGCCGTCCTCGACGACCGTCCACGGCTCGTGGTCGATCACCCCCACGTGCATCTGGCCCCCGCGGGCTTGCGCGTAAGTGTTGCCAGGGTCGCCGGGCAGACCGCATGCGGCCGCAGGCAGGCATACCGCGAGCAGCGTGACGCTGCGCAACACTCGGCTCCACACCCCACAGCGGCTACCCGAAGCCGGAAGGTGAAAACTTGGGACGCCGTATGGCGATACTCAGGATTCGCCGGCCAGCAGCCGGCCTCGATAGTCACCGTGACCGTGCGCCGCCCACGCGAGCAGTCCCAGTCCCGCCAGCAGTGAGCCGAGCGTGTCCATCGCGAGGTCGGCGATCGTGTCCTCGTAACCGACACCGATGTGCACTCCTACCACGATCTCCGCGAACCATTCGTAGAACTCCCACACGACTCCGGCCGCCATGCCGACCAGAGTCGTCAGGATGACGATCGATGCGCGACGCTGCTCGTGGGGCGACGGCAGTAGTGGGCCGCGCACCAGGAGCAGGTACACCATCGCCGCGAGCGCGCCGGTCGCCATCCCGTGCATCACCCAGTCCAGCCACAACAGTTGCCGATACCAGTTCCATACCGACGCCATGGTCGCCAGGGGCAACAGCAAGCACGCCGCGAGGTCGAACGGCGGCGGAATCCGGAATCGGCGGGCGGTAAGCAGAATCAACAGCACCAGTGTGAACCTGACGGCGCCTTCCACGTCGTTCGAAAGGGCGACAACGGCCACACCCGCCAACACAGCGAGGCGCAGCACATCTGCGACAACGGTGACAGCGCGGACGACGGAGGAAGGACTGGTACTCACCACACCCGGGTACCCCGAACGAGCACGCGACACCCCGATCCGGCGTCCGTCTCCGACCGGTACCCGATTCCAAACTGGACCTTCGGGGCCGATCTCGCCGAGGGCTGCGGCTGCGGACCGTGCCTCGGGTGGTCACGCCGAACGCCCTGATGTGCCCGGTTCTGGTGTCGACGATGTAAAGCCGGGAACCGTCCAGCGCGAAGGCCAACCCGAAGCGGTGGTCGTACTCGGTACCTGACTCGAAGACCGACGTGGTTTCGCCACTGAAACTGCGAACTCATGCCCTGGAACTGCAAACTCACGGCCCGAAACTGCGAACTCGGGGGGGTTGCAGGGGGGCTGCCGTCGCCGACTCGATCTGTGCCTGGCTTACACCGGGCGCGCATTCGACGAGTTCGAGGCCGTACTCGGTCACGTCGATGACGGCGAGGTCGGTGATGATGCGGTCGACGCAGCCCTGGCCGGTCAGCGGCAGTGTGCAGCTTTCCACGATCTTGGGCGCGCCGTCCCTGGTGACGTGCTCGGTCATGGCGATCACCCGGCGGGCACCGTGCACGAGATCCATGGCCCCGCCGACCCCCTTGATCATCTTTCCGGGGATGGCCCAGTTGGCCAGATCGCCGGTGGCGCTGACCTGCATCGCGCCCAGCACCGCGACGTCGATATGCCCGCCGCGGATCATGCCGAAGCTCGCCGAGGACGCGAAGTAGCTGGCCCCGGGGCGAACGGTCACCGTTTCCTTCCCGGCGTTGATCAGATCCGGATCCACCTCGTCCTCGGTCGGATAGGCACCGACACCGAGAATCCCGTTCTCGGAGTGAATGACCACCGTGCGTTCCGGCGGTATGTGCGCGGGAACGCGGGTGGGCATACCGATGCCGAGGTTGACGTACGAGCCGTCGGGTAGCTCTTCGGCGACCCGGGCGGCGAGTTCCTCGCGGCTGCGGCTCACGACGCCTCCTTTGTGGTCCGGAATTCGACCGGTTTGACGAGGTCTGGCACGAGCACGACGCGTTGCACGTGGACTCCGGGCGTGTGCACACTGTCCGGGTCGAGCTCGCCTGGCTCGACGAGGTGCTCGACCTGCGCCACGGTGATCTTCGCTGCCGCGGCACAGTCCGGATTGAAGTTGCTGGCTGCGTGCCGGTACACGAGGTTGCCGTGCCGATCCGCCTTCCACGCGTGGACGAGTGCGAAGTCCGGGGCAAGGGCGTGTTCGAGCAGATACCGCGTCCCGCCGAACTCGCGGACTTCCTTGGCCGGTGAGGCCACGGCGACCGAACCGTCGGCGCCGTAGCGCCACGGCAGCCCACCGTCGGCGACCAGCGTGCCGACACCGGCCGGGGTGTAGAAGGCGGGGATGCCCGCACCGCCGGCACGCAACCGTTCGGCCAGCGTCCCCTGCGGGGTCAGCTCGACCTCCAGCTCCCCAGCCAGATACTGGCGGGCGAACTCCTTGTTGTTGCCGATGTAGGAGCCGATCGTGCGCCGGATCCGGCCCGCGGACAGCATGGTGCCCAGGCCGAAACCGTCGACACCGAGGTTGTTGCTGATGGTCTCGAGTTCGGTGGCGCCCTGCTCCAGCAGGGCCGCGATCAGCACGGTCGGCACACCGCACATACCGAAGCCGCCGACGGCAAGCGAGGCACCGTCGGAAATGTCGGCGACGGCCGCGGCCGCGGTCGGGAAGACCTTATCCATGTCCTGCCTCACTGGACGCGTTCACCAGGTGTGCGGCGAGCTCGTGATTCACGGCGCCGGGCGCCTCGACATTGAGCAGGTGGGCCGTATCCGGCACGACGACCATTCGCGCGTGCGGAACGCCTTCGGCGATCTGCCGCAACATCTCGGGTGGGGTGGCGGGATCGTCGGCGCCCGCGAGCGCCAGCGTCGGGACACGGATTTCGCCGAGGCGATCACGTACGTCGAAGGTGGCGATCGCTTCGCAACACCCGGCATACCCCTCGGCGGCGGTGCCGCGCAACATATCGAGTAACCGCCCGGATTCGGCCGGTTCCCTACGGGCGAACTCGTGGGTGTACCAGGTTCCGGCACGCGAGGCGAGCATGGCCGCCGTGCCTTCGGCGCGCACGGTGGCGGCCCGCACCGGCCAGGAACCGGGGTCGGCGAAGCGCGCGGAGGAAGCGCAGACGGTCAGGCTGGCGAGCCGGTGACCGGCGTCGAGCGCGAGCTGCAAGCCGATCGCGCCGCCGATGGAGACCCCCGCGTAGTGGCAGCGCTCGATGCCGTGGTGATCGAGCAACGCGAGCACGTCGCCTGCCATCCCGGCCATGCTGTACGGCCCGGGCGGAGCCGGGGCGCCGCCGTGGCCAGGCAGGTTGAACCGCAGGACACGGTACCGCTCGGCGAGGGTCGCGACCTGGGCGTCGAACAGGCCGAAGTCGGTCCCCAGCGAGGGCCCGAGGACAAGCACCGGTCCGTCCGCGGGTCCGTCGAAGACAGCTCGCATATCGGTCATCGCAACGCTCCATAGGTCTGTTCGGCGGATTTGACGGTGAACCGGCCGTGGTCCCACCCGTCGGTCAGTGGGGCGAAGTAGTCGAACGCGACCTGCTTGCTGGCGTAGCGCCACTGTCCGTCGAGGCGCACCAGTCTGTCGTGGTACCGCCCCGCGGCCACGTGCGGAATGCCGTTCTGCACGCATGGCTGCCACAGCGCGGAACGCACCTCGGCGGTGTCCCCTTCGATCGCGATCTCGAGGTTGGTGACGTAGTGCCAGAACGCGATCAGGCCCCCTTCGGCGAGCGCACCGAAGAACCGGCGCAGCTCTTCGCGGCCGCGTACCCGGTCGAGTCCGATGAACTCACCGTCCAGAGTGAACAGTTCGACGAGCCTGTCCCAGTCACCGTCATCCAGCAGACGGCAGTACGTGGCATCGAGCTGGCGGATCGCGTCGAGGTCCTCCAGCCGCCGCAGTCGTTGTTCGACGGTGTTCATCGCGGCTCCATCCGGTCGATGAACTCGACACCGCCGGCACCGCGTCGCACACCCGTGGACTCCAGGAGCAACCTGCCGTCACCGGTCACCCGCAACGTGATCGGCCCGGTCCCGCTGAGCCTGCCGAGGTAGCGGCCGGACGCGGGCACCGCGGTTCCCGGGGCGACCACGAGTTCGGTCGCCCCGGCCCCTGCGGGTCGCAGCGTGCCTTCGACGTGATGCGGCCGGCCGAGAATGCGAGTCGCACCGTGGACGTCGCCGAGACGCAGGCACTCCCGAACGGCGGTCGACGAGCATCGGGCACCAACCGCGTGCAGCAGGTCGACGCCGTGCGTGGAGAAGCCGTGCCGGGAACCGAGATCGCGCAGCGTCTCGACGGTGCCCGCGGCCCGGTGCCCGAAGGTGAAGTCGGCGCCGACCACGACCGCCTGCGCACGAAGCCCACCAACCAGAACCTGTTCGACGAACTCGGCCGGACCAAGCGTGGCGAACTCGGGGGTGAAGGGCAGTACGCAGATGGCGTCCACCCCGAGCCTTCGGGCCAGCTCGGCGCGCCGATCGACGGTACTCAGCTGTGCCGTATCCCGGGGCAACCCCAGCACGCGCGCGGGATGCGGGTCGAAGGTGACCACCACCGTGGGCAGCCGCCGGTCGGAACCGACCCGCAGGGCGCGCTCGACGAGCCGGGTATGGCCACGGTGCAGGCCGTCGAAGACTCCGAGCGTCACCACACAGGGACCGAAACCGGCCGGCACCTCACCCACCCCGTGCCACAGGGGCGCCGCTGCCTCAGCGACGGGCGCGCTCATGACTGCGCCGCCAGATCGGAGGGATGCTGTGTCAGCGCGGAGACCTCGATCCGCATGAACGGGAACAACGGCAGGCTCGAGAGGATCCGGTGCAGTTCGTCGGGTGAGTCGACGTCGAGCACGCTGATGTTGCTGTACTTGCCCACGATGCGCCACAGGTGTGGCCATTTGCCCGCGCGCTGAAGTTCCAGTGCGCGGGCTTTCTCCTTGGCTACCAACTCCTCGCGTACTTTCGGCTCAAGGTCGTGTGGGATGGCGACATCCATCCGGAGGTGGAACAGCATGGTTGGATCAGCTCCTGGTGAAGGCGCGTACGGCGTCGGGGTCGAGTTCAACGCCGAGGCCGGGACCGTCGGGCAGGTGCAGTTCGCCGTCGGCATAGCGCAGCGGTGTGGTCAGTAGCTCCTCGCGCAACAGGAGCGGGCCGAACAGTTCACTGCCCCAGGTGACGGCGGGGGCGGCACAGGCGACGTGCAGCGAGGCCGCGGTACCGATACCGGTTTCGATGGACGTGCCCGCATGGCACGGAATCCCCGCGGCCCCGGCGATTTCGGAGATGGCCTTGGTGTTCCGCAATCCGCCGGACTTGGTGGTTTTCAACGAGTAGACGTCGGCGGCGCGCAGCCTGGCCAGACGCAACGCGTCGGTCGGGGTGCGCAGACTCTCGTCTGCCATAACCGGTATCCGGAGCGTCCGCGTGAGTTCGGCAAGGGCCTCGATCTCGCTGCCGGGCACGGGTTGCTCGACCAGTTCGATGCCCGCGTCCGCGAGTTTGGGCAACTGGGCCAGCGCGGTGAGCCGGTCCCAGCGTGCGTTTATGTCGACGCGCACACCCGCGGTGCCCGCGAGTTTCTCGGCGATGGTCGTCACGCGCTCGACATCGGCCTCCGGCGATTGCGCACCCATCTTGAGTTTGAACGTGTGATGGGAACCGGCGTCGAGCTTACCGAGGGCCTCCTCGATCACCACGGGCGCCGATTCGGTGCCCAGTGCCCAGGTGACCGGTATCGAGCGGCGGGCCAACCCGCCGAGCAACGTGTGCACCGGCACGCCGAGACAACGCGCCCAGGCATCGTGCAGTGCGACCTCGACGGCTGTTTTCGCGTAGAGATTGTTGGCCAGCACATCGGCGATGTCCACCCCGATGCCCGCGATGTCGTCGACCTCGCGGCCGAGCAGGATCGGCGCCATATAGCGCTCGATCATCACCTGCATGGTCTCCACCGACTCGCCACCCCACCACGGGCCGCCCGGCACGACTCCTTCGCCGACCCCGGTGATCCCGCCCGCGGTACGGAGGAACACCAGTAGCACCGGCTGTGCGTCCATACCGACGCGGGCGAAACGGTGGGCGCGTCGCAGCGGTACATCCAGCAGCACCGTTTCCACGCGATCGATCTGCAGATCGCTCATCCTAGGACTCTCCAATCAGGCCGTGGGCGCTTTCCGGGGAGCCGCAAAGCGCCCACGGGATCAGGCGGGTTCGAGCACGAAGTCGTACTCGGAGCGACGCCGGCCGTCCGCCTGCGACCGCGGTTCGAGAACCAGCTCGGGTTTGGTCGCCTCGGCTACGTCCGAGTCGAGCCATTCGTCACCGGCGAAGTACAGCTGCGTGGTGATCGGCCGGAAACCCGGCGCCCGCACGATCAGGTGCAGGTGCGCGGGACGCCACGGGTGCCAGCCCGCGGCCTCGATCAACTTGCCGGTGGGACCGTCGGTCGGAATCTGGTACGGGGCGGGCTGGATCGTGCCGATCTCGAACCGGCCGTCCTCGCCTGCGACGACCACACCGCGAAGGTTGCCATCAGGAATGTGCCCGGCGAACCCGGAGTAGTAGCCCTCGTGGTCGGCGTGCCAGATGTCCAGCTCGGCGCCCGGGACGGGCTTGCCCTCGGTGTCACGTACCTGTCCGGCGAGCACGAAAGGCGTCCCCTGCTCGTCCGCACGCATGGGCAGCGTGCTCACCGCGGGCAGTTCTGGTGCGCCGGGCAGGTAGTACGGTCCGAGGATGGTGCCCTTGGTGCCTTGTTGTCTGGCCGCGGCCACCGCCTCGACCTCGTGCTCGACGAACACGTCGAGCAGTAATGGCCATTCGCCACCCTCGCCGACGTCGATCAGCCACTGCTTGGCCGCGACGAACTCGGGATAGGTGACCTGCTGGGTACGGATGGCCTCGTGCACGCCGTCCAGCACCGCCTTCACCACCGCCGAAACCCGCTCGGGGGACGCGGCATCCTCGGTTTGGTGCTGCCGGCTCGCACGAAACGCCTGTGTGGCCGAAACTCCCGAACCCGCCGCCGTCGCCGAATGTTCCGTTGCCGTCATCATGCTTCCCTTCTCAGCGTTGGTGCAGCGCCGCGATGCTGCCGTCGTTGTTGAACAGATCGGGCACGGTCCAACCGTCCAGGTCGTACTCAGCCATGCACTGTTCGGCGAAACCGCGCATCGTGTCGGCCTGGCCGGAGTTCTCCATGGCCATCAGTTGTTCGGCTCGGACACCCTCGTGGTTGCCCGCGTAGTTGCGCTCGTAGAGCTCGTGGCGGCCACCGAACTCGCTGCCGATGGAGTCCCAGATCAACTTCATCAGCTTCACGCGCTCGACCGAGTCCATCCCGTTCGAGCCGCGCACGT
The DNA here is from genome assembly GCF_003385185.1 of Amycolatopsis palatopharyngis. Lineage (GTDB taxonomy): Bacteria > Actinomycetota > Actinomycetes > Mycobacteriales > Pseudonocardiaceae > Amycolatopsis > Amycolatopsis palatopharyngis. The sequence continues at coordinate 50,937 of NZ_PQHZ01000018.1, read as the reverse complement.
ACTGGTCGAGGTACGGCCGGACCTCGGGGGACTTGAAGTCGGCGGCGTGCGAGGGCAGGTAGATGAGGCTGGATCCGAGATCCTGCATGATGATCTCGCGCACGCGCGGGTAGCCGACGGTCATGAACCAGCGGTAGGCCATCCCGTAGTTCAGGTTCGGCAGCAACGTGCCGTCCTTCCACTTGCCCGGGTTGGCGGCCATCGCGTCGGAGAGTCCCCAGAACATGTTGCGCCAGGCGATGACCTCACCGATCCGGGTCTGAATCCCGCGGAAGTCCTTGGTGCCAGTGGCCTCCACACCCTTGAGCAGCAGACCGGCGAGGAAGTCGAACTTGACCGCGAGCCGCGTCACGCCCTGGAAGGTGAACCGCTCCAGGAACCCGGAACCGGGCACGAAGCTGCTGACCTTGTCGGCGTCGCCGTAGATGAAGACGTTCTCCCACGGGATTTTGACCTTGTCCAGAATGAAGATCGTGTCGTTCTCATCCAGGCGGCTCGACAGTGGATAGTCGAACGGGGTGCCCATCTGGTTGGCCATGCTGGTGTAGGAGTTGCGGCAGATCAGCTTCATGCCCGGCGCGTTCATCGGCACCGTGCACACGAGGGCGAACTCTTTGTCCTTGAAGGGCAGTCCGTAGTGGGCGATGAAGTTGTAGTGGGTGAGCGCTGAACCGGTGGCCACGACCTTGGCGCCGGAGACGATCAGTCCGTCGTCGCGCTCGTCCTCGACGTGCACGAACACGTCCTTGACCTCGTTCAGCTCCTTGTTGCGATCCACTGGCGGGTGCACGATCGCGTGGTTCCAGTACAGGCACTTCTCCTGGGACTCGGCGTACCAGCGGCGGGCGTTGTCGCCGAACGGCTCGTAGAACTCGGCGTTGGCGCCGAGGGTGCCGAGGAACGCGGCCTTGTAGTCCGGGCTGCGCCCCATCCAGCCGTAGGTCATCCGCGCCCACGCCGCTATCGCATCCCGGTCGGCGAACAGATCGTCGACCGAACGGGCGGCCCGGTAGAACGGGAAGGTGAACCCACCGTTGCCGGTGTCGGTGGGGACGGTCAGCTCGTCCTTCCTGTCCGGGTCGTGCAATGAGTCGTAGAGCCTTGCGGTCATCCGGATCGGGTTGCGGAACGCCGGGTGCGTGGTGATGTCCTTGACCTTCTCGCCGTAGAGGTTGACCTCGCGGCCGTCGCGCAACGACTCGATGTACTCCTCCCCCGTGAACGGGCGGTTGCCGTTGGCACGCTCCGGCGTGGCCTGATCGTTTGGCGTTTCCTGAATGGTCATACTGCTGCTCCTTCGAATGCGTTGTGCTGTTGAGCTGGATTTCAGGACGAGGCGACGAACCACGACGTGCTGGGGCAGTCGGCGGATTCGAACCAGGGCACGGGTTCGTAGACCGGCCCGAGGTGGCGGAAACCGCCGAGGAAGAACACCAGCGGATCGCCGCCGGCGACCTCGAACCGCTGCACCTCGCCGAGGTAGAGAACGTGATCACCGCCGTCGTAGCTGCGCCATGGAGTACACGAGATGGTGGCCAGCGACCCGGCCAGCTGCGGCGCCAACCGCGAGTCGGGGCGCTGCCACTCGGGTTCGCCGTTCATCGGCTTGCCCGCGAAGTGCAGCGCGACCTCGTCCTGCGGTTCGGTCAGCACGTTCACGGTGAACGGCGCGCCGTCGAGGTACTTGCACGCCTTCGACTTGCGGTCCAGCGACACCAACACCAGCGGCGGGTCCAACGAGACCGCACTGAAGGCGTTGACCGTCGCCCCATGCGGCATGCCGTCCCCGGCACAAGTGATCACCGTGACCCCGGTCGCGAAATGACCGAGGCATCGCCGAAGTTCTCGAGCGTCGACCGACATCTGGCTCCACCTCCTGTACACTATGTGTACTCGTTGAACGGAGAGTGTACGATGTCTGATAGTGCGACGCCTCACCCTGACTGTCAAGGAGGACTGCGAAAATGACGTCGGTGAACGACGAGAAGAGCAGTCAGAACCACATCCAGGGGCTGGAGCGCGGCCTCGCGGTACTGCAGGCCTTCGACGCGGAGCGGCCGAATCCGACAGCGAGCGAGCTCGCCGAGGCCACGCAGCTCTCCCGCCCGGTCGTACGCCGGATCCTGCTGACCCTGCAGCGCCTCGGCTATGTGGCGACTTCCGGCGGAAGGTGGACCCTGACGCCGAGGGTGCTTTCCATCGGCCAGCACTACACCGTCACCCATGCGCTGACCGAGCTGGCTCAGCCCTACCTCATGCGGCTGGCGGAGCAGACCGGCGAGTCCACCACCCTGGCTACCCTCGATGGCAACGAGGTCGTCTACATCGCCAGGGTTCCGGTGCGCCGGGTACTCAGCATCACCGTGGCTCCCGGTACCCGGGTGGCAGCGCATGCCACGTCACTCGGCCGCGTACTGCTGGCCTGGGAGCCGGCCGCGCGGATCGATCAGGTCATCGCCGAATGCGGGCTACCCCGCTTCACGCCCTACACCGTCACAGACCCGGACCGCTTCCGCGAGATCCTGGCCGAGGTACGCATGCAAGGCTGGTCCATGGTGATCAACGAACGCGAGGAAGGCCTCATCTCGCTCTCCGCGCCCATCCGTGACCATGAAGAACGCGTCATCGCCGCGGTCGCCTCGTCCACCTCCACCGGACGTGCGACTCCAGAGGGACTACGCGAGGACGTGGTGCCCGCGCTGGTGGAGACCGCGAAACAGATCAGTGCCGAACTGGGCAACCACCGCACCCGTACACCCTGACGGCCATGCCCCGGAATCGCGCACGCTGCGGCGAGGTCGCAGGGACGTTGGGGTTCAGAGCACCTGCACGCCTGCCCTGCGGTCCTCGACGGCGAACGAAGCGAACGTCGATTCCGGCGCGTTCGACCTGCTCACCGTGCTGACCACCTGGAGGTCCGCCCGCAGTTGATCCCGATCGACACGGCAGCGCACGTAACCTCGGCTGTCGCCGTCGAAGAACTTGATATGCGGGTTGTGCTTGATCATCGGACCGTAGTACGGGCCGTAGACATCGCCGTCACCGTTGCTGGAGATCGACGTCCCGACGATCTCCGAGGCCACCACCTTCGACGACGGATCGTCGAAGTCGCGCAGGATGTCGTTGGCGAATGTCGAGTGCCAGTCGCCGGTCAAGGCGACCGGGTTGCGCACACGGTGCCGCTCCCACGCGTCCATCAGGCGGTTCCGGGCCGCGGGGAAGCCGTCCCAGGCGTCGTGCCAGAGCCGGTCACCCGCGTCGCCGTCGTGGTCGAGGCGGCCGAGCATCACGTTGTTGCCGAGGATGTTCCACCGGGCTCGAGAGGTACGGAAGCCGTCGTAGAGCCAGCGTTCCTGTTCGGAGCCGAGCATCGTCACCGACGGGTCGTAGGCGGCGGCACACGCGTCGGCCTCGCCCCAGCCACAGGGCGGCACGGACCGGTACTGCCGGCCGTCGAGCACATCGAGCTGGACGAGGTTGCCCCACCGCAGCCGACGGTAGATCCGCGGCCCGTTCGGTCCGGGCCGCGCCGGGGCGCGTACCGGCTGGTGCTCGTACCAGGCCTGGTAGGCGGCAGCCCGCAGCGCACCGATGTCGCCTTCGTACTGCGACCGGGTGTTGGCGTAGTCGTTCTGTACCTCGTGGTCGTCCCATGTGACGAGCCACGGGAACCGCGCGTGCGCGGCCTGAAGATCGGGGTCGCTCTTGTAGAGGGCGTACTGCATACGCCAGCGTTCCAGGTCGCGGGGCGCCTCGCGCAGGCTGTCGGGGGTACGTGTCCTCCGGTAGCCGCCGTCGGCCGCAATGCCGCCCTCGTACACGTAGTCACCGAGGTGCAGCACGAGGTCGAGGTCCTCACCGGCCATATGGCGGTACGACGGGTAGTAGCCGTTGTCCCAGGCCTGACACGACGCGACCGCGAAGGCGAGCGCTCCGCCATGGACCGGTGCCGTCCTGGTCCGGCCAACCGGCGAGGTGTCCTTGCGGTAGCGGAACCGGTAGAACCACTCACGGTCCGGCCGCAGGCCTTCGACCTCGACGTGCACCGAGTGACCGAGCTGCGGCAGGGCCCAGGCGGTGCCGTCCCGCACGATGTCGCGGAACCGCTCGTCCGAAGCGACCTGCCAGTCGACGGATACCTTCGCCGCGGGCATTCCTGCCCCCGGCTCGAACGGCTTGGGTGCCAGCCGCGTCCACAAGACGACCCCGGTGGCGGTCGGATCGCCACTGGCCACCCCGAGGGTGAAGGGGTACTCGTCTCGTCCCGGCCGGATCGTCGCCTCCGCGGGCATCGTGCCGAGCGCGGCCGCGCCGGCGACACCCGCGACCCCGGCGAGGAAACGCCTCCGGTCCACCCAAGCCATCTCGTTGTTCACAGCAAAGGTCTATCCTCGCGAAGTGGCCTCCGGGTAGCCGCCAAATGAGCGACAGACCAAAGGTGTCCTTCCGGCCAGGCAGGATGGACGTCCAACAGCTATGTCAACGCACCATGGTCGGGTAACGGCGGAGCTCCGAGCAGATCCGCGACCTGCTCGCGAGTCAGCAATCCGCGATCGGCCACCAGGTCCGCGACGGGCACCCCGGTGGCGAGCGACTCCTTCGCGATCGCGCTGGCCTGGCCGTAACCCACGGTCTGACTGAGTACCGTGACCATGCCGACCGAGGTGGAGACACTCTCCCTGAGGCGAGCGGCATCGGCGGCGATGCCGGGGATACATCGCAGGCGTAGCGCCCGGCAGCCGGCGGCAAGATGGTTTATGCCACTGAGCAACTTGTGTGTGATGAGCGGGGTGAACGCGTTCAGCTGCAGTTGACCGGCCTCGGCCGCCATGGTGATGGTGACGTCGTTTCCGATCACCTCGAAGGCGATTTGATTGACCACCTCGGGGATCACCGGATTGACCTTGCCCGGCATGATGCTCGAACCGGCCTGCACCGGTGGCAAGGTGATCTCCGCGAACCCCCAGGTCGGACCGGACGACAACAGCCGAAGGTCATTGCACATCTTCGACAGCTTCACCGCCACCCGCTTCACCGAGTTCGACACCGTGACAAACGCGGCGGCGTCCTGCGTGGCCTCGACCAGGTCGAACGCCTCCCGCACCGGTGAACCCGCGAGTGACGCGAGGTGACGGCGGGCCAGGGCCGGATACCCCGGATGCGCGTTGATACCGGTTCCGATCGCGGTGCCACCCAGATTCGTGTCAGCCAACCCTGCCGCTACCTGCTCCAGGCAGGCCACGTCATCGCCGAACGTCCCCCCGAAGGCGGTGAACTCGCGCCCCAGCGTCATCGGAACGGCTTCTTGCAGCTGGGTGCGCCCCATCTTGACGACGCCGGAGAACTCCCGGCCCTTACCAAGCAGCACTTCCCGCAGCCGGGAGACCTCATCGCCGAGCTCCCGAAGCCTTCCGCGCAATGCGAGCCGCGCAGCGGTCGGGTAGACATCGTTGGTCGACTGGCACAGGTTGACGTCATCGATCGGATCGAGCCGCGAGTAGTCGCCCCGATCGTGTCCGAGCAACTCGAGGGCTCTGTTCGCGATGACCTCGTTGGCGTTCATATTGGTCGAGGTGCCTGCTCCCCCTTGCAGTACGTCGACGACGAACTGGTCCCGTCCCCAACCCGCGCGAATATCGATGCAGGCCTTGATGATCGCGTCCGCCTTGACCGGATCGAGCAGACCGAGGTCCCGGTTCGCCATGGCGGCCGCCTGTTTGACGCAGACAAGAGCGCTGATGAAACCCTCATGCACCGCGATCGGTGTTCCGGTGATCGGGAAGTTGAGCAGCGCGCGGCGGGTGTGCACCCCGTAATAGGCGTGCGCGGGCAGTTCGAGGTCGCCGATCGAATCACGTTCGGTCCGCGTTCCGTCCACCATGGACTCCTTGGTCATGAGGTCAACCGCGTCGATATGCCGGTGTCGAGCGCAAGATCCACAGCGGTGAACGCCATCGCCGCGGCCGCATCGAGTACGGCATTGTCGGCCGCTGGACTGATGCAGTGTGCGGCGAACTCCTGCTGATGGTTGACCGCGGGCAGCGAGTCGATACCGATGTAGGGATGGATGGCGGGCAGTACCCTGGACACATTGCCCATATCCGTTGATGCCCGGTTCATCCTGCTCGCTGGCCCTGGATCGGCGTATCGGCGGCCGATCGCCACCGAGTTCCGGCGGTACGCCGCGACGAGGTCGGGATCGTTGAGGAATTCCGAGTACGGGGCGCTCTCCGGCTCGATCTCGAGTTCGCAACCCGTGGCCAGTGCTCCCGCCTCGAAACACCGCAGCACACGCGGTTCGATGTCGAGTAGTTCGTCGAGAGTGCTGGCCCGCACGTACCAGCGTCCCTCTGTGGACTCGGGAATTGCGTTGGGTGCCTCTCCCCCGTTCGTCAGGATGCCGTGCACCCTTGTCGAATGTGGCAGTTGCTGGCGGAGCAGCCCGATCGCCACCTGAGAAACGGTGAAAGCGTCCGCGGCGTTGATCCCGTGTTCGGGGTACGCGGCGGCGTGTGCCGCCTTGCCGTGGAACTTCACGTTGAGATGAGCGACGGCGAACGGATCCGCCTCGGCGACGTCCACCGGCCCCGGGTGCACCATCATCGCCGCGTGAATTCCGGCGAAAGCGCCCCGCTCCAACATGAGGATCTTCCCACCGCCGCCTTCCTCCGCCGGGGTCCCGAGTATCGAAACGGTCAGCCCGGCGTCGTCCACGACAGGTGCCAGCGCGGCCGCGGCAGCCACCGCCGAAGCGGCGATGATGTTGTGACCACAAGCGTGCCCCAGTCCGGGCAAGGCGTCGTACTCGGCACAGATCCCGATATGCAACGGACCCGTGCCGATGCGCGCGCGAAACGCGGTCGGAAGATCGCAGACCCCGGATGTCACCTCGTAGCCGAGGTCATCCAGTCGTCCGGCCACCCAGGTCGACGCACGCACCTCCTCCCAGGCGACCTCGGGGTTGGCGTGCAGTAGATGACTCAACCTGATCGCGTCCTGCTGACCATGAGCGATCCGGCGTTCGATACGCGAATGCAGATCCATGCCTCAACGGTCTCCCGGTACACCAAAGGCAGGCGCCGCCGCGGGAGCCAGTCCACGCTGGACATACGCGTCCTGTTGCGGCTCCCACATGTCCAGCAGTGCCGCCAGTTCGGCGATCGGATCTGCCTGCGTCCAGTCGACCCGGAGGTCCACGACCGGCCATGGCGCGTCATGGGTGACCAGAATTCCGGCAGACCGTACGGGACCTTCCTCCCCGCCCGCGGCAAGCCCACATTTCAGGGCGTTCAGCAATCGCCTCGGCATGCGTGTGGCCTCATCGTTCTCGAACGCCGAAACCATCGCGTCGAGCACGCCGGGCGTCGCCAGCAGGTTTCCCGCCGCCACGCTGTCGGTACCCACGACGGATCCGAATGTGCCGAGCGCTTTCTCGCCCGTGTAGCTTCCCGGCTTCCCCGTGAGACCTACCGCCGTCAGCTGGCGATAGCCGATGCTGGCTTCCGACCGCACGACCTGTTCGACCGCCTGGTCACTGGGAACACCGAGTTCGAGCAGGTGCAGGAGGCGCGGTCCGAGACGCGGATCGGTGATGTTCTGCGTGCAGACGGCACCCGTACCCGGTCGCACGAAGGCGCACCGGGCCGCGACCGCCGGGCTCGACGAACTGATGGCCACACCGAAAGCGCCGGTGCGCCCGCAGCGCGCGGCGATGGAGAAGGTCACAGTGTCTCCCCTCGTTGGTCCGCTTCCCGCCTGCGTCGCGCGGCGGCCTCGTCACGCCTGCGGGCAGGGATGACCGCGGTGGCGTCGATCTCCACCAGCCATTCCGGCCGCGCGAGGGCGTCCACGACCAGTCCCGTGGAGACGTAGTGCACCCCGGCCAGCCACCGGCCCATCACCCGGTAGACGGGCTCGCGGTAACGGATGTCCACCAGATAGACGGTGATCTTCACGATCTCGTCGAGTTCGCTCCCGCTCTCGGTCAGCAGCGTGCCGATATTGGCCATCGCCTGCTCGGCCTGCGCCGCCACGTCCCCGATGCCGACGCTTTCCCGCGTATCGAGGTCCTGCCCGACCTGGCCGCGCAGGTACACCGTGTCTCCTGCTACGACGGATTGCGCGAGGTCGTTGTCGAGGTTCTGTTCCGGGTAGGTCTTGGCCGAATTGAAGCGACGGATGCGTTGGTGTGTCGTCACTTGAGGCTCCCGAGCACGTTGTCCGACAGTCCCGCCGCATAACGGACCAGGTCGAGCGGGCCGTCCCAGTCGAAGTTGCGGTAAACAGCGGCCAGGTGCGCGAAAGGAGGTGACTGTGCGAAGAGCTGGAAGGTCAGCCGGTGGCCTGCGTAATCCGAGTTGAGCAGATCGCGGGCATAGGCCAGCAGCTTGCGCCGGTCCTCCGCGACCCAGTGCTCGTTGATCGAGTAGTACTTGTCCAGCCATGGCTTGGTGGCCGGGTGCTCGAACGACGCCTTGTCCGGGGTGATGCAGATCTGACCCCCGCACAACTCACGCGCGAGATGCATCATCTCGTGCAGCTGGGAACATGCCAGGATTCGTCCGGTGTAGAGCAGGGACTGGTTCGGCATCAGCAATCCGCCGGGACTCGTCTCGGCGGTCGCGATCGCGCCGGTGAGGTGGGCGTTGATCCCTTCCCGGTAGCAGGCGAGTGTGGAGAGCTTCTCCTGAACCGCGGGCTGGCGCTCCAGGCCGGTCTGCTTCACGTTCCACAGCGCGGCGCCGATCATCAGGTCGGCAAGGCGCAGGTTGCGCTGGACGAACGCGAAGGCGCTGTAGCGGTGCAGGGTCGCACGAATGAAGGTGGCAGCTCTCGTGTGCCGATAGAACAGCACGTTCTCCCAGGGAATTTCGACGTCGTCGAAGATCACCAGGGTGTCGACCTCGTCGAATCGATTCGCCAACGGGTAGTCGGCCGCGGGCGCTCTTCCGGCGAATCCCGTGCGACAGATGTACTTCAGGCCCGGCGAGCCCATGTCGAGGATGAAACCCACCGCGTAGTCCGACAGCGCGTCGTTGCCCCAGTTCGCGATCGTGGGTTTGGTGAACGCCTGGTTCGAGTAGGCGGCCGCCGTCTCGTACTTCGCGCCACGAACCACGATCCCACGGTCTGTTTCCCGCACGACGTGCAGCAGCATGTCGGGATCCTGCTCATCCGGCGTCTTGGACCGGTCGCCCTTCGGGTCCGTGTTCGCCGAAACGTGGAACGGGTCGGCGAAACACGCCTGCTCGATATGCCGCTTGACGTTCGCGGAGAAGGTGGGATCGATTTCGTCGAGCACGTCCTGACCGTCGATCAGTGACCACATCTCGCCGATCGTCTCGTCACCGATCCTGGTGACGACGCCACCGATGTCGGATAGGACGGCGTCGGTCGCCGCGCGCTTGGCGTGCCAGTCGTCGAGGTCTCGTGGCGGCTTCTGGGCAACCGCGTTGCGCTTGCCTGTGCCGGGGTCCACATAGCTCATCACGTCCTGGGTGGCCGGTTCGTGCGCCATGTCGTACACCCTGGCGCGGATATCGACGAGAGGCTTGAACGCCGGGTGCGTGGTGACGTCGCCGACCTGTTCGCCGTTGATCCAGATCTCGCGTCCATCACGCAGGGATTCGCGGTACTGCTCACCGGTACGGATCACTTTGTATACTCTTTTCTTTCAGAAAAATTCAGGCACCCAGCGGCAAGCAGCGGCCATATTGACGTGCCCGATACAGCAAGGGGTCCACCGGCTTGACCCGAGTTGTTTCCACGGCTCCGAGAAACAAGCGGTGTGTTCCCGATTCGACGACGTCGACGAGACGGCAATCGAAAGTCGCCGACGATTCGAGAAGTACCGGCGCACCGGTGCGCAGGGTGGTCCAGGACGCGCAACCGAAGTCATAGGGCTCACCGGCCTCCGGCCTGCCCGCGAAGGTGTCGGCTACCTGAGCCTGGTTCGCTGCCAGTACGTTCACCGAGAAGGATCGGTTGATCTCTGTCGCGGCCACGATAGGGCTGCGCCGGTTCACGCACACCAGGACGGTGGGTGGATCAGCGGAGACGGAGCACATCGCGCTCACGGTCTGCGCGAAGCGCCCGCCTTCCCCGTCGGTCCCGACGACGGTGACGCCTGTTGCGGCGTTTCCCATGGCGGAGATGAACTGCTCACGCAACTTCTCGGAGAACTCCGTGCAGTCGGCTACCGCATCGGATATCGCATTCATCGATACCTCCCGGTTCGATCGACCGTGCATTCTTAGTCTGCGGGAGGGCGAGATATCTGTACAACAGATGTTTTTGAACTAGGCCATCGATTTGATTGATGGTGAACGCAGCAATGCGCGGCAGCACTGGGCGAATGCCTGGGCTCGAGCGGTGAGCCGAGTGCCCTTGACGTAGGCGAGCACGACCGGAAGCGCGGGCAGATCGTCGAGCAGTTCCAGCGCGACCACCCGGCCCCCGTCGTAGGTGCGGTCGGAAACGGGACGCTGGTTGAGGATCGCGTAGCCGTGACCGGCGGCGACGAGCGCGCGCACCATCTCGTAGCTGCTCGTCCGATAGCCGATCCGCGGTTCGACGGTGGTGCGCATCGCCAGGGATCGGAAGTACTCCCTGCTGTGCGGCAGGTCCAGCAGCACCATCGGTTCAGCCGTGAGATCGGCGAGCCGGATCGCGTGCGCGTCCCGAAGAGGATGGTCGGGCGGGAGGATCACATACGGCGGAATCTCGGTGATCCGCTCGACCGCGAGGGCGTCGTGCAGATCAAGGTCATAGAGCAGGGCGAGCTCACAGGTGCCCGAGAGCAGGCCCTGTTCCAACTCCTCGGTCTGCCCTTCCACCGTCGACACCCGGACCGCGGGATAGGTACGACCGAACTCGGTCAGCACCCTGGGGAGGTAGAACGGCGCGAGCGTTTGGAAGCAACCGACGGTCAGGTCTCCGATGAGCGACTCGCCAAGCCCACGCGCCACATCCGCGATCTCTCCGGCGTGCGCGAGAAAGCCCCGCAGTTCCTGCAGGAAACGCACGCCGGCCTCGGTCAGCGCCAGGCCCTGGGCGTGCCGTCGAAGCAACAGTTGCACCCCGAGATCGCGCTCGAGCTGGGCGATCGCGGTAGAGATGGCCGACTGCGAAACGAGCGCCTGTTTGGCCGCCGCCGTCATACTGCGCAGTTCGGCCGCCGCCGCGAAGTAACGCAACTGCACGATCGTGAAACGTGGTTCGCTCGACATCGTCACACCTCCGCGGGCTCGATGGAGCCGCTCATGATCAACCGGTGGTCAAGGCCGGGAGATCGAAGTCGATCGCCTGGTTCGCGTAGGCGAGCAACAGCCCGCGCGCGCTCGCCAGGTCCAGCGACATGTTGTTACTGATCAGGTGCAGACCGAGACCGTCCTCCAGAACGACCAGCGTCCGCGCCACGTCCGCGACCGGCTGGGTCAATCGAAAGTCGCCGCAGGCCCGGCCGATCTCGAGCACCGTCGTATAGAGACTGACCTCGCGATCGAAGAGGCTGCTCATCAACGCTCCGTGCGGTGAGCTCCGGTCGGCGAGCGCGTGCATCGCATAGAGCGTCTTCGCGACGTCGTCGTCCCTGCCCGTCGGCAGGCCGGTTTCGATGGCCGCGACGAGCCTGTTCGCGGGTGCCTGATGGCTCTCCACCTGTTCCGCCCGCCGCCGATAGAAGCGTTCGACGACCGATCGGTGGACGTCGAAGATCAGCTCGCTCAGCTCCGGATAGTGATACAGCACCGAACCCGCCGAGACGCCGGCGAACTCGGCGATGTCTCGCACGCGCACGTTGTCTCTTCCCCGCTCGCTGATCGCCCGGGTTGCGGCGTCGATCAGCTGCTCACGGCGAGCGTAGTGCTTCTTGGTTCGGGCCATGAACACCATTATTGATGTAGTCGTTCAACTTTTTCAATGCCCCAGCCACTGGTGAAACGGCCCGAGCTGGCCAATACTTGCGATCCTGTTCAACTTCCACCCTACCCGCCCTGCGTCAGGACGAAGCAGGGATCAGGCGAAAGGAGCGCGATGGCCACCCCCAGCTACCAGCGTTGGCGCGAGCTAGCAGCAGCGCTTGTGCCCCGCACGGAAGCCTTCATCAACGGCAAACCGGCACCCGCCCGCTCCGGCCGTACGTTCGCGACTGTCAATCCCGCCACCGGTCACACACTCGCCGAAGTCGCGGAATGCGGCCCGGAGGACGTCGACGCAGCCGTGCTGGCGGCCCGCCGCAGTTTCGAGGACGGAGTGTGGTCGCAGGCGAGGCCGGACGACCGCAAGAGTGTCCTGCTCCGGCTCGCCGAACTGATCACCGAGCACGGCGAGGAACTTGCCCTGCTCGACTCGCTCGACATGGGAAAGCTCGTCACCGACGCCCACCAGATAGACGTGCCGGGCGCCGCGGGGCTGTTCCAGTGGTACGGCGAGGCGATCGACAAGCTCTACGGCGAGATCGCACCCACAGGGCCCGGTGACCGAGCGCTGGTCAGCAGAGTACCACTGGGTGTGATCGGTGCCGTCGTACCCTGGAACTTCCCGCTGGACATGGCCACCTGGAAGCTGGCTCCAGCATTGGCGGCGGGTAACTCCGTGGTCCTCAAGCCCGCCGAACAGTCACCGCTCTCGGCGTTGCGTCTCGCCGAACTCGCGACGGAAGCCGGTCTGCCCGACGGCGTACTCAACGTGATTCCCGGCTACGGCGAAATCGCCGGAAGGGCGCTGGGCCTGCATCCGGATGTGGACGCCATCGCTTTCACCGGCTCCACCGCCGTGGGCAAACTCTTCCTGCGCTACTCCTCGGAGTCCAACCTGAAACAGGTCTGGCCGGAGTGCGGTGGCAAGAGCCCCAACATCGTCTTCTCGGACTGTGCCGATCTCGACGCTGCCGCCGACGCGGCATGTGCCGGCATCTTCGCCAATCAGGGCGAGGTGTGCTCGGCCAACTCACGCCTGCTCGTCGCCCGCGAGGTCCACGAAGAACTGGTGGCACGAATCGCCGCCACCGCACCCGACTACGCACCAGGAGACCCGCTCGACCCGGCGAGTCGACTCGGCGCCCTTGTGGACGAGGCCCACACCAGGCGGGTACTCGAGTTCATCGAGGACGGCAGAAACACGGCTCACCTGGTCACCGGCGGATCGCGGACACAGGTCGGCGGGCGCGGTTGCTTCGTCGAGCCGACGGTCTTCGACAATGTGGAACCGGGCAGCCGGATCGAACGCGAAGAAATCTTCGGCCCGGTCCTCTGCGTGACCCCCTTCGACGACGAGGCGCACGCGATCGAACTGGCCAACGCCAGCCGCTACGGCCTCGCCGCTTCGGTGTGGACGTCGGATCTCGCTCGCGCTCTTCGGATGTCCGATGCCCTCCGGGCGGGCACCGTCTCGATCAACAACGTGGACGCACTGAGCCCCCAGACCCCGTTCGGCGGATTCGGCCAGTCCGGGTTCGGCCGCGATCTCTCGTTGCACGCACTCGACAAGTACACCGGCCTGAAAACCACGTGGATCAAGTACTGACGACGGAACCACCGACAAAGGAGCTCGCCATGTCTCTCACCACCCAGGCCGTGGATGTCAGTGTCGATCTGGCCGCAGTGGACCGCGATCGGATCATCCACCCGTACCTGCCATCCACCACTCAGGAACGAGTCATCATGGCTCGTGGACAGGGGTCCGCCCTCTGGGACACCGAAGGGCGCGAGTACCTCGACGCCACCGGGGGGCTCTGGCTCGCACAGGTCGGGCACGGCCGGAAGGAACTGGCCGACGTCGCCGCCGCGCAGATGCGGGAACTGGAGTACTTCACCAGCTTCTGGGAGTTCTCCAACACCCCGGCGATCACACTGGCGGACCGGCTGGCCGGGCTCGCCCCCGACCCGATCAGCCACGTGTACTTCACCAGCGGTGGTTCAGAAGGCGTCGAGGCCGCGTTGAAAATGGCTCGATACCACCACCACCGCCGGGGCGAAGGTGACCGCACGTGGATCCTCGCGCGACGCAACGCGTATCACGGCATCGCCTTCGGCGGTGCGACCGCGAACGGATTTCCGCTCTACCACGAGGGTTTCGGCCCGATGCTGCCGCATGTCGAGCACCTCACTCCGCCGTGGCCGTACCGGCAGGACCTCTTCGAAGGCGACGACTGCACGGACTTCTGCATCGACGAGCTGGAGAAGACCATCGAACGTATCGGCGCGAAGAACATCGCGGCGATGATCGGCGAACCGATCATGGGTGTCGCCGGTATGGTGGTACCCCCGGGCGACTACTGGCCACGGGTACAGGAAGTGCTGCGACGCAACGGGATCCTGCTGATCTTCGACGAGGTCGTCACCGCCTACGGCCGTGTGGGGAACTGGTTCGCCGCGCAACACTTCGGCGTTCAGCCCGACATCATCGTCACCGCGAAGGGCATCACGTCCGGGTACTTCCCGCTTGGCGCGGTACTCACGAGTGAGCAAGTTGCCGAGACGATGCGTAGTGAGCACGGGTTCCCGATGGGCTACACCTACAATGGACATCCGACCGGATGTGCCGTCGCGCTGGCCAATCTCGACATCATCGAGCGGGAAGGCCTGCTCGAGCGCGCCGGCGAGATCGGCACGTACCTGCTGGCGCGCCTGCACCAGGAGCTACAGGATCTACCGATCGTCGGAGAAGTCCGGGGCATCGGCATGATGCTCGGTATCGAACTGGTGACCGACACGAGCAGCCGCACACCACTGCCGAACCCCCAGGCCGTGGCCGACGCCGCACGGCGTGATCACGGCGTCATCGTCCGGGATTCGAGCCAGGGGATCGTCCTGTCGCCCGCACTGACCTTGACACACGAGGAAGCGGATCGCGTCGCCATCGCCCTCCGCGCCGTACTCGAGCGCACCAGCACCGACGGAACCGTGAGGAGCTGAGTGCCATGAGTGCTCCCGCACTTCAACGCGCGCTCGGGTTCTGGGGCGCGCTGTTCACCGGCATCGGGCTGGTCGTGGCCGCGACCACCCTCACCACACTGGGCAACGGGTTCGGTCTGGGTGGCCCGGCGTTCGCGGTCGCTGGGCTCGCCGCGCTGGCCATCATGATCCTCATCGCCTTCTCCTACTCGGAGCTGGCAAACCTGGTGCCGGGCGCGGGGATGATCGGCGCCTACACCGCACCCGCACTCGGGCGCGGTCCGGCGATCTTCGGAGTGCTCGCGGGTTACATCGTCCTGGTGGCCACGGTCGAACCGGCGAACCAGATGGTCGGCGGATTGGCCGCACAGCAGCTCGTCCCGGGAATCTCGCCCACCGTGTTCGCGATCGTCGTCACCCTGACGTTCTGTGTGATCAACCTGGTGGGTGTCCGATGGTTTGGCCGCGCACAAGCGGTGGTCACCACCGCGATGATGCTGGCGCTGGTCGGTTTCGGCATCGCCGGGCTGCTCGAGGTCGGCGGTGGCACCCCGCTGGCCGAGCCGGTTCCGTTCAATCCCGGCGGCTGGCTCGACGTCGCCCACCTCGTCGCGCTCGGTGTCTACCTGTTCATCGGGATCGAGTTCATCTGCCCGATGAGTGAGGAGATTCGCCGCCCTGGCCGGATAATCCCCCGTGCGATGATCGCCGGGCTCGTCCTCGTCTTCACCGTGGACATGATGTTCGGGTTCGCCGCCTTGAAATACGTCGGCCTCGCCGAACTCGCGACGTCGGCGGTCCCGCACCTGCTGGTGGCCGAGGGCATCGCGGGAAAGACGGGACTGCTCATCCTTACCGCCGCGACCGTGCTCGCCGCAGCGAGTTCCGTCTCGGCGATCCTCGCAGCCGTACCGCGCATGCTCTACGGTCTCGCCCGCGACGGCATGCTCCCCAGGGTGTTCGCCTGGGTACACCCGAGGTTCCGCACGCCATGGGTGTCGGTGATCGCCGTCGCAGCGCTCATTGTCATCGCACTGTTGACCGTGGCGGGTAGCGAGTCGGTCCTCACGCTGATTCTGGTGGCGACCGTCATGTGGCTTGCCTCCTACATTCTGGCGCAGGTCGACGTGATCGTTCTCCGCAGGCGCTACCCGGACGCCCCCCGTGGATTCCGGGCACCCCTGTACCCACTGCCGCAGATCGTCGGAATCGCCGCCTGCGTCTGGATGATCGTGAGCATCCATCCCGACTCCGGCGTCCGTACGACGGTCTGGCTCGGGGCCGCGGGATGCACAGCGGTCATCCTCGGCTACGCCTTCGTCTGGCTCAAGCTGATCAAGAAAGTTCCGTTCTTCGCACCCACGCCTCTGCACTCATCGGACGGGTCAGCCGAACCCGCGGCTTCGGTCGTGTCGGGTGAGCCACGATGAGGGCCCGCACCGGGATTTCAGGCGCTTCCCCGTCCGACCCGGTTCGGCAGAGCAGTGGCGTCATGGCACGTTCTCTGGCGGCCCAGGCGATGCCGTTCCAGCAGCACGGCACGCGGGTATCGGTCCGGCAGCCCACACGGATCGAACTGGAAGGCTCGCCTCATCCGATTGTGCTTCGCTACCGCACCCAGCGTCTGCTGCTGGCACGGATCCATCAGCTCCAGGTCTGCGTGACCGTCACCGGTGAAACCGGACCGTCTGAGCCCTGCACCATGGAATTGTCCCACCGTGGCAAGGAGAACGGTCCGAACTGGACCTGCCGTGGCGGCGGAACGGCGGTCAACGGCCCCACCGGTGTCGCGATCGAAGCCCTCGCGCGCACCGTCGATCTGGTCAGCTGCACGGCCGACTGGAGTCCGGCCACCGGTCAATGGCACTTCTGCATCGAGCCCTACGCCGGAAGCCATCTCCGCGTCTACTTTCCACCGATCACCTACACCACGTCGCTGGATCCCCGTGAGGCCGGGGTGATCAGTGGCGCCCTTGCCGAGTTGTCCACCATGCTGCCCGGCCGGAAGGACAAGCGCACTACCCATCTCGAGTCAGCAGGAGGCACGGTATGACCACCGAAACCAACGCCTACCCGGAACCTTCCCATCCCCCGCTGCTCGAGAAGCACACGATCGGCGCGGTTCCGCTGGCAGACCGGCACGGCTCGGGACGTGGACTGTTCGGTATCTGGCTGGGCATCAACATGCTCCCGCTCACGGTCGTCACCGGCGCACTGGCTACTGTCCTGTTCGGACTTTCACTGGGCTGGGCAATGGTGGCGATCGTCGCGGGCAATGTCCTCGGCGGTGTGTTCATGGCCCTGCATGCGGTTCAGGGACCGCAGCTGGGAGTCCCGCAGATGCTGCAGGCGAGAGGTCAGTTCGGTGCCCGTGGTGCCGCGCTCGTCGTGGCCATCGCACTGGTGATGTTCGTCGGCTTCTTCGTGTCCAATCTGGTGGTCGGGGCGCAGGCACTGCACCAGGTCATCCCGGACGTGAGCGTGACTTCGGGCATCGTGCTCGCGGCCGCGGTGAGCCTGGGAATCTCGATCTTCGGGCTTCGGCTGATCCGCTTCTTCATCACGCTCTGGGCCGTGGTCATCGGCATCCTCGCGGTGGTGGCCGCCATCTGGATCTACACCACCGGATTGACCGGATCCGCTCTCGCCGGTGGCGGCTTCTCCATGGTGGGGTTCTTCTCGATGCTGGCCGTCGGGGCCGTCTGGCAGATGGCCTACGCACCCTATGTGTCCGACTACTCTCGCTACCTGCCCGTCGGCACCGGAGCTCGTGGCGCGTTCTGGGGAACCTACGGAGGCTCGGTTCTCAGCGCGGTGCTGATGATGGGACTCGGCGCCGTCGTCGGCGTCGCGGCTCCGGGCGCGGAACCGATGACCGGCCTCGGCAACCTGATGGGCGGTGCGGGCGCGTTCATCCTGCTCGCGTTCGCGCTCGCCTCGGCGAGCACCAACGCGGGCAACATCTACTGCGCGATGCTCAACGCCCTGACTCTCGGCGAGACATTCCGCCCCGGCTGGCTTCCCCGGGTCCGGGCCCGAATCACCACGACGATCGCGCTGCATGTCATCGGACTCGTCGTCGCGATCCTCGGCCAGGGCGATTTCCTCAGCAGCTTCAAGAACTTCATCCTGATCCTGCTCTATGTCCTCGTCCCCTGGTCGGCGATCAACCTGGTCGACTACTTCCTCGTGCGACGTGGACACTACGAGGTCATGGACTTCTTCGCGCCCGACGGTGGCCGCTACGGTCACTGGAACTGGACCGCACTCGCGGTCTATCTGGTCGGCATCGTCGTCCAGGTGCCGTTCGCGGTGACGGCCCTCTACACAGGACCGATCGCGGTCGCGCTCGGCGGTGTCGACCTCGCCTGGATGGCGGGTCTGCTCGTGTCCGGCGGCCTCTACTACCTGCTCGCCATGCGCTCCGAGTCGTCAAGGGCAGGAGACACCGGCCGGTTGGAGACAGCCTCGGCGGTGACGGAATCATGAGCACCACGGGCTTCGACACGATTTTTTTCAACGGCAACGTTCTGACGAGCCCTGGGACTCCCGGCCGGACCGCGGTCGCCGTCAGTTCGGATCGAATAGTCGCGGTCGGCGACGACCGTCTGCTGGAGCACTGTGGCCCGCATACGGAACGAATCGACATGCGCGGCGCGACCCTGCTGCCCGGTTTCCAGGACGCCCATGTTCATCCCATCGAAGCTGGTCTGCGCAGGCTTCGATGCGACCTCTCCGAACTGCCGCATTCGCGCGACGAGTACCTGCGGGCCATCCGCGCGTACGCGGATGGGAACGCGGATGCCTGGATCCTCGGCGCGGGCTGGTACGGCGACGTCTTTCCCGGCGGACTGCCGTCCAGGCAAGACCTGGACGCGGTCGTACCCGACCGGCCTGTAGTGCTCGCGAGCCACGACGCGCACGGGATCTGGGTCAACACCTGCGCGCTCCGCCGCGCGGGAATCGACGACGCGACACCCGACCCGCCTGGCGGCAGGATCAACCGCGACGCCGAAGGAACAGCCACCGGGGTACTCGTCGAGTCGGCGGCAGATCTGGTCACCGAACTGATCCCGCCCCCCAGCCCCGAGTTGATGGAACGGGCTCTGCTGGAGGCGCAGCGGCACCTGCAATCCCTCGGTGTCACCACTTGGCAGGACGCGATCATCGGCTCGATGTGGGGAACCCCGGACAACCTGCCGACATATCTCTCACTCGCCCAGGACGGCAGACTCACCGCTCGTGTTGTCGGGGCTCTGTGGTGGACGGCGAACCGCGGGCTCGGGCAACTGGACGAACTGAAGGAGCGCAGGGCGGCCAGTGGACTCGGCCGCTTCCGCGCGACAAGCGTCAAAATCATGCAGGACGGCATCTGCGAGAACTGCACGGGATCCATGCTGACGCCGTATGCCTCGGGCTCGACCGGGCACGGCGACACCGGAATGTCCTTCATCCCGCCAGGTGAGCTGGCGCAGATCGCCAGGGCGTTGGACGCTGACGGATTCCAGATCCACCTGCACGCGGTCGGTGATCGGGCCGTACGGGAGAGCCTCGACAGCCTCGAGTACGCACTCGGGTCCAACGGACCGACTGACAACAGGCATCAGATCGCACACCTGGACGTCGTCCATCCGACCGACATACCTCGATTCAAACAACTGGGAGTCGTGGCGAACATCCAAGCGCTGTGGGCCAGGAAAGACCGCGAGATCGTGGAACGGAAGCTGCCGCTGCTGGGCCAGGAACGCGCGCGATGGCATTTTCCCTTCGGCTCGCTGGCCCGATCGGGCGCGATTCTCGCGATGGGCAGCGACTGGCCGGTCACCGACCCCAACCCGCTCTGGGCGATTCACACGGCGGTCCATCGAACCGGTCCTCCGGAGGATCCGCACGCCGTCGGGGACGAAGCCCTCACCGAACCGCTGGAGGCCGCAGAAGCCATCGACCTCCGCGCCGCGCTGACCGCGTACACGATGGGATCGGCGTACGCCAACCACCTGGACCACGAGACGGGCACCATCGAGGCAGGCAAACTCGCCGACCTTGTCCTGCTGGACCGGGACATCCTGACGACGCCACAGATCAGCTCGGCGCAGGTGACACTGACAATGGTTGGCGGAGAGACCGTATTCCGATCGCGGTGACGACAACCGGCACGCCGGCACGGTGGTGAACGGGCCGGACCGGGAGGACCGCGAATCGCCCTGCGGCGGGCTCATGAAAAGAATCTCGTCCGCTCTGACCGGAACAGATCGCGCTCGGCGGTGATGGACTCCGGTGCGTGCACCTGCCGACCCGGGCTGATGTTTCCGGCGAGTCGAGGATCCAGCGGAAGTCACCGGAGCGGGGTGCCAGTTGGGCTTCAGACGGCGAGAAAGCCACGGATCTCGCCGCTGATCGCCGGCCAATCACGACCGAGCCAGATGAAGTGGCTGTCGGCGTTGCTCTCGAGCAGATCGCCGTGCGGAAGCATCGCGGCAAGCGCTTCAGCGTGGGCGAACGGTACGGAACCGTCGTTACGGCTGGCGATCACGAGGGTGGGCTGCGACACGTCGGCGAGGTCGTCTCGGACAACGGCGAGATCGTTGCGGAACCCGCGACCTGACCGCATTCGGGAGAACAATTCGATCAACATCCCGCGTTCCTCGGTGGACAGCGCGGCCACGACTTGCCGGGCCGGAAGAGCGGCGAGGTCACCCAGCAGCATGCGCAGGCCGGTATCGGGCGCGGTGCGCATGATCGCGCGAACTGCCGACCATGTGGCGCGTTCGGTGGAAGGGGCGAACGCGACCCGGGCGGCCAAGCGGGTCCGCGCATCCGGCCACGGAATCGGACCGACCGCACTTTCCAGGATGACTCGCCGCACCAGGTCCGGATGGCGGGCGGCTGTCGCCATCGCGGTAGGTCCCCCGGCCGAAATGCCGACGACCGCGGCGACACGAGTGATGCCGAGATGGCCGCACAGCGAACGCACGACATCCGCGAATCCACTGGCTGTCGTGCCAGTCGCCAGGGGCGTACGACCGTAGCCGGGGCGCGAGGGCGCGAGGGCACGAGCACCGAACAGCCGGCATTGACGAACACGTCCTCGCCGAGCGCGAGTCCGGCACGCATATGCCCGCCGTGGAGGACCACCACTGTGGTACCGCCCCGCTGGTCGAACCGGTACTCGACCACGCCACTATCCAGTTCCGCGGTCACGGTGGGACGGGTGACAACGGTCATGACAGCCATGATGGCCCACCGCGTCGAGCGCTGGCGGGCAGCAGCGCGAACATCCGACGGCCACTTGGCGAACTGGGTCGTGCTCATCCGCGATCGGGCGGTCGAGGACAGACAAACTGAACACGGAAACGCCCCAGTGTCAGTAAGGTCGCACGCGCCACTTTCCATCCAGCACAACCAAAGGCCCGCGCAGTCGGGTGGAGGACATCTCTGATGACGACGAAGACAACGCGCGTCGCCGTGGTGACCGGAGCCGGGCGGGGGATCGGCCTGGCCATCGTCAAGGCCCTCGTCGAAGACGGGTACACGGTCGTCGCGGGCAGCCGCACCGTCACCGGCTCACTGAAGGAACTGACCCCGGACGCGCTCGAGGCCGATCTGAGTAGTCCCGACGAACCCGCACGCGTCGTGCAGTACGCCCTCGACCAGCACGGCGGCATCGACCTTTTGGTGAACAACGTCGCGGGCACCTCGACACCTCCAGGTGGCTTCCTGCAGCTCGATGACGAAGCATGGCTGCACACGTTCAACGTGACGTTCATGTCGAACATCCGCGCCACGCGGGCCGCACTCCCGAGCCTGCTCGACCGTCGTGGCGCGGTGATCAACATCAGTTCGGTGAACGCGAAGGTGCCACAGCCGCGCCTGATCGCACAGTCTGCGGTCAAGGCCGCGGTGTCGAACCTCGGCAAGGCGCTCGCCGAGGAGTTCGGCAGCCGTGGTCTGCGGGTGAACACGATCTCGCCGGGCCCGGTGTGGACCGACCTGTGGACCTCCCCCGGCGGGCCCGGTGACATGCTGGCCCAGCGAGCTGGCTCCACTCTGGAGTCCTTCAAGGACCAGCTCCCGGCCACGGTCGGCCTTTCGACCGGCGAGTTCGCCCACCCGGAGGAGATCGCCGCACTCGTGGTGTTCCTCGCTTCCGGGCGAGTGGCCAACATGAGTGGCGCCGATCTGGTGATCGACGGCGGGATGATGAAGACGGTCTGAGCCCACTGGGGATGGCAACCAGCGATCCCGCGCTTGCGGCGGGGTCGCTGGCTACCTGTCGGCGCTGGAATCCTCGATCTTGGGCGGTCTTGTGCCGACGCCGCTGCACGGTTGCGAGCGGGTTCTTCCTCAGCTGTCTTCGTTGACCAGTCGATGGGTGAGTTGCTGCGCGGCGCCGACAACAAATCGGCCTGCTGCCTCGAGCCGGTCCCCAAGGCGCGCTTTGGGTGCGGTGATGTTGATCGCGGCCACGATCCGGCCGTTGAAGTCACGCACCGGCGCGGAGCAACCGACCACTCCGTGTTCGAACTCCTCGTCCACTGTGGCGTACCCGTGTGTCCTAATATTGTCTATTTCGGACAGAAGTTGATCCGGATGCTGTATGCGGGGGTGCGCGCCGGCCGTTGCCAGCTTCTCCGCAGTGAAGAAGGCGCGTATCGCATCGGTGTCCCAGTCGGAAACGAGTACCCTGCCAGCCGATGTCGCCGCGGCAGGTACCGCCACCCCTTCCCAGCCCACCCCGCGGAAAGCGTGTGACGGAGTTTCGCTGGCAATGGTGAGGACGTCGTTTCCGCGGAGCACGCACAACACGGTGGTCTCCTGCACGCGGGCGACGACGCCCCGCAGGTAGGGCGTGGCGATGGTGACCAGCCGCGACTCGAGTGTTCGGGCAGCGAGCGCGAACAGCCGCCAACCGAGGCGGTAACCCAGGGTTTGCTCGTCACGTTCGACCAGCCCCTCTTCCGCCATGGATGACAAGGCCCGCGACACCTGCGACTTCTCCCGGCCGACCAGTTCGGCCACCTTGGTGACACCCATCGGCCCACCTCGGCCGGACGGCCCGTGTGCGAGCACATCGAGAATCTCGAGGTCGCGTCGCAGTCCCGCCGCGTTGACCCGCGTTGCCACATTCGCTCCCATCACCGTTGCCATATGGACAACTCGTATTGCTCGTAAACCTACCCGATTGTAGCTTCCTGTTGTCGCCGTCACACGAAAGGAGGTGGGCAGGTGACGTTCATCGAGTACCTCGACTTCAACTGGGACGACCTCCTCGTGATGAGTCTCGAGCACCTCACGGTCGTGGTGCTGGCGCTGGGAATCGCCACGGTGGTCGGGTTGGGAGTGGGCGTGCTGACCTGGCAGAGCCCGCGCTGGTCCGGCATCGCTGTGTCCACAGCGGGAGGACTTCTCACTATCCCCTCGCTGGCACTGCTGGCCCTGTTGATCCCGTTCTTCGGCCTCGGTTGGGTGCCCTCGGTCATCGCACTGGTGGTCTACTCACTGCTGCCGATCGTGCGGAACACCATCGCCGGGTTGCGAAGCGTCGACACGGCGATCCTCGAGGCTGCCAACGGCATGGGACTGTCGCGACCGACCGCGATCTGGCGCATACAGCTACCGATGGCGTGGCCGGTGATCATCACAGGCATCCGGGTCGCAGCGCAGATGTTGTTCGCCATCGCCGCCATCGCCGCTTACGTCGCCGGGCCTGGCTTCGGCAACGAGATCTTCGCCGGCCTTTCCCGGCTTGGCGCGACGAACGCCCTCAACCAGGCCATCGCCGGCACGGTCGGAGTCGTCCTGCTCGCACTGGCTTTCGACGCCGCTTTCATTCTCATCCGCCGTCTCACGACTTCGAGGGGGCTTCGTGTCTAATCCCGTTCCTGTCGCAGATGCTCGCCGTCCGGACCTTGACTCACCTGCCGCACGTTCGCATGGCGCTGCTATCCAACTCGTCGATCTGACCAAGCAGTACCACGGTCAATCCGTTCCCGCTGTAGAGAATGTCTCGATGGACATCGCCCCCGGCGAGTTGGTGATGTTCCTCGGCCCCTCCGGTTGCGGCAAGACCACCACGATGAAGATGATCAACCGGCTCATCGAGCCGACGAGCGGGCAGATCCTCATCGACGGGCAGGACGTCCTGCGGATCGACCGGAACGAACTCCGCCGCAGCATCGGGTACGTCATTCAGCAGATCGGACTGTTCCCACACATGACGATCGGGGACAACATCGGCCTGATCCCACGGCTGCTCGGCTGGAAGGCGACGAGGATCGCCGGCCGTATCGACGAGTTGCTCGAACTGGTGGGCCTGGACCCATCGGCGTACCGCGGGCGGTATCCGCGGCAACTGTCCGGTGGGCAGCAGCAACGGGTGGGCGTCGCCCGCGCGCTCGCCGCCGATCCGCCGATCATGCTGATGGACGAGCCGTTCGGTGCGACCGATCCGATCACTCGGGAACACCTGCAGAACGAATTCCTGAAACTGCAGAAGGAACTGCGTAAGACGATCATCTTCGTCACGCATGACTTCGACGAGGCCATCAGGCTCGGTGATCGGATCGCGGTTCTCCGAGAGCGTTCCGTGATCGCCCAGTTCGATACCCCCGAGCGGATCTTGTCCGCACCGGCGGACGACTACGTCGCGAGTTTCGTCGGCTCCGGCGCCGCGATTCGGCGGATGGGGTTGACGACGGTCGGCGACGCGATGCACCAGGGCGTGCTCGGTCCGGAGATACCGGGCGGAGGCACCGACGAGATAGTGGTGCGCTGCGAGGACACGATCCGGGACACCATCGACGCCATGCTTCGCGGAGGACGCGCGCGGGTCACCGTGCACGACGCGGCCGGACATCCGCTGGGCAGTCTCGACTTCGACCGGGTGTGTGAACTATGGGCACGAGCAGGCCAGGTGGATGGTTCCCATGTCCGTTGACACGCTCGGTTCAGCATTCGCGGTGAATGCGGGTGAACGCTGGTCGCGGCGCGCACTGGTCAGACATCTGCTGACCCCGGCGGTGCTGGCGAGCGTCGTCCTCGCGCTGTACCTATGGGTTTCGAACCAGGAACTCGACAGTATCGAGGCCAGGGTCCTCAATGCCGGAATGATCGGTGACGCGACGCTGCAGCACCTGAAACTCACGGCGATCGCCACAGCAGCAGTGGTACTGATCGCGATGCCGCTCGGTGTCCTGCTGACGCGACCGGGGACCCAGTGGCTCACACCATTCGCGCTCGTCGCGGCCAATGTGGGTCAGGCGACGCCCGCGCTCGGCGTCCTGGTCATCATGGCGATGGTGTTCTCCATCGGCCAGAACATCGCGATCGCGGCCCTGATCGCCAGCGCCGTGCTACCGGTCCTGCGGAACACCATCGTCGGTATCCAGCAGGTGGACCGGAACCTCGTCGAGGCCGCGAGCGGCATGGGCCTCACTCCGCTGCAGGTGCTGCGCAAGATCGAACTGCCGCTCGCGATACCAGTGATGCTGGCAGGTCTGCGCACCACGATCATCATCTGTGTCGGTGTCGCGACAGTAGCCACCTTCGTCAACGCAGGAGGACTCGGCGACATCATCATCGCCGGGATCAAGACGACCCGGACTCCGATCCTCGTCACCGGCGCCGTACTCACAGCCGTCGTCGCGTTCACCCTCGACTGGCTCGCGGGAGTCCTCGAAAAGTCGGTTCGCCCACGCGGACTCTGATCCGCACACCACCGTTTCTGGAGAACAACCATGTATGTGCGCAAGCTTCTAACCCTGGCGACCGCAGGCCTTGCGACGGTCGCGCTCGCCGGATGCGGGTCCGGGGATGCCTCGGTCGGTGAAGGATCGCTGGCAGGCGCGTCCTTCGTCGTCGGCGCAAAGGACTTCAGTGAGCAGAACATCCTTGCCTCTCTCACAGCCCAGCTACTGGCCGCCAACGGTGCCGACGCCGAACCCAAGCAGATCACCGGCTCGGTCAACACCCGTAAGGCCTTGGAGTCCGGCGAAGTCGACCTGTACTGGGAGTACACCGGGACCGGATGGATCACCTACCTCAAGCACACCAAACCGATCGGTGATCCGGAGGAACAGTACTTGGCGGTGAAGAAGGAAGACGGCTCGCGGAATGCCATCGCGTGGCTGGAGCCGGCTGACTTCAACAACACCTACGCCCTCGCCGTCCGGCGCGAGTTCGCCGAGGAGAAGGACCTGGCCTCCCTATCCGATCTTGCCGCGTTGGCGAAGTCGGATCCACAAGCAGTGACCGTCTGCGTCGAAAGTGAGTTCGCCGCGAGGGACGACGGGCTCAGCGGACTGCTCAAGACCTATGACATCGACGTTCCCCGCCAGCAGATCAAGACCCTTGACACCGGGGTGATCTACACCGAGACGGACAAAGGCGGCACGTGCAACTTCGGCGAGGTGTTCGCCACCGACGGCCGGATCGCGAATCTGGATCTGACCGTGCTTACCGACGACAAGCAGTTCTTTCCCGTCTATCAAGGAGCACCGACCTTGCAGCAGGCGACGCTGGACAAGCACCCGGAGATCACGCAGATCCTGGCACCTCTGTCCGAGAGGCTCGACACCGAGACGATGCGGCGACTCAACGCCCAGGTCGACGTCGATGGCCTGGACGCCGACGACGTGGCGGAGAAGTGGCTGGAAGAGGAGGGACTGCTGTGAGCGAGGTGCAGATCGGCGAGAGCTTCATCGGTGAGGGCGACGAAGCAGCGCACGTCAATACGGTTCTCGGCCCGCGAGACGGCTCCGTGGGTACCGCCTGGGCGAGTGCCTTGGCCAGCCCGAGCCCTGGGCACCAGCCGTTCGTCGCCATCCTTCGCCCCGGGTTACCCGTCAAGCCACTGACCCTCTTCGTCAACAAGGCCACGATCTCCGAGCACGACCACGGATTGCTGCACTGGGGTCCAGCGCAGGCAGGTATCGCGGCCGGAGTCGCGGACGCCGTTGCCGACGGAGTGGTTCGGGCCGAGCAGGTGGATGAGCTCGCGTTGATCACCGCGGTCTGGGTGAACCCGGCCGCGAAAGACCCCGACCTGGTCTACGGCAACAACCGTGCGGCGGTTCGAACCGCGCTGACCGCGGGGGCCGCTCGGGAACCAGACCTCGAAAGCGTGCTCAAGGCCCGCGCCCGCCCCCACAATCCCTTCTACACAGCGGACTGAGAATGAAGATCACCAATATTCGGCTAGACCGGCTCCGGCTGAACCTCGACCCGCCGTTCCACGCCGCATGGGACCCGACCCCGCGAACGCATTTCGACGCGACTGTGGTGCGGGTCGAGACCGACCAGGGCATCGTCGGCATCGGGTCCGGCGACACCATGGACGGGTTCGAGGCGTTCGAGCACCTGTTCATCGGCACCGATCCGTTGCAGATCATGCGTCAGATCAGGGCCATCGAGACCATCAACTTCCATGCCGGACGGTTCTGGCCGCTCGAAGTCGCGCTGTGGGACATCATCGGAAAAGTCACCGGAGTTCCGGTTTCGGTGTTGTTCGGCAACATGGCCACCCGCATTCCCGCTTACATGTCCACCGGGGAGCTGAAGAGTCCAGAGGAACGGGTCGAGTCGGCGCTCATCGCGCGAAAGCAGGGGTTTCGCGCGATGAAGATTCGGATCGACCGGCACGGCATCGAGCGGGGGATCGCGTCGGTACGGGGTGTGCGCGAGGCCTTGGGGGACGACTTCACCATCATGGTCGACCTCAACCAGGCATGGCGGATGGCAGGCGATGTCGACCCGGCATTGGACGTCAAGACCGTATCCCGCACCGTGCGCCGCCTCGAGGAAATGGGCGTGTTCTGGGTCGAGGAACCTCTGCCCTACACCGACCTCTCGGGCCTCAAGGACCTGCGCGCTTCGACGGGACTGCGGATCGCAGGTGGGGAGATGCTTCCCTCGTTCAACGACGTGCTCACCTATCTGGACCACGACCTGCTCGACGTGTATCAAATGGACTGTGTACTGGCCATCGGCATGCACCGCAGCCGTACCGCGGCGGAACTCGCACAACACCGCAACCGCCAGTTCACCCCACACAGCTGGACCAACGGCATCGGCGTGCTCGCCAACCTGCATGTCGCCGCGGGCGTCGGAGCGGCACCCTACTTCGAGTTCCCCTACGACCCGTCGGGATGGACCGCCGAGCGGCGGGACTTCATGCTCACGAAGCCGGTGTGGATCGACACCGATGGATACGTCAATGTCCCTGACACACCAGGGATCGGCGTGGAACTGGACGAGGACGCGGTCGAGAGGTGTGCGGTGCGATGAGCGACTTGCTGAAGCGCAGCCACGAGGACTGGGTGCGGGCCGCGAGGAACAGCACGCCGGAAGGACGCATGTTCGTCGACGGCGACTATCGGCCAGCGCTGTCCGGCGAGACGTTCGAGTCACGTACTCCTCGTGACGGCAGTGTCATCGCCAAGGTGGCGCGCGGGAGGGCGATGGACGTCGACTCGGCGGTCCGCGCCGCTCGATCGTCCTTTGAGGACGGATGCTGGCGATCGCTGGCGCCCCGCGCCCGCAAGCAGATCATGTTGCGGTGGGCCGAACTCGTCCGGGAGCACACCGAGGAACTCGCGCTACTCGAAACACTCGACGTGGGCAAACCGATCGCCGAGTCGGTTCGGGTCGACGTGGCGTCCGCGGCGTTCTGCCTGCAGTGGTATGCCGAAGCGCTGGACAAGATCTACGACGAGGTGGCGCCCAGCGGTGCGGGAACGTTGGTGACGATCACCCGTGAGCCACTCGGGGTGGTCGGTGCCGTTGTCCCGTGGAACTACCCACTGATCATCGCCTCGTGGAAGCTCGCTCCCGCACTGGCCGCCGGCAACAGCGTGGTCCTCAAACCGGCGGAACAGTCGTCGCTGTCCGCGCTGCTGCTGGCCCGGCTGGCGATCGAGGCCGGTGTTCCGGCCGGCGTGTTCAACGTGGTGCCGGGACTGGGCGCGGAAGCAGGCCAGGCCCTCGGCAGGCACCCCGACGTCGACAAGATCGCCTTCACCGGCTCAGGCGAGGTGGGCAAACTCTTCCTGCGCTATGCGGGCGAGTCCAACGGCAAGCAGGTGCAACTCGAGGCGGGCGGCAAGTCGCCGCAGCTCGTACTGGCCGACTCCAGCAACCTGCCTGCCGCGGCCGAGGCGATCGCCTGGGGAATCTGCTACAACGCCGGCCAGACCTGTAACGCGGGATCGCGGCTGCTCGCCGACCGCGCTGTGAAGGACGAACTGCTGTCCCGGGTCGTCGACATCACGGGAAGGTTCGTCGTCGGCGATCCGCTGGATCCCGCCACCACGATGGGACCGATCGTGGATCAGAGTCAGCTCGACACGGTGCTCTCCTACATCGATCTCGGCCGCGAAGAAGGCGCCGATCTGATCGGCGGACGGCGGTTGAATCCGGACAGTGGTGGGTATTTCGTCGAGCCCGCTGTCCTGGACAAGATCGCCAGCACCAGCCGGGTGGCACAGGAAGAGATCTTCGGTCCCGTCCTGTCCGTGCTGGAATTCGAGGGCGTCGAGGAAGGTCTGGAGCTGGCCAACCAGACCGCCTACGGCCTTGCCGCCTCGGTGTGGACCAAGGACCTGGCCACCGCTCACCGCGTCGCCAGCAGACTTCGTGCTGGGACGGTGTGGGTCAACACCTTTGACGCCACGGATGTCTTCGCTCCCTTTGGTGGTTTCAAGGCTTCCGGTTCCGGCCGCGACAAGTCCTTGCACGCCATGGACGAATACAGCGCACTGAAGACCACCTGGATCGACTTCTCCTGAACACCGGCCATCCGCGCCGGCCTTTCTCAACTCCGTCTTTCTCGCCAAGTGAGGTACTCGTGAAGGTTGGATTCATCGGACTCGGGCACATGGGTGGACCCATGTCGCTCAACCTGCTGCGGGCCGGTGTCCCGCTCGTGGTGCACGACAGAAACAAAGAAGCCGCGGAGCAGCACGTCACGCTCGGCGCGTCATGGGCCGACACGCCGGCTGAGGTGGCGGCCGAGGTCGACGTCCTGATCACGATGCTCCCCGGACCGCGCCAGGTCGAGAGCGTCCTGATCGGCTCCGGCGTGGTCGAGGAACTGCGCGCCGACGCCGTGTGGATCGACATGTCCACCTCGACGCCGGAGGCTGCGCGTACCGCGGGCGAACGCCTCGCTGAGCGTGGTGTCCATCGGCTGGACGCTCCGGTCAGCGGGATGGCGAGTGGGGCGACCGAGGGCACCCTGCAGATATTCGCCGGTGGTGACACCGAGATCTTCGAGCGGTGCAGCCCACTGCTGGAGATCATGGGCGATGCGGAGCGGATCTTCCTGGTCGGCGGCCACGGGGCCGGGTACACGGTGAAGCTGATGGTGAATCTGCTCTGGTTCTCGCATCTGGTCGCCACCGCCGAGGTACTCACCATTGGCGTAAAGGCCGGGGTCGACCTGAATGTGCTCCGGCAGTCCCTGATCGCGAGTCCCGCGAACTCCCGGTTCCTGGAACGGGACGTGGCAGGCATTCTCGAACACGGGGACTACGACGAGTCCTTCGCCATGATGCTGGCCTGTAAGGATCTCGGGCTGGCAGTCGATCTCTCCCGCGACGTGAACGTTCCCGTGGAGCTTTCGGCGGTCGTGGAACAGATCTACCGCCGGGGCAAGGCGAAGTACGGTGGCCTTGCGGGGGAGATGATTCCGGTGCGGCTCTATGAGGAACTGGCAGGAATCGACCTGCGCGTCCCGGCGGGAGCGTGAGCATGAACGAACTCGTCGGCCCGCTTTCCGGCACAGCGTTGAGTATCGAACCGCACGCGCATGTCGATTTCGGGGCCTCCGCGGTGGATCACCTGCCCCAGGCGATCGCCCACGTCGGACACCAACGGGCTTTCGTCGTCACTGACAAAGGGATGCGAGCGACGGGAATTCTCGGCCGGGTGCTTCGCATCCTGGATCGGGCCGACATCGAGACCGCACTCTACGAGGGCGTCGAATCGAACCCGACCACCCGAACGATCGACGATGCCGCTGCCCAGGTTCGGCGATTCGGCGCCGCTGCCGTGGTCGCCGTCGGCGGAGGCTCCGCTCTCGATGCCGCCAAAGGCATCGCCCTGCTTGCCGCGAACCGTGGTGTTGCCCGGGACTACGACTACACCGCGGAACCGCCGTTTCCCGGGCTGCCGATCGTGGCTGTACCGACTACGGCGGGGACTGGGGCCGAGACCAACGGCTTCGGCGTGATCGAGGATCCTGTTGCCCGCTGCAAGGTCTACATCGGCCATGCGAGCGTACGTCCGCGTTACGCCATACTCGATCCCGAACTCACCGTGGGCCTACCGGCGAGAGCGACAGCCGCGACCGGAATGGATGCCCTGACACACGGCATCGAGTCGCTTGCCTCCAAGGGAGCCAACCCACTGTCGGTGGCCTACGCGACCGAGGCCATCCGGCTGGTCAGCTCCAGTCTGGTGACCGCCGTGGCCGACGGTTCCGATCTCGACGCCCGATCTCGATTGATCATGGGGTCGCACCTGGCCGGCCTCGCGCTGACCCTCAGCGGGCTTGGCCTGGTGCACGGCATCGCGCACACCATCACCAATCACACCGGCGCCGTGCACGGACTCGCGCTGACCGCGGTGCTCGACGAAGTCATGAAACGGTCGGTCGACGTGGCCGAATCGCCGTACAGCCTGGTCGCACAGGCGATGACATTGCCGACGTCCGCCGATACACGGAGCGACGCCCGATCCGCGATCACCGCGGTTCGCGACCTGGCCGACGACGTCAAGGCCCGTCTTCCACTTCGAGACCTTGGCGTCGATGACTCCATGGTCGCCTCGATCGCGCGAGGCGCCCTCGAGGACCTCGTCAGTGGCAACCATCCACGGTTGTTCGCCCAGGCCGAGATCGAAGAGATCCTGACGGTTTCGCTGTGACCGAGCGGACAAGTGAGCGACGAAAGATGACCACGATTTCAGGCAAGCCGACCGGCATGCACACCGATCGGGAGCGACGAGTGCTCGATGCCGTGCGCACCGGCGTCCTCATCGCAGGCACCTGGCGGCCTGCCGGATCCGGACGCACGTTCGAGGTCGTCGATCCGGCTACCGAGCTTCCGCTGGTCGCTGTCGCCGATGGCGGCCCCACAGACGCGCGGGCAGCCTTCGATGCCGCCTGCGCGGCGCAGCCAGGCTGGGCGGCGACAGCCCCGCGGGAACGGGCAGAGATACTGCGCCGCGCCTTCGACGGGCTGGTCGCGCGCACCGAAGAACTGGCGCTGCTCATCACCCTGGAGATGGGCAAGCCACTGGCCGAGTCGCGGGGCGAGGTCGCCTACGCGGCGGAGTTCCTGCGCTGGTTCTCCGAGCAGGCGGCACATATCGGAGGTACCTACCGACCAGCTCCGGCAGGCACTCAACGGCTCATCACCCACCGGCAGCCGGTTGGCCCGTGCCTGCTGATCACCCCGTGGAACTTCCCGTTGGCCATGGGCACACGCAAAATCGGTGCGGCCATCGCCGCGGGTTGCACGATGGTGCTCAAACCCGCCGAGCTGACACCACTGGCCAGCTTCATCCTGGCGGAAGTACTCAGCGAAGCAGGTCTGCCGCCTGGTGTGCTCAACGTCGTCACCTCCTCGGATGCGGCAGCACTGGTGGCCCCCATCCTGGCCGATTCCCGGCTCCGCAAGGTGTCTTTCACCGGATCGACCGAGGTCGGCAAGATCCTGCTGCACAAGGCGGCGGACACGGTCCTGCGCGCGTCGATGGAACTCGGCGGAAACGCGCCATTGATCGTGTTCGACGACGCGAACCTCGACGCCGCGGTCGAGGGAACGATGGTGGCGAAGATGCGCAACATGGGCCAGTCCTGTGTGGCGGCGAACCGGCTGCTGGTGCACGAGTCCGTCGCCGAGGAGTACGTCGAACGGCTGGCAGAGCGGATGGCGGCCCTGCGCGTCGGCCGGGGTACCGACGACGGAGTCGAGGTCGGCCCGCTGATTGACGAGAAGCAGCGGCAGAAGGTCGCCGGGCTGGTGCAGGACGCCGTCACCCGCGGAGCCCGGCGCGTCACCGGTGGCCCGCTGACAGGCGATCGGGGTTACTTCTTCTCACCCACTGTGCTGGCCGATGTGCCCGCGACCGCTCGGATCGCGCAGGAGGAGGTCTTCGGGCCAGTCGCGGCCATCACGACGTTCCGTGGTGAGGACGAGGCCTTGACCCTGGCCAACCAAACCCGGTTCGGGCTCGTCGGCTACGTCTTCAGCCGTGACATCTCACGAGCGTTTCGCGTGGCGGAAGCCCTAGAAACCGGGATGGTCGGCATCAACGAAGGACTGGTGAGCAATCCAGCGGGTCCATTTGGCGGTGTCAAGCAATCAGGGCTCGGACGTGAGGGCGGCGACGAAGGCATCGAGGAGTACCTGAGCACCAAGTACATGGCAATGGCGCTGTAGCAGAAGTAGTGCTGGCACCGGCGCCCGTCAGGAGGTGAGCGGCAGGCGGGAATGCTCCACCAGCCCGTGCGGTTCGGCGCGCTCGAGCACCGCCACAGCCTCGCGGCCGTGCAGATCGAGCGTCATGATCGCATTTCCGAAGTACGGACCGATCTGGCGTTCCCACTCGACGGGCAGCGGCGATACCCCGGCCCTGCGCGCCAGCCACCGGGTCATCCTGGTCACGGTCCGGGACCACCCGGCATGGAAAGGTACTCGGACCACGCGGGGGGCCATGTTGTGGACAGGTGAACACGTCAGCTGGTGGACCGCCGAACGGACCCGCTCGGGAAACGTCGCCCGTGCGATGTAGGAGTGGTGAACGTCCCCGGACAACACCGAAATCGTCGCGGGGTGGACGTCGGCCCTGCCCACCCGGGCGATGAGGGCGGTCAGCCGGTCGAACGACGTGCGGAACGCGGCCCAGTGTTCGAGGTCAACGGCCTGGCGGATCCGTTCGGCCTGCCTGGCCCGCAGTCCCCCTCGGCCACACGCCACCTCGTTGATCGACTCGAGGTCGGAGATGGCGGGTGGCAACAGCCACGGCAGCGACGAGCCGACGAGCAGGTGGTCAACGTCGCCCTCGGCGTGCTGCTCGACCCACGTGAACTCGTCCTCATCGAGCATGGAGCGGTGGCCGGCGCCCAAAATGCGCCCGGCCCTCGTGTCGACCACAAGCAACCGGATCCGCCCGAACTGCCGGACGTAACTCCACCGGGCCTGTTTCACACCGCTCAGTTCGTCGTCGGCGACGTCCGCGAGCTCGCGCAGCACGGCTGTGCGGTCCCCTGGTTGCTCGAGTACCTCGGCGACCACCGGATCCGTGGCCAGTGCGTCCGGCCCCAGGTTGCCGAGGTGCTGGTACACCCAGTACGACATGAACGCGCCCCGCAGTCGCTCGGCCCACCACGGTTCCTCGCGCATCTGCTCACGCCAGACATCCGAGGTGTTCCAGTCGTCGCGTACGTCGTGATCGTCGAAGATCATGCAGACGGGAATCGTGGACAGGAGCCACCGCACGGACGGTTCCGACCAGGTCTCCCGGTAGAGGTGGGCGTACTCCTCGAAGTCCGCCACCTCGGTGCCCGGCGGCTGACTCAGGTCGCGGCGTTGCGCGAGCCAGTGCTGGGTCGCTTCCGTGGTCTCGTCGGCGTACACCTGGTCACCGAGCAGCAGCAGCGCCTGCGGCCAGTCACGCTCGGGTAGCTCCCGCATCCGCTCCGCGTAGCGGATCAGGGCGTCGTCACCGAGGGAAGGAAGCGTGCTCGGCTGGCGACAGGAACCGAAGACCAGGCGGAAGTGCCCATCGTCGCCAGGCAACGTCAGGATCCGGCTGGCCGGGAACCGGCTGTCCGGCTCTGGCCACACCGTCCGGTCGTCGAGCCGCACCTCGTACTCGGTACTGGTGCCCGGTTCGAGTCCGGTCAGCACGACCAGGGCGTAGTGGTGACCGCAGATCTCGAACGTCGGCGCCCGCGCGGTGTGGACAGCTACGACACACGGACCGCTCGTCTCGACCCACACCGTCGCGGACGACTCGTCGACGTGCCGTAGCAACGGCCCGAGCAACAGTTCGACATTCGTCACGAGTGGCAAGGCTAATCGCTTGGGGAAGCTCGATCGACACAGGCGGTGGGCCGCGCGGGACGGCCGCCGCTGATGAGCGGTACGCCGGGAGTTTGATCCGTAAGCAGGTGGGTAGCCACCTGCTTAGTCGAGAAGGCCGGATAACGGAGGGACGATGGCGGCGTTCGAAATCTCCCAGTTCCCGCCGTTGGCGCTGGGTTTCTTCGGTCTCGGGACGGGCTACCTGATCTGGGGTCCCCAGGAGCTGTTCGGGTTCCCGCCACGAGATCCGTCTGTTGATCGCACCGTCGGCGTCTGGGGAATCTGGCTTCCAGGCTTCTGCCAGTTCGTCACCGGCACCATCCTGTTCGTTGGGCTGACCTGGTTCCAGGTCTTCGACGAACCAGCTTTGTACATGGCCGCGTTGGCGTTCTCCGCGTTCGGAATCCACTGGTTCGCCCTCGGCTGGAACCGGTACCGGGGTAACGATCCACGACCCAACGCCGGCATGTCGGTGGCGTTCGTCGTGCTCTCCGTACTCGGGATGTTCGTCTTCTTCGGAGTCGGGGATTGGCCCGTGGGGCTCCTGTTCGCCGGACTGACCTGGGTCTATGTCACCGACTTCTTCGCCAGTCTTGGAATCTCCCTTGCCGAACGCGTACTCGGCCTCGCGCACGTGGTGACCGGTCTGTGGTTGATGTATCTGACGTTCGCGGTCACGCTGAACTTCGCCGCTGGCTATAGCCTGCCACCCGCCTAGCTGGACCTGGTAGCTGCTGACCTGCGGTTCTCCCCTGCGCTCGCCGGCACCGGCCTCGGTTCCTCCGGACAGCGCTGGGCGGGCAGCGAAGCTCCGGTGGTGAGAAGCGTCTGGACCGACTCCTCCAGTTGCCGGAGCTTCGCTGCCCTACACCCGAACCCGGCCGGGTCAGGTCAACCCGCGGAGAGCGGATCCGGGAGCGCCGTTTCGATCAGTCGCCGTGGAGGTTCTGAATCGAGACATGGACGTGGTCATAGTGACCGAGGGTCACACTGGACCCGCCGTTGTAGGTGCGCCAGCCCTCGGACGAGCGCGCGACGCTCCAGATCTTGCCGTCCCAGATCACGTACCGGACGTCCAGCTGGCTGGCGTACTGCTGCAGCCATCGAGCCAGCTTCCAACCCTGCGCCTCCTGCGCCGAGTTGGGGTAGGACCCGATCGCGTCCGAGATCGTGCAGTCGAGGGCATTGCCGGTGTTGTGGTTACTCGTCGACGACTCGTAGCTGCGGTAACCGCCCACCCAGCAGTGCTGCTCACCGGTCAGCCGGGCGATCTGGTCGTCGACGAACTGCGTGCGGTCACTGGCATCGGGGGCCCGGCTGTCCGACGCCGGGTACGGGTTGTTCGGCGGTGCCGGGTACGGACCCGAGTCGTCGCCACCACCGCCACCGCCATCGTTGTCGCCGCTGTCACCGATCCGGTGGGAGGCGTTCTCGTTCTTGATGCCCGTCCTGAGATTGACCTTGTCACCGGACTGGATCGTCTGGCTCGCGCCGCCGTAACCGCTGTTGTAGTACACCGTGACCGGCTTGCTGGTGCGGTTCCAGGCCGAGGCGCCCTCGTTCTTCACGCACAGGCCCTGACCATTGCCCGCGCCCTTGAACTCGTAGCAACTCGGCTGGCTGGTGCCGTAGTCCGAAACCGATGTCTGGAAATCGGACACCGAGCCCTGCTGGTAGCTGTTGTAGTACAAGCAGAACTCGCCCTGCTCACAAACCCCGTTACGAGCCGTCGCCGCATTGGCGGTGGCAGCTCCGAAGAACACGCTGATCAGCGCACCGATCAGCGCTATAAAAGTAAATCTCTTTAACACTACACACCCTTCTTGATCTTCGAAGAACCCGGCAGTGGAGACATTGAACGCCATCCTGAAATTCGCGCCTCTCCCCCTCTTCCGGAACTACCGAAAGCCCGCTTATCCAGAAGCTTCGTTTCGGCGGGGACGAAATTAGCAGCGAGTTTTCGCCAATCCAACGTTCTAATGCCCAAACAATCGCTCTGGCCATTTGGCCAAATCGCCAACCCCACCTTGGCGAAGCCGTTACCCCAGGTCAGGACGGATTTGGCAGAACAGGAGGCGACGAGTGAAAGCCGCGTCCGTTTGGCGTAATGCGGCAGCGATTCTGGTTCTACCGGCTATTCGCGGGCGCCGTTCGACTGTTCTCGATAGTCCGGTTTCACGTGCGCAAATGGCGATCGACCGGTAAGGGTCACTTCTTCTCGCGCACGGTCACGTCGAGGAAGATCGGGTTCTTGTCCGGGAAGAGCAGACGCCGAGAGGCGTCGGTTGCCTTCCAGTAGATCTTGCAATGAGCAGGCGTCGCACTTGCGGTGACTCGCACCGTGATACGCACCGACTCCCCTGGGTCAGTGGTCGGAATGGGCACCATTTCGGGCGCCGAACACTCGGTGGTGTTCATCCTGGTCACGTACCGGCCCTCCCACCGGACCTGTCCGGTGTTGCGAAGCTGCCATACCTTCGTGAACACCTGGGCGGGCGCGACCACGGTGCCGTCCGGGATCGTGATGTCGCCCTCGAAAACCGCGTCATCGAACTGGGGGCTGTCGACCACGTTCTCCGGTGCGGGCACGCCAGAGGGCGAGAAGGACCAGCCGACCAGCAGTCCGACGCTGGCGACCACGACCAAGGCGGCGACAACGGCCGCGGTCAACTGAGGAAAGGTCGGACGGACAACGGGCCTGGGAGACGTTTCCGCTTCGTGAACAGCGGATTCCTCTTCGGGCGGCACAGGCGCCTGAAGTGGCGCATCGGCATCTTCTTGTCCGGCCGCACCGGCGGCCTTCCAGCGAGCCCGCCACTCTCGTTTGGTGTCCTCCGCGTCCGCACCGAGCGTGTCGACGGCCAGGACCCGGACGAACTCCCAGGTTGTCTCCCAGCTCGGAAGTGCGGTCCCGCGGGTCGCCGCGGACAGAGACGACCGGGACACCGCGGCGCCGAGCCGGGTGCGCATCGCCGCGTACGACGGGTCGCCCGCACGGCGCTTCAGATCCCAGAGTTCACGGGCGAACGTGGCCACGGGACCGCCGTCCGGATCCGGCGGCGTCGCCTTCCTGCCCCGGCGGCCTGCCGTTTCCTCGTTCTCCGTCTCGCCTGCCGCACCGTTCGGGAGGTCGCCCGCCACCACTCGCTCCTCGCGTCTCACCCTTTTCAACCGGCACAACCTAGCCAAACGGCGCACAAAACACATAAACGACAACGACATTCGTAGCCAGCCGACCGTCGTCGCGAACCTGTGGAGCAAGCGAGTTCGCCCCATTCGATCGGCCGCCAATGATCAGAAACAAGCTGGTCAGAACGCCTGCCACGAACCTGGCCGGAGGGTCGGAATTCGCTGGAACCGCAGCAGCCCCGCCCCGGCCCGTGTGCCGCGTGTCACTGCCCTGTCGTCCGGACGAACACAATTCATGCGCACATGAACTATGCATGATCGTCGTGATTTTTTGCGCGAATCGTGGTCCGCAAACTTGTGCCATGGAGAACCGTCAATACGATAATTTCCACCGACTGCGCTGAATGGTCCAACCGAATTGGTTCATTGGGCTGTGGAGCAGAGGTGATTGCCCGTAATGGATCGCTGACGACTCGTTTTTCAGCAGCCGGAAACCAGGCTCAGTCATCGATGTGGGTCTGCAGTGCGAACCACAGCTCGGCGCGGGTGCCGGGTGAGTCGAGGCTGCGCTCGAGCAGTTCCTCCACCTTGTGCATGCGCAGCCGCAGGGTATGCCGATGGATCCGCAGTCGCGACGCGGCCGGGTCCCACTGGCCATGGTGTTCCAGCCATACCCGCAACGAGGTGACCAGGTCGCCGCGCCCGGTCGCGTCGTGGCGCAGCAGCGGCCCGAGCAGCGCCTCGGCGTGGATCTCGGCACGAGCGGGGTCGATGAACCGGCGTAGGCCCTCGCGGCCGAGATCACCGAACCGGGTGACCGGGGTACCTCTGCGCACGCCCGTCTCAACGGCCCTCTGGGCCTGCCGGTGACCGTCCGCGAACCGATCGAAGGTGGTCGGTTCGGACACGCCGGCTGTCAGACCGTCAAGACGGCCGGGCAGCTGCTGCAGCCACCTCCCGAGCGGGTGACCGTCGGTCGAAACGATCACGAGCACGTCCTCAGTGTCCGAGTGGAACACCGGCTCGTCTTTCCCGGCCGCCTCTGCGCTGAGCATCTCGGCCGCCGCCGCCCGCAGTCGTGCTGGCCCCGCGACCGCCGTGACGCGGATCGGCTCCTCGGGCAGCCCGCCACCCAGCTCCTGCGCCAGAAGTTGCGCGGTTGCGACCTGTGCGACGAGCAGCAGTCGGAGCACGGCGGTGCGCAACTGCCGCTCGGCGTTCTCGAGCCTGCGCGACTGCTCCAAGCCGAGCGTCAGCAGCGAGACGGCAGTGTTGACCACATGCCGGTCCTGGGGGCTGAGTGGATCGGCCCGGCCCACCGCGAGAAAGCCGCGAATCCGTGGTTCGTTGCCCAGCGACTGGACCACCACGTCGTGCTCGCCATGACGGAAAGCCGCGCTCGCCGGGGCCCGGCGGCCGCGTAGCCGGTCCAGCTCGGCGTCGAAGCCCTCGACGCGGCCGCTCGCGGACGACGGTGCCGCGTGCACGATCGTCCCACCCGGGTCCAGCAGGACGGCCCAGGCGCCGAGGCGGCGTGCGAGTTGAGCGATGAGCGCGCCGGTGCCCTCTGCCCCGATGGCGGCACGGGTGAGTGCCTGCTGCGCGTCGTAGGCCCGCTTGACCGCGGCGTACTCCTCGGCCGCGATCGCCCGGGAAACCGCCTTGCTGATCGCCATGAATGGGGTGTGCAGCGGGACCTTGACGAGCGCGAGCCCGACCTTCCTGGCGGTCATCACCAGCGACTCGGGGACGTGTTCGTAGCGGAGCCCGGTACCGAAGCCGAGACCGACCGCACCGACGTCGGCGAGCCGTCGCAGATAGCTCTGCCCGTTCAGCTCGGCCTCGTCGAGCAGCAGGCCGGTGGTGAGCAGCAGTTCGCCGCCTTCCAGGAACGGGGTGGGGTCGGCGGCCTCGCTGACATGCACCCAGGTGATCGGCTGGTGCAGTTCGTGCTCCCCGGCCAGCACCGTCAGGTCGAGTTCATCGAGATCGACGAGGTCGCGCAGCGTGAACGACATGGGCCGCCTCTGACAGATTGTCGATGTCCAGCGTCGAAAATATCCTAAACCGTCATTGTCCTGGTGTATGGCCGGACTCACCATTGCCGGAACGACAGGCCCGGTTCATGGGCAGGACAGGAGAAAAATGAGTAGTACGGACGGAACTCTTGTTCGCGTTCTTGGCCGCTGGGACGTGCTCACGGTGGCGTTCGGGGCGATGATCGGTTTCGGCTGGATCGTCCTGACCGGCGGGTTCCTCGATGACGCGGGCACTCTTGGCGCTGCGCTGGCCTTCGTGGTCGGCGGTATCATCGTCGCGATCGTCGGACTCACCTACGCCGAACTGGTGTCGGCGATGCCAGAGGCGGGTGGGGAGCACAACTATGTGCTGCGCGCGTTCGGGGCGCGCGCGGCGTTCCTGACGTCATGGGTGCTCGTCCTGGGGTATGTCGCGGTCATCGCGTTCGAAGCCGTGGCTCTGCCACAGAGCTTGCTGTTCTTGATCCCCGAGTTGGAGACCGGCCGCCTGTGGTCGGTCGCGGGGCATGACGTGTACGCGGTATGGGCCGGTGTCGGCATCCTCGGCGCCGTCGTGATGACGGCACTCAACTACGTAGGCGTCCGCGCCGCGGCCATGTTCCAGACCATCGCGGTGCTGTTCCTGATCGCTGTGGGAGTGACTCTGCTGACGGGCTCATTCATCGGCGGCGAGACCGCGAACATGCAGCCGCTGTTCTCCTCCGGCCTGGTCGGAATGGTCGGTGTGCTGGTTGCTGTCCCGTTTCTGTTCGTCGGCTTCGACGTCATCCCCCAGTCCGCCGCGGAGATCAAGCTGCCGTACAGACAGATCGGCAAGCTGGTGGTGATCTCCGTCCTGCTCGCGACCGTCTGGTACGTCCTGATCATGCTCACCGTCGGTTCCGCGATACCGGCGAATCAACTCGCGGCCTCGGACCTCGCCGCCGCCGATGGGATGGCCGCGTTGTGGAACAGCCAGACCATGGGCGACATCCTGGTCTTCGGTGGCCTGGCTGGAATTCTGACCAGCTGGAACGGCTTCCTCATCGGTGCGAGCAGGCTCGTCTACGCCATGGCGAACTCGGGCATGTTGCCTCAGTGGTTCGCCAAGGTGCACCCGCGCTACCGCACCCCCGGCAACGCGATCCTGTTCATCGGCGCCCTGTCGGTGCTGGCGCCGCTGTTCGGCCGGCAGACGCTGGTGTGGCTCGTCAATGCCGGCGGATTCTCCATCGTCATCGCCTACGCCATGGTCGCGTCGACGTTCCTGGTGCTGCGGCGTCGTGAGCCGGACATGGAGCGGCCGTTCCGGGTCGGACCCGCCAAGACGGTGGGTGGGCTCGCCGTCGTACTCAGCCTCGGACTACTGCTGCTCTTCCTGCCCGGAATGCCCAGCGGGCTCGCACTGCCCGAATGGGCGATCCTCGGGCTATGGGGGCTGTTGGGCCTCTGGTTCCTGGTCCGCGTGCCAAAAGTGACCGCGGGTCCGGACGCGGAGAACAGGCTGCTTGTCGCTACGGGTCGCGAATAGCTGTGCCCGCGACACTGGTTGCCCCTGCTAATCGGGTTCGGGGGCTGAGTCGTCGCTTTCGATCTCGGTGGCGAATGCGTTCTCGATGAAGGTGCTCCTCGATCCACGACGGCGGGCGACGCCGATCACCACCGCATCCTTGGAGCGTGCGTGGGGTCGGCGTACCTGGCCGGGCAGCCGTGATCGACGGCTTCGGGCGCAGTTCGTAGCCGTTGCACACCCTGACTCGTGCGACTGTCCGGTCCTCGGTTTCCTCAGTGTCCGCGGGCGATCCATTCGGCCAGGTACGGCGCTTCGGTGCCGATCGTGGTGCCGTCGCCGTGTCCGGTGTGCACCTGAGTGTCTTCTGGCAGCGAGAAGAGCCGATCACGAATCGACGAAATGATCGTCGGGAAATGGGAGAACGATCGACCCGTCGCGCCGGGTCCACCCGCGAAGAGCGTATCTCCGGAGAACAGAGCCTTGGCCTCGGGAAGGTGCAGGCAGACGGAACCGGGCGAGTGCCCAGGACTGTGGATGACCTCCAGCGCTGTACCGGCGATAGCGAGCCGCTCGCCGTCCTCCGTGTGCCAGAACCGCCGGCCGGGGTGGGTCATCTCCCACAGCTCCTCGTCAGCCGGATGAAGAACGGTCGGCGCGTCCAGGTGCTCGCTCAGCTGCGGAGCGACGGTCACGTGGTCGTTGTGCCCATGAGTACAGATGATGGCGACGACGTTGCGACCGTCCACGGCCTCGGTGATGACCTTCTCGTCGTGTGCGGCGTCCACGATCACGACCTCGTCGTCGTCCCCGACGAGCCAGACGTTGTTGTCGACGTCCCACCTCCCGCCATCGAGCTCGAACACCCCGGCAGTGATGACCCGCTGGATCCGCAGGTTCCCGCTCACAGGATCACCACCGAACGCAGCACTTCACCGGTGTGCATGGCGTGGAAGGCCTTCTCCACACCGTCGAGGGTGATCCGTTCAGTGACGAATCGTTCCAGCGGCAATCGGCCCTGCAGGTACAGATCGATCAGCATCGGGAAGTCCCGCTCCGGCAGGCAGTCGCCGTACCAGGACGACTTCAGCGCACCTCCGCGAGCGAAGAAGTCCACCAGCGGCATCTCGAGGCGCATGTCGGGCGTCGGGACACCGACCAGGACCACGGTTCCGGCCAGGTCACGTGCGTAGAAGGCTGCCTTCCACGTCTCCGGACGGCCCACCGCGTCGATGACGACATCCGCGCCGAACCCGCGGGTCAGCTCCTGGATCGCGGCGACCGTGTCGGTGTTCGAGGCGTTGACCACGTGAGTCGCGCCGAGCTCACGCGCCCACGTCAGCTTCCGCTCGTCCCGGTCGACCGCGATGATCGTGCTCGCACCCGCCAGCCTGGCACCGACGACGGCGGCGGCTCCCACGCCCCCGCAGCCGATGACCGCGACCGCGTCACCGCGTCCAACCGCGCCGGTGTTGACCGCCGCGCCGAGACCGGCCATCACACCGCAGCCGAGCAGACCCGCGACGGCCGGGTCAGCGGCCGGATCGACCTTCGTGCACTGACCGGCGTGGACGAGCGTCTTGTCCGCGAACGCGCCGATGCCCAGAGCCGGGGTCAGCTCAGTGCCATCGGTTAAGGTCATCCGCTGAGTCGCGTTGAAGGTGTCGAAGCAGTACTGTGGCCGACCGCGTTTACAGGCCCGGCACTGCCCGCAGACCGCGCGCCAGTTGAGGACGACGAAGTCCCCCGGCCGCACGGAATCAACGCCGTCGCCGACACTGTCCACAGTGCCCGCCGCCTCATGGCCGAGCAGGAATGGGAACTCGTCGTTGATGCCACCGTCGCGGTAGGTCAGATCGGTGTGGCAGACCCCGCATGCCGCGACAGACACGACGACCTCGCCCGGTCCAGGATCCGGGATCACGATGTCCGCCAGCTCTACCGGAGCGTTCCGCGAACGGGCGACCACTCCGCGAACCTGCTGTGGCATTCCCTGTTTCCTCCACGATTCGACAACATAGGCATGCTCGACGAAACATGCTCACGTCAGACTAAGCCAGGAATGCGGCGCCCGGGCCTGGCCACTGGTCGAGTGAGTCCTGTCCTTTCGACTAGGTCAGTCGCCCGCTACGCTGACCCCGTGCCACGCTCTGCCGATCTGACCGCACTGCGCGACGTCATCGAGGGACCGCTACGCGAAATCGCCGACCGGTTCTCCCGCTACCTCGCCGACGCTTGGCCACACGAGGCGCTCGTCATCTTCACCCGGGAGTGCACCGGACGGCCGCGTAAGGTCGCCGGCGCTCGGGAGATCACCGACAAGATCACCATCGCCGAGCTCGAAGCGCTCAAGACGACCGTGCCGCCCGGCCATCAACTGGCCACGACGGCTCCCCTCGGCGGCACCACCCGGACGGTCTGGGCCGCGCAAGACCCCATCGGCACCCTGCTCGTGCTCATCGCACGACCGCAACGGACACACTTCCCACACCCCACGCTGGTGGCCGAAGTCTTCGGCATCGTCGCGACGTCGATCCGCCAACAGGTCACCCAGGCCAGCCCCGAGTATCTCGCCGAATCTCGCGCAGCCTCCAGCGAGCGCGCACGAACGACCGCCGAAATGGCCGCAGCACACGAAACCGCGCTCGTCACCATCCTCACCACGCTGCGGTCCACCCGGTTGGACGACTACCGCGCCCGCCTCGCCGCGACCGACTCCGCGTCGGCCGCGCTCGTGGCGCTTCGGTCGGCACAGAAGACCGATCTCTCCCAATCCGAAGAATCCGTGCACGCCGCGTTCGGCAGGCTGCGCCGGGAAATCCGGCAAATGCTGCGCCACCACGACGCGGACCTGGAATTCGTCGCGCCACCGAAGAGCGAGCGGC
Source organism: Amycolatopsis palatopharyngis (assembly GCF_003385185.1). Taxonomy (GTDB): domain Bacteria; phylum Actinomycetota; class Actinomycetes; order Mycobacteriales; family Pseudonocardiaceae; genus Amycolatopsis; species Amycolatopsis palatopharyngis. The sequence goes on along the minus strand of NZ_PQHZ01000018.1, from coordinate 6,411 downwards.
CAGTACCCGGCGAGGTCGCCCACGCCGCCCGGGCCATGACCTGCACGGCGGCGCTGACCTTCACCAGCCAGCCCGATCTGACCCGCCTCCGGATCGCCTGGTCGAGCGACAGCACCGCGCTGCACCTCGACATTCGTGATCAAGACTCAGGGAACCTCGACATCAACAACCTGCGCCTGCAACTCGACGGGCGAGCGAAAACCCTCGGAGCCACCATCAAGATCGACACCGCTCCCGGCTGGGGAAGCCACGTCACCATCAGCATTCCCTTTCAGGCGGCGGCAGGCTGGACCGACGAGACCCCGCTGGCAGAACTCAACCCTCGCGAACTCGAAGTGCTGCAACTGATCGCACAAGGACAACGCAACAAAGCAATCGCCGGCACGCTCGGCATCACGGAGAGCACGGTCAAATTCCACGTTACCGGCCTGCTGAAGAAGCTGGACGTCCACTCCCGCGGTGAAGCTGCGGCCCTGGCCATGAAGGCCGGGATCAGGGACTCTTCCACGACCGGTGTGTTCGGCGTGACACCGCCGGGCTGACGTCCGGCGGGCATTGTGAGTGGACAATTTCGCAACTAAACGATCGACCCCAAAATTGTCAACAAAATCCGGTGTGGACTCTCTCGCGATCCTGCGCCGAACCGAATTCAGCAGGTTGGCACGTGGTTTCGAGCACGGACATCCACAAGTCGCCGTCGGGGTCCACCTGGTTGCGACGGCTGGTCATCAGTGACAACGGGACATGCACGAAGCGTCGCCGCCAGCGCGCGACTGCGGCTTCAGTATGACCCGCCATGGCAGCGTGCGCCGCAGCATGGGCCAGACGCAGGCAGTAGACACTGTCGTAAGCGTTGGCGGCGACGCTGCGGACCGCGTAACCCGGGTCTATGTAGCGCATCGTGGGGGCAAGGCCGACCGCGGTCAGGTGAGCTGTGATGCTCTCTTTGAGCACCTCCCCTATATTGCCGAGTTTGACGTTGCCTGAGGCGTCGGTGCCACGACCGTTGTGCTGAGGCAGGCCCTGTTCTTCGAGGAGGTCTTGGCCTGCCCCCTCGGCGAGGACGATGACCACGAAGCCCTTGGCTCGCACGTGCTGCTCGACGTGGGCCAGCAGGCCGTTCGCGCCCTCGAGGGAGAACGGGATCTCGGGGATCAGGACGATGTCTGCACCATTGGCAGACAACGCAGCATAGCTGGCAATAAACCCAGAGTGCCGACCCATTAGCTTCACAATCCCGACGCCATTCCGGCTGGCTGCGGCTTCGACAGAAACCGCGGAGATGAATTCGGCAGCCCGCGCGAACGCGCTTTGAAACCCGAACGACTGATCAGTGAAGGGTAGGTCGTTGTCGATCGTCTTCGGCACGCCAATGACAGCGATGTCGAGACCGCGCGCCCTGATCGCCTCGCTGAGGTACGTCGCGGCCCGCATCCCGCCATCGCCACCGATGACGAACATGATGTTGATGCCCTGCAGGACGAGGCTGTCGACCATTTCGTCGGCGTCTTGGCCACCACGTGAACTGCCCAGAATAGTGCCGCCAACGTTATGGATATCGCGAACGCGATCAGGCGTCAACTCGATGGTGTCATTGCGGTGTTCGGCAGTGAGTCCCTGGAGACCGTGCCGGAAGCCCAGAATCCGCTTGACCTTGTAATGCACAGCAAGTTCTTGGACGAGACCGCGGATGACATTATTGAGGCCGGGGCACAACCCCCCACAGGTGACGATACCGGCGGTCACGTGTGCGGGATCGAAATAGATTTTCCGGCGGGGCCCGGCGGCTTCGAAGCTCGGGACCTGTTCTGGAGGACGGCCGTGCTCGGTGAGCATGGAAACGGTATCCTCGAGCAGGACACGGTCGCCTTCCGCAACGTAATGCGGAGAGGTCTGCTTGGTGGAGAGCATCTCGGAGAACGGCGAACCGTAACGGCACTCGCCGAGGTGGCCAACGCGGAGGTCGTCCAGGTGCAACGTCACCGAATCTCCTTGATCGTGATGGTCTTGTTGACAACTCGAGGATGGATACCGTGGAGCATCAGAAATCGTGAGTGCAAACCATCCGGGAATTACTCGAAGGTGGTGTGTGTTATGTGGCGAACCTGGCCCCTGGATATCAGGAGCGACTCGGCGATTGTCGTACCAGCACATTCCCGTGGACGTCCGAGAAGAGGCCCTCCACTGACGCCAGTGGCAACGAAGAAGGCATCGCCGGCTACGAGCTCGTCGCAGTTGTAGATACGGTCGAGGGACATGCCCGCTGCGCGGATGGCCTTCGCTTCCTCGTCACGCTGAGGGGCCAGGCGGCCCAGCATGCCGCCACCCAGGGCACGGACCGCTGCGGCGGTCATCACTCCTTCGGGCGTGCCGCCGACTCCGAGGAGCAGGTCGACATCGAGCGTCGGCAGCAGCACCGCCAGGCTCCCCCCGACATCGCCTCCTGCCGGTGTTTGCACGGCGGCGCCAGCCCGCAGCACCCGCGCGATCAGGTCCGTATGCCGCGGCTTGTCCATGATGACAACGCGGAGTTCGCTGACCTGCTTGCCGAGAGCCTCGGCAACTTTGACCAAGGTTCGCTCGGGAGGGTCGTTGAGATCGATAACGCCCTTCGCTTGGGGGGGCACCACTATCTTGTCCATGTAGAACCCGGGGCCGGGTGACCACAGAGTTTCTGGCTCGCCGAACGCAATCGTCGCCAGGGCGCCAGGCAGATCCTTCGCGCAGAACGAGGTTCCCTCAAGAGGATCGACGGCGATGTCGAAGTCCGGACCGTTGCCGTTGCCCACGATTTCACCGTTGAACAACATCGGGGCGTCGTCCTTTTCTCCCTCCCCGATCACAACTGTTCCTCGCCCAGGTGCGTCGGCCAATGCATCGCGCATGGCCATGGTCGCCGCCGCATCGGCGGCCTTCTGATCGTGCCGGCCCACCCAGGCATAGCTGGCCACCGCAGCGCTGCGGGTCGCGGCCAGCGCTATCGCCTCCAAGGTATGGACATCGACGCGAGTTCGCACTGCGACCTCACTCTGACACTGCATCTTGGGCTCCCATTCTTGTCGTAGCATCAGGCCAGAGAGATCGCGGCACATACGCGATTGAGTACGTAGCGGTCACTCGAGATTCGCGTGAAGGCGCCACAGCTCACGGGCCTGGCTCCCGCCGGTCTTCCACAGCGTGTGGAACAGCGCATCAGTGATCAGCAGGACGGACTGTTCGAACAGACTGCCGGCATACTGGGCAGAGGCAGACCCGTCGAAGTCCTGCTTGTCCGCAGCCGGGATGACGAGTACTTCGGTTGCGGCTTTGGCCAGCGCCGAGTCGGCCGCCGTGGTCAGTGCAATCACATCCGCGCCCTGGTCACGAGCAGTCTGAGCGGCCCGCACTACCCGGGCCGTCGACCCCGAGCCCGATGCCGCCACCAGGACGTCGCGCGAGCCGATCGCCGGAGCAGTCGTCTCGCCGACTACGTGGGTGGGGAGTCCGAGGTGCATGAACCGCATCGCGGCCATCTGCAGGGCGAGCCCGCTCCGCCCCGTGCCGATGGTGAACACTGTCGGCGCCTTGAGCAACAAGGCCCCAGCACGAACCCAGGCCGGAGAGTGCACGCCCGTACTCACCCTGCCCACTTCACCGACAACAGCGCGCGCTGCGTCCACGAAAAGACTGGAATCAAGCTTCTTTGAAACTATCTGCGTCAACGAGATCTTCCTCCACTTTCGGGGCGGATGGCATTCGTTGGTCACTTGCGCTGCTACGGAGCCGGATTCACAGGCAGGAGCCTCTGTCCGTTGCGGTCAAGAAAGCCATCGCGCGGCTTAGAGCACGGATAATTTACTCAGACCACGATGATTGTCCACCCATGTGGTGACCAGCAAGGCTTACGACATTAGGAAACACTATCCCGTAATTTGGATATCTAATACGGATCAAAATCAATGCCTCAGTCTATCCTCAGTGTTGACGAAGACACTGCATGTCGAGGACAGAAAGAAGGCTGCGAAGAAAAAGCGACCCCGGCTTGTCACCGGGGCCGCTGGTGCAAACGGCTGTTCAGGAGATTCTTCTCAGCCCTCGTCGACGGGGGCTCGGGCTCATCACGGACATCTCCTACCGTCTGCGGGCGGGCATCAACTCGGCCGCGCGGCGTGCACGCTTCGTCGTGCCGCTTCGATCACAGCCTCGGTGGTGATGCCGAACTGCCTGAACAGGGTCTTGAAGTCCGCCGAAGCACCGAATCGCTCCAGCGACACGATCTCGCCCACGTCGCCGGCGAACCGGTGCCACGGCTGCGCCGTACCCGCTTCGACGACCACCCGGGCACGCACCAACGGGGGCAGCACCTGTTCCTGGTAGGACCGGTCCTGCCGGTCGAACCACTCCACACACGGCATCGACACCACCCGGGTAACGATCCCTTCGGACTCGAGAATCTTCCTGGCCTCCACGGCCAGCTGGACCTCGGAACCGGTGCCGATGAGCACCACCTCGGGACTGCCCGAGGACCCGTCGGCGAGTACGTAGCCGCCGCGGGCCACCCCCTCGGCGGAGGTGCCCTCCAGGGTCGGCAGGTCCTGGCGGCTGAGCGCCAGCCCGGCCGGGCTACTGGTGTCCTCCAGTACGGCTTTCCAGGCATATGCGGTCTCGTTCGCATCGGCCGGGCGTACCACCGACAGTCCGGGGATGGCGCGTAGTGAAGCCAACTGCTCGACGGGCTGGTGGGTAGGGCCGTCCTCGCCGAGGCCGATCGAGTCGTGTGTCCACACGTAGATGGTCGGCAGCCCCATCAGCGCGGCCAGGCGCACCGCCGGGCGCATGTAGTCGCTGAAGATGAGGAAGGTGCCTCCGTAGGGGCGGGTGCCGCCGTGCAGCGCGATGCCGTTGAGGATCGACCCCATCGCATGCTCGCGGATACCGAAATGCAGCGTGCGACCGTAGGGCTGGGCCTTCCATGCGTCCGTGGAGATCTCTGCCGGCCCGAAGGAATCCGCACCCTTGATCGTGGTGTTGTTGCTCTCGGCCAGGTCTGCCGACCCGCCCCAGAGCTCGGGTAGCACCTCGCCGAGCTTGGCCAACACCGCTGCCGACGCCTTGCGGGTCGCGACTCCCTTGCCGTCGGCCTCCCAAGTAGGCAGATCGTCCGCCCAGCCGGCTGGAAGCTCGCGAACGCTGATTCGGTCCAGCAGCTTCTTACGCTCCGGGTTGCTCTTCGCCCAGGCATCGAACTCGATTTGCCACTTCTCGCGGTCGGCCCTCCCACGCTCGGCCACCTCGCGGGCATGGTGCAGGACCTCGTCATCGACCTGGAAACTCTGCTCAGGGTCCAAGCCGACGGCGCTCTTGACCCCGGCGAGCTCGTCGGCGCCCAGCGCGGCACCGTGCGCCTTGCCGGTGTTCATCTTGGTCGGTGCCGGGTAACCGATCACGGTGCGCAGAACGATCAGAGTCGGGCGAGCGGTCTCGGCCTTGGCCTGCTCAATCGAGTCCAGGAATCCGGCCACGTCCTCACCACCGTGGACCGTGAGGACGTGCCAGCCATAGGCTTCGTAGCGCTTGGCTGTGTCCTCGGACAGCGCGATGCGAGTGTCGTCCTCGATGGAGATCTCGTTGCTGTCGTAGATCACCGTGAGATTGCCGAGCTGCTGGGTTCCGGCCAACGACGAAGCCTCGGAGGTGACGCCCTCCTCGATGTCGCCGTCCGAGGCGATCACGTAGACCTGATGGTCGAACACGCTCCTGCCCTGCTCGGCGTCCGGGTCGAACAGTCCACGCTCACGGCGGGCGGCCATGGCCATACCGACCGCGTTGGCCAAGCCCTGGCCAAGTGGGCCGGTGGTGGTCTCCACGCCCTTGGTGTGCCTGTACTCGGGGTGGCCCGGCGTCAGTGAATCCCATTTTCGCAGGGCCTTCAGGTCGTCGAGCTCCAAGCCGTAGCCGGAGAGGAACAGCTGGATGTACAGGGTGAGACTCGAATGCCCGGCGGAGAGCACGAATCGGTCGCGCCCAATCCACTCCGCGTCGCTGGGGTCATGCCGCATGACCCGCTGGAACAGGGCGTAGGCGACGGGCGCGAGACTCATGGCCGTGCCGGGGTGTCCGCTCCCGCAGTGCTCGACCGCGTCCGCGGCCAGCACGCGGGCGATGTCCACCGCGCGCTGGTCCAACTCGGTCCAGTCTTCTGGGAGTCGCTTGGTGGTCAAGCGAACAACCTCGTCAGTTGATTCGTTTGCTGCCATGGGCACGCACTCCTGTTAGTTTCGTTTTCTCGCGAGTTCCGGCCGAGGGTGGCGGTGTCAGGCGGCGCGTTTTTTGAGTTCTTTGGCGGCGGCGGCGGGGTCGGTGGCGTTGTAGATGGCTCCGCCGGCGACGGCGACGGTGGCGCCGGCGTCGCGAACGGACGCGATGGTCTCG
>NZ_PQHZ01000017.1 GCF_003385185.1 Amycolatopsis palatopharyngis | reverse complement strand
ATGTCGAGGGGCCGTACAAGTCCGATCACTACCGCTACTGATCCCTGCCGCTTTCCCGGGAAAGCGCGGTACTCGCGTCCGCGCGGTGCTCGCACTTTCCCGGGAAAGTGCGAGATATGGGACGGGGCGGTGGGGATCTTCGTGACCTCAGCTCCACTCCACAGCCATGCCCGCAAGGCCGGGACCCGCGTCCCGGAAGAACGCACTGGTCACCCCGCCGACGTCACACGGGAGATCGGCCGACTCGACCGGCACGGCGTCCTCGCGGGTACGGAACTGGCGCGTGCACCGGGCGGGCAGCGCCCTGCGGTGGAAACGCATCTGCAGCAGGTAGCTCACGCACTGGTCGCGGAACAGGCGGAAGTAACCGGGTGAGATGCCGCCGGAATCGTCTCTGATCTCGAAGCAGAACACGTGGATGGTGTCCGCGGGCAGCACCCGGTCGAAGAGCAGTTCGACGGCAAGGGTGCTCCCGCCCTCGTCCCGTCGCATCCGGCCGATGCGGCACCCTTCCGCCGTGTGCAGGACGGCGTCCTCGATCCGGCAGCCCTCGTCACCGTTGTAGAGCGTCACGTAGCGGTCGGGCCCCGGCTTACGGGAACGCGTCACGAGCCTGGTCGAGATGGCGCGCTGCCGGTGCTGCGCATCGAACGTCACGGTGTCGTGCACGGAGAGCAGTTCGAGATCGGCGTTGTACCGGTTGGATGAGGGGTAGGCGCCGAGTTGGCTGAGCAGCCGGTCCGCGATCGGTCCGCTGTCGCCGTGCCGCAGGTCGGCGAACGAAGCGGGCATCAGCCGTGCTCGTTCGATCGCGGGGTTGGCCAGCAGCGCGACCAGGGAGCCCGGTGGCAGCTCCAGCACCGATTCCAGCGCGCGGACGGCGGCCATGCCCTTCGGTAGTTCTGGCCTGCGCACCCCACGCTGCCAGTAACTCAGGGTGGACTGACCGACCTGTACACCGCGCTGCACGAGATGGGCGCGCAACCTGGCGAGGGACAGCCCGCGCCGCGCGATCGCTTGCCGCAGGGCCTCGGCGAAGTCGGGTGGAACGGAGTGGTCGGGGGTCTTCGGCGGTAATGGGTGCGCGTCCAGCTTCTCGGACACCACGGGTCCCTTCACCGACGAGTGAGCGTGCACTCGTGAACGCCACGGAATGTTCACTCGGACGACTGACGTCGCCGGACCGAACCCTACGTAAACCAGCCTCGCCAGGGCAAGAACGTCGTTCCGCGTTCGACGATTCATCCGGAACGATCCGGGTGCGTGCTGACCGCCTTGCCTCATCGGGCCGCGCTGCTCACCGTTGTGGCAGTCAACGGTTCGACGTCAGGAGGTGCGGCGATGCTGAGTTTTCGGACTACGCGGGTCGCGGCACTTCCCCCGGCGGCGCTGACGACGCACATCTGCACGACGACAGGCGATCACGTGCCACGGTGCTCGCGACGGCGGAAACGCTGTCCGGGTCACCGCCCTGCTGGCCCGGTCGCCGGTCGTGTTGCTGGGCGGTCTGGTGGTGATCGGTGCGGTGGCCCTCTTCCTGCGGTCGGCCATCGGGTTTGAACGGTCCTGACCCGCCCCCGAACCGATGGGCCCGGTGTGTGCTGACACCGCCGGGCCCATCGGTCGGCCACTCCGGCCGTAAAGTGTCGGCCGTGGGGCGACTTGTGGTGATCGAAGGGCTTGACGGCGCGGGAAAGAACACCCTGACCGGCAGGCTGACGGCCGCGCTGCGAGATGCGGGCGCGGAAGTGTCGACGATGGCGTTTCCCCGATACGGCGAGAGTGTCCACGCCGACCTGGTCCGGGAAGCGCTGCACCGCGAGCACGGCGATCTGGCCGACTCGGTGTACGGGATGGGTCTGCTGTACGCGCTGGACCGTCGTGGTGCGGGGCCGCAGATCAGTGCCCGCCTCGCCCAGTGCGACGTACTGCTGCTCGACCGCTACGTCGCCTCCAACGCGGCATATCAGGCCGCGCGGCTGCAACAGGACATCGACGGGCCGGTGGTCGAGTGGGTCAGGCAGCTGGAGATCGACCGGTTCGGCCTGCCCGTGCCCGATCTGCACATCCTGCTCAGGGTGCCGCCCACCGTCGCCGCGTCGCGGGCCGAGCACCGGGCCCGCTCGGAGGCGGACAGGGCCCGGGACGTATTCGAGTCCGACGACGGGCTGCAACAGCGCTGCGCGAAGGTGTATGACCAGTTGGCGGCGCGGAACTGGCTCAGTCCCTGGCATGTGGTCGACGGGGTCGAAGGGGTCGACACGGCGGCTCTCGCCGCGCGTCTGCGGTAGCTCGTGATGACCCCTCCGGCGCCCGTTCGGCCATGGTCCAATCGGGCTAGTCGGGGCCGTGATCGCTGGGTCCTGTACGCCGGAGCTGTCCCAAGTGCGAATATGTGCTCATGAAGGCACGTGTGCTGGTCGTCGACGACGACCCTGCTCTGGCGGAGATGCTCACCATCGTGCTGCGTGGGGAGGGCTTCGATACGGCAGTAGTCGCGGACGGTTCTCGAGCGCTGCCCGCGCTGCGCGAACTCAAACCTGACCTCGTACTCCTCGATCTGATGCTTCCCGGAATGAACGGCATCGACGTCTGCAAGGCGATTCGTGCGGAGTCCGGGGTCCCGATCGTCATGCTCACCGCGAAGAGCGACACCGTCGACATCGTCCTCGGGTTGGAGTCCGGTGCGGACGACTACGTGGTCAAGCCGTTCAAGCCGAAGGAACTCGTCGCCCGGGTACGGGCCCGGATGCGCCGGACCGAGGCCGAGCCCGCGGAGTCGCTGGCCATCGGCGACCTCACGATCGACGTCCCTGGCCACGAGGTGACCAGGGAGGGCAAGGGCATCCCGCTGACGCCCCTCGAGTTCGACCTGCTCGTGGCGCTCGCCCGTAAGCCGAGGCAGGTCTTCACCCGTGAGGTGCTCCTGGAGCAGGTCTGGGGTTATCGCCACGCCGCAGACACCCGCCTGGTCAACGTCCACGTGCAGCGGTTGCGGTCCAAGGTGGAGAAGGATCCGGAGCACCCGGAGGTGGTGTTGACGGTGCGCGGCGTGGGGTACAAGGCCGGCCCGCCGTGACCACCGCGACCGTTCGTCCCGAGCTGCAGGAGGCGGGCCCTGCACGCGCCGTGAGGAACGAGCGGTGCCGAGAGTTACAGCCCGCCGTGACCACCGCGACCGTTCGTCCTGAGTTGCGGGGGGCGGGCCCTGCACGCGCCGTGAGGAACGAGCGGTGCCGAGAGTCGCAGCCCGCCGTGAGCGCGCGTGGCGGGAGCGGATGAGCGAGGGCCAGACCGGGTTCGGCAGGCGGGCGGTCGAGCTCGCCAGGCGGCTGGTGTCGTTCGGGCGGCGGCGCACGGTCGCCTTCGGTGAGCTGTGGCGGCACTCGCTGCAGTTCCGCGTCACGGTTTCCACCCTCGCGCTGTCCTCGGCGGTCGTCTTCGTGCTGGGGATGGTCCTGCAGAACCAGATCACCGAGCGGCTACTGGAGACGAAACGGCGTGCCGCGATCGCGCAGACCCGTGCGGTGGTGGCCACCGCCGAGGCCGAACTCGGCGACGTCGATACCGACCCCGACGCGCTGCAGCAGCGGCTGACGGCGGCGTTGAAACGGATCACCAGCAGTTCGAGTGCGGCGACCCAGGATCCAGGCACGTCGGCCGCTGGCGCTTTCGAGCCCGTGCTGGCCAGTGGAAACAGCGAGCGCGCCACCGGCGATCCGATCGCTGCCGGGCCGTACGACAGCGTTCCGCTCCGGCTGCGGCGGTTCGTCGAGTCGGGCCAGCTCACCTGGCAGATCCACACGGTGGCCGATCCGGCGAAGGGCAACGAGCGGACCACCTATCTGATCGTCGGCGCGCCGGTGCTGAACACCGTCAGCCAGATCCAGCTCTATCTGCTGTTCCCGCTGAGTAGCGAGCAGAACACCGTCACCACCGTGCAGAACACCCTGCTCGTCGGCGGGCTGGTCCTGCTGTTGTTGCTGGCAGGTATCACCAACTTGGTCACCCGCCAGGTGGTTCGGCCCGTACGCAGTGCGGCCACCGCGGCCGAACGGTTCGCCGGGGGCGATCTGGACGAACGGCTGGTCGTGTTCGGCGAGGACGACCTCGCCCGGCTCGCCGTGTCGTACAACGAGATGGCGGCCAGTATCCAGCGTCAGATCCGGCAGCTCGAGGAGTTCGGACAGCTGCAGCGACGGTTCACTTCGGACGTCTCGCACGAACTCCGGACACCGCTGACGACCGTGCGGATGGCCGCCGATGTGCTGCACGCGTCCAGGGAGCAGTTTCCGGCCGGGCTCGCCCGTTCCACCGAGCTGCTGGTGGACGAGCTGGACAGATTCGAGGCACTGCTCGGCGACCTGCTGGAGATCAGCAGGCTCGACGCGGGTGTGGAGGAACTGGCCGCGGAGTTGATCGACCTGCGGACGATCGCGCGCAGAGCGATCGAGCAGGTGCGAGTCATCGCGGGCAACGTCGGCAGCGACATCGAACTGCGGGTCCCGGACAGCGAGGTCAACGCGGAGGTCGACGCGCGGCGGTTGGAGCGGGTGCTGCGCAACCTGCTGGCCAACGCCGTCGACCACAGTGAAGGAAAGCCCGTGCGGGTCCAGGTCGCGGGCAACGACACCGCCGTGGCGGTGACCGTGCGCGACTACGGTGTGGGACTACGCCCTGGCGAGGCCGATCTGGTGTTCAACCGGTTCTGGCGGGCCGATCCTTCGCGTAACCGGCGCACCGGCGGCACGGGCCTCGGGCTCGCGATCAGCCATGAGGACGCCCGTCTGCATGGTGGCACCCTGGAGGCGTGGGGCGAACCGGATCGGGGCGCCTGCTTCCGGCTGACGCTGCCCCGCGTTCAGGGCGAGCCGATCGGGCAGAACCCGCTCGCCCTGCCGCCGGAGGAACCGATGGTGATCGACGCCGAGCCGGAACAGCCTCGCCTGATCGAGCGGGGACCGGACGAGGACGAAGCGAGCGGCACTCGCGACTCCGGCGGCGACCGGGCACTGGGTGATGGGCAGCGGCACGAGGAGGTCAGGTGAACGGCGTCGGGGTGAGACGTGGCCGCTTGCTGCTGGCATTGCTGGCCTGCCTTGCTGTTGTCGGCGGATGCGCCAACGTCCCCGAGGAGTCCACTCCGGAAGTCGTCACCGGTGAGCGTCTCGGCCAGATCTCCCCGGACATCCCGGAACCGGCGAAGGATCTCGATGTCCTGACCGTGGTCCGGGACTTCGTTCGTGCCAGTGCGCGGCCGGCCGGTGATAACGCGGCCGCCCGCGTCTACCTGGATGAGCAGGCGCGCAAGACGTGGCGGCCCGCGCAGGGCATGTCGATCATCGAGAACACGTTCGGCACGGTCTACGCGACCGGTGATGCCAGACCTGTCGATCCCAACGAGCGCGTCGTCATCGTGCGCGGTTTCCAGGTGGGCAGGCTCGGCCAGGACAGCGCGTTCATCGCCGCCAAGACGCCGTACGAGCTGCCGATCCGGGTGCGGAGGCAGGTGGATGGCCAGTGGCGCATCGTGGATCCGCCCGCCAACCTGGTGGTCACCGAGGAGGACTTCGCGGCGAACTACTTCCGCGTACCGGTGTACTTCTTTGCCCAGGATCCCAGCGCGCTGGTGCCCGATCTGCGATACGTGCCGGCCAGGCCGCAGTCCGAGCTGGCGGGCCGGGTGGTGGACCTGTTGCTCGCCGGTCCTTCGGAGGGGCTCAGCGGTGCCGTCCGTAACCCGCTCGGTGACGACGCCGTGCTGGACAACAACGTGAATCCCACGGCCGACGGAGCCCTCCTCGTGCCACTGTCCGGCCTGGAGGACAGAAGTGAGAACGAGAAACAGCTCATCGTCGCGCAGGTGGTGCGCTCCCTGCAGAACGTCACGGTGAGCCGGATCCGGATCCTGTCCGACGGTGCGGCGCTGATCGATGGACACGTCGACTGGCGGCCCAGCGAACTGCCCTCCTACGAGGCACTGGTCGCCCCCAGCGCGGATCTGCCCGGGCTCATGGTGCTGGAGGGACGGCTTCGGTCGCTGGGCGACGGCAGGCCGGTACCCGGTCCAGCCGGTGCCGGTGCTTACGACATTCAGAGTGCCGCACAGTCGATAGGCGGTACGCAGCTGGCCGTCGTGGAGGAGACCGACGACGGGGCGCGGTTGCGGGTCGGTGAGTCGGGGGCAGCGCTTCCCGTGGTCGAGCAGACCGGAAATACGCTGAGCAGGCCCACGTGGCGCCCTTCGTCCGGGCCGAACGCGGCTTCCAGCGAGGTCTGGACGGCGGTCGACGGCGAGCAGATCGTGCGGGTACTGCGTACCCCGCAGGGCGGCTGGACCCCGCAACCGGTGGACGCCACCGACATCGCCGCGATCGGGCCGATCACTGATCTGCGGCTGTCCCGTGACGGTGTCCGCGTCGCCGCTGTCGCGGGCGGAAAACTGGTGGTCGCCTCGGTGGTCCGCAGTTCGGACTCGGTGACGCTGCGAGCCCCGAGGGTGCTGCAGGAGGGCACGCTCGGCAATATCGTCGACGTGGACTGGGCGACCCAGGACACCCTGGTGGTCGCCACCTCGCTGCAGTCCGCCCCGGTGGCCAGGCTGCCGGTGGACGGATTGCGGCTGGACAAGTTCAGCGGTTCGAACCTGACACCACCGGTCACCGCCGTGACGGCCGCACCGAGCAGGTCGACCGTGGTGGCCGACTCCATGGGCCTGTGGACGGCGGGCGACGTCGGCGAGGTGTGGCGGCCGCATCCGCAGTCGCCAGGCGGGGACGCGCTGCCGTTCTACCCCGGCTGAGCGGCAGCTTCGCGACGGTGGGGCACCGTCGCCTCGATCGCCGAGACTGTCGGTGCCCAGCGGCATGCTCGAAGGGTGACCACGGGAATCAGCCTCGGCCGGGCCGGGCGTGCGGTACTGGACCTGCTCCTGCCCGTTGACTGCGCGGGATGCGGAGTACGGGGAAGCCCCTGCTGCCCGGGGTGCGCCGCTGTCTGGTGGGGCCTGGAGCCGGTCGAACGCGGGGCGACCGTGGACGGGACGCCCATGTTCGCACTGACTCGCTATCGAGGGGTGGCGCGCCGGCTGTTGCTGGCGCAGAAGGAGCGCGGGAGGCGGGATCTCGGCGCGCCGCTGGGCGCCGCGCTCGCGCGTGGGCTGACGAACCTGCCCGCCGAATACCGTCAGGGCGAGTTGCGACTGGTTCCCGCGCCGTCGCGCGCCTCGGCGGCGCGGCAGCGGGGCGGTTCACACGTGCTCGCGCTGGCCCTGCACTGCGCCGCGGTATTGCGGACACAGGCCGTGCGGGCTCGTGCGGTACCCGCACTGCGGCTGGCGCCGGGAGCACGGGACGCCGTTGGCCTCGACGCCGAACAGCGGACCGTCAACCTGCGGGGCCGGGTGCGGACGCGACCGCGCAGGCTTCCCGAGCCCGGGACGCGGGTGATCCTGCTGGACGACGTGATCACCACGGGCGCCACGGCCGCCGCATGCGTCCGCGCGTTGGGGAACGCGGGGATCAAAGTGGCGGCCGTGTTGTCCCTGACGGTCGCGGGATAAACCTTCGTCACCCAGACGGGTGGTCCTGGGTTGGGAACCCGGGCGGCCATCGCGGGCGTTGAGGGGGTATGAGGTCGTCCGAGTCGGTGCCACGAATGGCAGACCACTCGACAGGGGTGGGCGGACCCGGTGCCGTCGCTGTCACGCTGCGGCGTCCTGCCGCCAGGGTGGTGCGCCGACTGCGTGAAACGGACCAGTATCGATTGGTCCGAACGGGCGGCTCCAGATCGGATCGTAGGTCCGAGTGGATGCAGACGGTGACGACCATTGACGGGTTGACATCCCCCGCCTCGGGGGCTGTTCTTCCGGCCAGTAGCGGGCTAACGTGCTCCGCTATCAGCAATCCCGGTCAGCAGGGAGGTGAAAAGCCCATGTCCCTGACGCCGGAGGAGCGTTGAGCACGCGTTCGGCGAACGCCGCGAGACGTCGTGACCACGTTCGCAGAATTCTCTCATCGCTATCCGGGCCCCTTCTCTGCCAGGTGTCCGAGAACCGCGGATCGAGCGGTCGTGGTGAACCCGAGTTCTCAGACAGGCACTGAGCAGCAGCCCAGGTCGCCGTACCGGCGTCCGTCCCCTTTTTCACCGGCGTCACAGAACAGCGAATTCTCGCAGTCATCCCAGCGAGGGAGGTCGTGTATGGACATCGTCGTCAAGGGTCGCAACGTGGAGGTGCCCGAGCACTATCGGGCGCACGTCAGCGAAAAGCTGGCCAGGCTTGAGCGCTACGACAGGAAGGTCATCCGGTACGACGTGGAGCTGTTCCACGAACCGAACCGCAGGCAGTCCAAGAGCTGCCAGCGCGTCGAGATCACCGGCAAGGGCAAGGGCCCGGCCGTCCGTGCGGAGGCATGTGCAGGCGACTTCTACGCCGCACTCGACTCCGCGGTGAGCAAGCTCGAGAACCGGCTGCGCAAACAGCACGATCGCAGGCGAGTGCACTACGGGCGGCGTAGCCCGGAGTCGGTCGCGGAGGCCACCTCCGTTTCGACCGCGAGCGCGATGGCAGCAGGATCTTCCGGTCCCATCGCCAACGGCCGGGTCCCCGCGGCGGCTACCGCGGTTCTGGACACGCCGAGCGACATGGGAGCTGCCGGCTCGGTGCTACCAGGCGAGGACAACGGCGAGATGTCGATGGAGGACATCGACCTGCCGGAGCAGCGTTGGGACGATGGTGTGACCGACCACCAACCCGGTCGCATCGTGCGCGAGAAGCAACATTCCGCCGAACCCATGTCAGTCGACCAGGCGCTCTACGAGATGGAACTGGTCGGACACGATTTCTACCTCTTCAACGACGCCGCCGCGGGCAGGCCGAGCGTCGTCTACCGCAGGAAGGGCTTCGACTACGGCGTCATCAGGCTTGGTTGATCAAGCCGCAGAACTACTCGCATCGGCACGGCCCGCGCGCATCCGCGTGCGGGCCGTGCCGATGCCTGTGCGGGCCTGGCTCGCGAGGTCCTGGGAGCCGGCGTCCTGGCGGCCAGCCGACCGGTCCGAGTTCCCCGGAAGGCATCGTGGGTTGGGGGTGTACCGGAATGCCCACCTACGGCGCGTGCGCTCCGGTGGGGACCTTCCCTACGATGGAACCAGCACGCGTCCGTCTGCGGCGCGTCCGCCGCACGCTGCCCGGCGCCTGCTCGGGCGCGAACAGATACAGCTAGTGAGGTCGACCGGATGGTTTTGAACCGCCTGCTCCGCGCGGGCGAGGGCAAGATGGTGAAGCGGCTGCGTGGAATCGCAGACCACATCAACACCCTCGAAGACGACGTCAAGGACCTCTCGGACGCCGAGCTGCGAGCCAAGACCGATGAGTTCCGTTCCCGCCACGCCGAGGGGGAGTCGTTGGACGACCTGCTGCCGGAGGCGTTCTCCGTCGGCAGGGAAGCCGCGAAGCGGGTGCTGGGGCAACGGCCCTTCGACGTGCAGATCATGGGTGGTGCGGCGCTGCATCTAGGCCAGGTCGCCGAGATGAAGACCGGTGAGGGCAAGACCCTGACCTCGGTACTGGCCTGCTACCTGAACGCCATTTCCGGCAAGGGTGTGCACGTCGTCACCACGAACGACTATCTCGCCAAACGTGACTCGGAATGGATGGGCCGGGTTCACCGGTTCCTCGGGCTCAACGTGTCGGTGATCATGTCCGACATGCAGCCGCCCGCCCGCCGCGAGGCCTACAAGGCGGACATCACCTACGGCACCAACAACGAGTTCGGCTTCGACTACCTGCGCGACAACATGGCCTGGAGTTTGGACGACTGCGTGCAGCGCGGGCACAACTTCGCCATCGTCGACGAGGTCGACTCGATCCTCATCGACGAGGCCAGGACGCCGCTGATCATCTCCGGCCCCGCCGACCAGTCCTCGCGCTGGTACAACGAGTTCGCCCGGATGTCGCCGATGATGAAGCGCGACATCCACTACGAGGTGGACGAGCGCAAGCGTGCCGTCGGTGTCACGGAGAAGGGCGTCGAGTTCATCGAGGACCAGCTCGGCATCGAGAACTTGTACGAGGCCGCGAACACGCCGCTGGTCGGCTACCTGAACAACGCGCTGAAGGCCAAGGAGCTCTACCGGAACGACAAGGAGTACATCGTCCGCAATGGCGAGGTGCTCATCGTCGACGAGTTCACCGGCCGCATCCTGGCGGGTCGCCGGTTCAACGAGGGCATGCACCAGGCGATCGAGGCCAAGGAAGGCGTCGAGATCAAGGCCGAGAACCAGACGCTGGCCACGATCACGCTGCAGAACTTCTTCCGCCTCTACGACAAGCTCGCCGGGATGACGGGTACCGCGGAGACCGAGGCGGCCGAGTTTCATCAGACCTACAAGCTGGGCGTCGTGCCGATCCCGACGAACCGGCCCATGGTCCGTGTCGACCAGGCCGACCTGATCTACAAATCGGAACCGGCGAAGTTCGAGGCGGTCGCCGAGGACATCGCCGAGCGGCACGAGAAGGGCCAGCCGGTGCTGGTCGGCACCACCAGCGTGGAGAAGAGCGAGTACCTGTCGAAGCTGCTGCTCAAGCTGGGTGTGCCGCACGAGGTGCTGAACGCGAAGAACCACCACAGGGAAGCGCTGATCGTGGCCAAGGCCGGCCGCAAGGGCGCGGTCACGGTGGCCACGAACATGGCGGGGCGAGGCACCGACATCGTGCTCGGTGGTAACCCCGACATCATCGCCGACGAGGTGCTGCGCGAGCGCGGGCTCGACCCGGTGGAGAACTCCGAGGAGTACGAGGCCGCATGGCCGAAGGTGCTCGAGGAGGTCACGGCCGACATCAAGGCCGAGGCCGAGGAGGTCAAGGAGGCCGGCGGGCTCTACGTGCTCGGCACCGAGAGGCACGAGTCGCGCCGGATCGACAACCAGCTGCGTGGCCGGTCCGGACGTCAGGGTGACCAGGGTGAGTCCCGCTTCTACCTGTCACTCGGCGACGATCTGATGCGCCGGTTCAACGCCGCGATGGTCGAGCGGGTCATGACCACCATGCGACTGCCGGACGACGTGCCGATCGAGCACAAGATGGTCAGCAAGGCCATCAAGAGTGCTCAGACGCAGGTCGAGCAGCAGAACATGGAGATCCGCAAGAACGTCCTCAAGTACGACGAGGTGATGAACAAGCAGCGCAAGGTCATCTACGCCGAGCGCCGCAGGGTGCTCGAGGGTGAGGACCTGCGTGAGCAGGCCGAGCACATGCTGCGCGACGTGGTCACCGACTATGTCAAGGCGGCCACCGCCGAGGGCTACGCCGAGGACTGGGACCACGAGAAGCTGTGGACGGCGTTGAAGACGCTCTACCCCGTCGGCCTCGCCTGGGAAGACCTCGCTGACGACCACGACGACCTGGACTCCGACCGGCTGCTCGAGGCGCTGCTGGAAGATGCACAGCGGGCCTATGACGATCGCGAGCGCGAGATCGACGCCAAGGTCGGCGAGGGCGCGATGCGTGAGCTGGAACGGCGCGTGGTGCTCTCGGTGCTGGACCGCAAGTGGCGTGAGCACCTCTACGAGATGGACTATCTCAAGGAGGGCATCGGCCTGCGTGCCATGGCGCAGCGCGACCCGCTGGTCGAGTACCAGCGCGAGGGCTACGACATGTTCCGGGTCATGCTCGAGTCGCTCAAGGAGGAGGTTGTCGGCTTCCTGTTCAACCTGCAGGTGGAGCAGAGCGAGCAGGCGGCCGCGGCTCCGGCGGAACCCGCGACCTCCGTGCCGGGCGCCGGCGAGCAGGCAGGCGGAGCCGCGCCAGCACCTGCGAGCAATGGCAGGCACGCGAGGCCGGTACCGCAGCAGCCGGCTCCGCAGCCCGAGCCGAAGCCGGAGCCAGTGCAGGGCGAGGCCGTGCCCTCGGCGTTGCGGGGCAAGGGCCTCGGCGGCGCCACCCAGCAGGGCCTGACCTTCTCCGGCCCTTCGGAAACCGGCGGCGTCGAGTCGCGCAACGGCGACGACGACGATTCCGCGGCAGGCGGCGACGGCGCCACCCGCCGTGAGCGCAGGGCCCAGGCGCGCGCCCAGGCGAAGAAGAAAAAGAAGGGCGCCCGCCGCTGACCCGAGTTCGCAGTTCCGGAGCCCGAGTTTGCAGTTCCGGGGCTTGAGTTCGCAGATTACGGGCGTGAGTTGGCAGTTCCGCTGCCGACGAGAGTGAACGAAGTGCACAGCCAGTCGTTGTCGCCCGCCTCGAAGCGGGCGACAACGGCGAGGTTGCGTTCGCCGGCCTGGACCCGCCCACTCACCTCGAGGGCCCGGTCGGTGGGACGGCAGGTGCGCATCGAGACGAGGCGCAGGTACGTGCCGTTGCCGCCGGTTTGCGCGGTCAGCGCGATCTGGCGGTACAACTGCCGCGACACAGCCGAACGCAGCTGCTCGACCTGCCTACTGCCGCCGTAGACCTCCACGATCGCCGCCAGCACGGTGTGCACGCGGCGCGGGTCCAGGACTGGCGCGGGGTTGTCCTCGTCCTTCGGCGGTTCCGCGGACGGAACCGGAAGCGCGGGCAAACGCCTGCGGGTCTGCCGGTGCACGACTTCCATGGCTCCGCGTCGGGACACCCACGGTTCGAACGCGCGGAGTGGACGTAAACCTCCGCGCATGGACTGTGATCGCATACCGACTCCCCCTGACGTTGTTCGGCGGGCGCCGATTGGTCGCCCGTAGAACAGAGGGCAGTAGCGGCCGGATTCGGTCACAGACCACCCATGTCGGTGATCCCCGATCGAGTATTGGTACAGCCAGTGACGAGACGGCCGCGTGGTCAGCGGACGGCTAGTGTGGGTGTCGTGCTGCGCGGACTGGTGCTCGACTACGCCGGAGTACTCACGGATGCGGGAGCGTCGGAACTATTGGACGTCCTCGAGCGGGCCCGTTCTGTGGGCATCCGGACGGCATTGCTCTCCAACGCCGCGAGCGGGCGGCCCGTGCGCCGCAGCCTGTCGGCCTACTTCGATGAGCAGGTGTTCTCCGGCGAGGTCGGGGTCGCCAAGCCGGATCGTGAGGTCTTCCTGCTCACCGCCGATCTGCTGGGCGTACCGGCGGATGCCTGCGTGTTCGTGGACGACGCGGCGCGAAACGTTGCAGGGGCGGTCGCCGCGGGGATGGTGGGCGTGCACCACAGTTCCGTTTCCGAGACCCTGACCGAACTCGCGGTGCTGTTTCCGAGTCTCCGGCTGCCGTGAGCGCAGCTCACCGCGTGCGTTGCGCCCGCAGGACGATGTCGTGAAGGTGGTGCGTGCCCGCTGGCGCGGGAGCGGTTCGTGAGCGGGTTTCGTTGACCAGGACAGTCCAGCTGTCATCGAGGAGCCTGACGATGTCGTCGGGCCGGTAGTAGTCGTCCGGATCGAAGCCGCGTTCGTGATGTGGTGGCAGGTCGGTGAGGTCGTGGCTGCCGACGAGCAGGGTGCCGCCGGATGCGACTGCGTCCAGCAGGCCGCGTAGACCGGTGTGGTTCCGCTGTTGCGGGAGCGGGAAGTAATGCATGGACACCAGGTCGAACGCTGCGGCCGGTGGCGGCTCGACGGTCAGATCCGCGCGCGTCCACGCCACACTGCCTGCGACGTCAGCTGCGGCGGCGCGTTGCAACGCGACCTTGGAGATGTCGGCCGCGGTGACCCGCCAGCCACGGCTGGCCAGCCAGAGCGCGTCGGCGCCTTCCCCACAACCCACGTCGAGCGCTTGCCCTGGCGGCAGGTCGGCGACCTCCGTGACGAGCACCCCGTTGGGGTTGCCGCTGAAGACCTGATCACTACTGCGATATCTGTTGTCCCAGAACTGTTCGTTCATGCTTTCTTGCCTCCGTGGTGGCGCCGATCCTGCACGGCTCAAGCCCGCAGGCCCGCCGCCGACGATCACCTCGTCATACCGCTCGACGCGGCCGGGTTCGAACTGTTGGGTCACCGTGACCACCTCCTGCGCCCAACCTGCCCTCGGCGGCGCAGGGATGGCAAAGTTCTTTGCAGAAAGTGCAAAAACGCGGGCACAGTGGGGCCATGAGTGAAGATTTCGACGCCGTGCTCAGCGCGGTCGGACCACGGCTACGCGAGCTGCGCCGCCGCAGCGGAGCCACTCTCACCGCGCTGTCGGAGACCACGGGAATCCCGGTCAGCACGCTGTCCAGGCTGGAGTCCGGGAATCGAAAGCCCGGGCTGGAACTCCTGCTTCCCCTGGCCAAGGCGTACCGGGTGCCACTCGACGAGCTCGTCGGCGCTCCGGCCAGCGGTGACCCACGGGTCTACCCGCGGCCGACCGTCCACAACGGCATGACCGTCATCCCGCTGACTCGCAAGCCCGGCGGCCTGCAGGCGTTCAAGCAGATCCTTCCCGCCGGTCCGAACGATCTCGAACCAGATCCCCGCTCGCACGAGGGTTACCACTGGCTGTACGTCCTCAACGGCCGACTGCGCCTGGTGCTCGGCGATCAGGATCTCGTCCTCGCGCCAGGTGAGGTCGCTGAGTTCGACACGCATCTCCCGCACTGGTTCGGCAACGCCGACTCACGTCCGGTCGAGTACCTGAGCATCCTCGGCCCCCAAGGCGAACGCTTCCACGTCAGAGCCAGCTACCGGCCCACCTGACGTACGGCGGCACGGAGGCCGTCCCAAGCGGGCGGGGTGAGCACGAGTGCTCCTGCGTGGGGGTCTTTGGAGTCCCGGACGGCCGCGCCGCTGGTGAGCGAGGCGATCTCGACACACTCGTTGCCGCCGCCGTTGCTCGTGCTGCTCTTGCGCCAGTGGGCGGTGGTCAGATCGGCGGAAGGCATAGGGTGCTCCACGAAGGACAGGATGCTGAACGCGGTGCTGACGGCAGGGTATGCACCGGAGGCCGCAGAAATAACCCGAACGTTGACGTTCGGCAGGGCCGATAGTGAGATAAGACGTCCCAATTGCCGCCTCATCACACCCGAGCCGCCGATCATCAGGCGTAAAGCGGCTTCGGTGAGTATCGCGTCGTCAGAGCCAGCTACAGGCCCACTTGACGTACGGCGGCACGGAGGCCGTCCCAAGCGGACGTGGCGAGCACGAGTGCTCCTGCCCCGGGGTCTTTGGAGTCCCGTACGGCCGCGCCGTTGGTGAGCGAGGCGATCTCGACACACTGGTTGCCCTCGCCGTTGCTACGGCTGCTCTTGCGCCAGGTGACATGTGCGAGTTCGGCTGCGGGCATGGCGCGCTCCAGTCTTGTCAGTCCTCCAGGCTGCTCCCGATGGTGGAGATGAGTTCGATTGAATCCTTCGGACTCAAAGCCACTTCCTGCAAGCCTGCAAAGTTCAGCGTATACCGCTCTATGTCCTCGGCTTCCTCCAAGTAGACGCCCTTGTTTGCCATCTCGATGTAGCCGACGTCTGACTCTTGGTTGGCGAAGGAAAGGATGCTGAAGGGGGTCCCCATCGCTGGGTAGGCACCGGAACCCGAGCAGATGACACGAAGGTCGACGTTGGGCAGGGTGGACAGCGAAACAAGCCGTCCCAACTGGCGTCGCATGACCCCAGGGCCACCGACAGTCAGACGAAGTGCGGCTTCAGTCATCACGGCCGCTATCTGGATCGGATCACCGTCCTCAACTCTTGATTGACGCTTCATCCGTGCTTCGACTCTGTGCTGCACGAGCTCTTCGGAGACATGAGGCAAGGCGGATCGCGCAATCGCCGCGGTGTACTCAGCTGTTTGCAGCAGACCGTCGATGAGGTCGATCTTGAAGGAAAGCACCTTGCTGGCCTCGCTTTCCAGTTCGACGTACGAGAGAACGTCCTCGGCCAGCGCCTCCTTCTCGATCTGCTCCCACCAGCCGCGTTCCTGTGCTGCAAGCGTGGCCCGGAAGACCTTGTCGCGGACAGGTTCGGCGATGTCGTAGAGCAGAGCCAGGGTCATCACGTCGGCTGGCGTGATCGGTTGGGTCGCGTTCTCCAGTCGTGACTGTTTGGCGGTGGACCACCCGGCCTTGGCCGCGACCTCTCCGCTCTGCAGACCCGTGGGCACACGCCACTCGCGCAGGGTTCGGGCGACCCTGCGCAGACGGATGCTCGGGCGATAAGAGTCGGGCACATTGACCTCCGGAGTGGCGAAACGCTGACTTCCCGAGCTTATCGAGCTGTCTGTAAGCGTCGCAGTCACACGATAGTGGCTACTGTGTAAATTTCATGAGATAGAGATTGCGCGGGCTGTCTCTTTGCCCGACCGTGGCGGTCATGTCAGCTCCCGCCGCCGGTTGGATGCCCGGCGTCTCCCTGCACGCCGGACCTACCCCTCCGGCCCACTACGTCCTGCCCGACGCCGAGACCGTCGAGGGTGCATACGGTCGGGAGTTCATTGGGGTATGCGGGGCGCGTTGCTTCCCGCTGTACGGCAAGGACCCGACTGGCAGGCTCGCGCGACATCCCCGTTGCTCAGCCTGCATCTTGCGGACACTGCCCGAAGCCGATCCGCCATCCGGCGGCCGTGTCCGTGTCGCGGGTCTCTTCGCCGCAGCTTTGTGGCTGGCGGGTTGCGACGCGCCAGATGAGGACATATCGGACGGAATTGCTGCCGGGTTGTCGGCGCCTCCGTCCGGCGGCGCATCAGTCGCGCAGAGCGGGTACGTCAGTGCGGTACCCGAAGAGGGCTGCGCTTTCGTCTCCGAGCAGATTCTGGGCGACCTGCTGCAGGACAACATCGCCAACCAGCTCGACAGTCATGAGATCAAGAACGGCTTTGAGCAGTTGGCTTGCTACTGGAGTGGGGTGCCGAACGTGCCGGGCCACAACCGGGGAGGTCCGGTACGCGGTCTCGCGGTGGACGTTGACCTGATGCATGCGCATGCGGCCCGTTCCGAGCAGCAAGCCGTCGCGGCAGCCACCTACTTTTTCGATCAGAAGTACCTGGCGAGCGTCGGCTGGAAGCCGTTCGAGATCGCGGAACCGACTCGTCGGTGCTGCTCAGGCCGGATAACCGTCCCGACCAGAAGGAGGTCACGTACGCGGTACGCCACGAGAACGTGCTGATCGAGGTCAAGTACTTCGACGGTGGAGCGAGTCAGAAGTCCGTGGAGCGCGACGCCGGAAAGGTGGTCCGGTATGTCCTTGCGTACGTCAGGCAGTGAAGTCTGGTGGATCTGGACCATCTGAGGTGGGAGTTCGGCTACCCTCGTGTGGCGGATAACTACGCACGGGCAACGGGGAGAGTTGATGGCCGAGGCGAGCGGCTTCTGGGCGGGCGCGACCGCTACTGAGCAGGTGCAGAACGTCTTTGGTGGCGCGGTCGGCGGTATTGCTGCGGGCGCGACACTGGGACCCGCCGGCGACGCCTCGTGGGAGTTCGACCCGGACGAGATCGACAGCGTCATCAGCAAGTGGGAAGCGTTGCGGGACGACTGTTTGGATGATCGTTTGATGCTGGAGGACATCGCTTCCGCTGTGACGCCACCTTCTCAAGACGAGCCTAGTAACCAGTTCGTCGGACTCCTTGGCGACGGACTGAACTCCTTGAGGGCTTCGAACGAATCGATCCTTGCGTACATCGACGACTTCCTGGGCAAGTTGAAGGCAGCGAAGAGTCAGATCGAGTCTGCAGAGAGCGATAATGAGAGCCCCTTCAAAACCGTAGGCAAGTTGTTCGACGCATGAATTCGAATCGAACCGCACTAGTTGGCGTCATGCTCTTTGTTTCAGCTCTAGTCTTTTCTGGATGCTCAGAGACGGGAGCTGGAACACCAGTTGTACCCACTGATAAGCCGAACAGCGAAAGCGCTTCGGTTCCAGAGGTGGCGGCACCACTTGACGCGTCGAGGTACCTCGGCAATCCGTGTGACTTGGTTCCGCAAAATTCGATGGCCGACCTAGGCTATAGCGAACCTGGTGAGAAGCGAACCAAAGAAACGACCGCTACGTCGATTATGGCAGGTCCTGGTTGCGCCTGGGTTGTGCTGGACGGTATCAAGTCAGTGGCGGTTTTCGTGCACGCTGATAATCAGAGCCGCGGTGCGGGCGGGCTCGCTGCTCTGCACGAGAACTATAAGCTTGGCCGCTTCGCATATTGGGAACCGGAAACTGTTGATGGGTATCCGGCCGCATTCAGTGATGTATCCGATCAGCGAGATCGCGGCGGTTGTGGTTTGGCTGTGGGAATCGCTAACGACCTGTCTTTTTCTGTCTCTGTGCAGGGCTACACGAAGCAGCCGGACCAGGCTTGCGCCGATGCTAAACAGGTTGCTGAGCAAGTCATCTCCACTCTAAAAGGGGGATCGTGATATGAGCGGCGGAAAGACCGGCCAGGAGATTTACGACAACTTTATGGAGGGGCTCGGGACAAAGCCCCTGCAGCAGATCGCCGCCGAACTCGCCAAGTTGCGCAAGACCTACACGGTCCGCGCACAGTCGATCAGCGACATCAACACGCAGATGGAGTCTGCCTGGACCGGCGATGCCAGTGTCGCGGCGCACAGCGGCGCTGCCGCCTTGATGCCCGCCCTGGAAGACTCCGCACGAAACATGGACCGCACCACCGACTCCACGCAGAGCCAGTCGGCCGCGTGGGAAGGTGCCTCCCGGTCGGTTGAGCCGGTTCCGCCGATGCCGGAGAAGCCGAACCCGTGGACCACCGGGCTCAAGGCCGCCATCCCGGTTGCCGGGCCGTTCATGGCCGCCGACGACATCAACTCCTACCAGGACGGCGCGCAGGCTCATCAGCGCGCCTCGCAGCACAACGTCGACGTGATGAACTCCTACGCGAGTCAGACCGGCGGCAACTCCGGCTTTCCTCGCAGCTACAGCCTGCTTCAGCCGAGTGACGGCTCCATCAGCCTGAACGACGGCTCCGGGCCCGGCGGTATCTCTGGCGGCCAGTCCGTCGCACCGGACACCACGCGGGCTTCCAGCTCCTACGCGCCGAGCCCGTCTGCGGTGAGCACCGGCGGGCCGGTGTCGGCCGCGCCGCAGGTCAACAGCCCGATTTCAAGCAGCACAGTGGCACCGCCGACCAGCGGTGGTTCCTCCGGGAACGTGGCACCGCCACCCCCCGTCGGTACTTCCGGCGGTAGCACCGGCGGCGGCAACACCGGGCCAGCCGGTGGGGGTGTGTTCAACAATCCGGGTGGCAATCGGGACACGAACGGCCCCGGCACGAACCGCACCGGTCCGGGAACCTCGCGCAACACCGGCTTCACCCGATCCCCCAACGGGCCGGGCCGCGGTCTCGCGGGCGACCGCCTGCGGAGTGTGCCCGACCCGAAGAGCGCTGCCGGTCGCAGTGGCGGCAGCGGCGCCGTCGGCAGCGGAAGCGGTGCCGGTGGTCGTGCGGGCGAAGCCATCGGACGTGGCGGTGGCGCCGCAGCCGAGAACGCCCGTGGTCTGGCCGCGGGCAAGGGAACCGGCGCGGGGATGCCCAGCGGTGCCGCCGCAGCCGAGTCCGCGGCAGCCAGGGGTGGTGCCAGCGCCGCGGCGAGGGGCGCGGGCGGCATGCCGATGGGCGCCGCAGGCGGCGGACGCGGCAAAGGCTCCGAGGACGACGAGCACCAGCGCGCTTCCTACCTGCAGGAGAACGACCCGGACGCGGTCTTCATCGGCGACCTCGGTAAGACCACACCCCCGGTGATCGGCCAGTGAACGGTCGCCGCGTCGACCTCCCCGTGTCGGTGCTGGCGACGCTGGCCGCGCGTGAGCGGCTCGGCCCGCTCCACCTCGCCCTCCAGCCCGAGCCCCTGTGGCTGCCGGAGGAGGAGCAGGCCGAGTTCGACAGCGGTCTCGACGCAGCGCTCGCCGACGCCGGCGTCCTCGGCAGCAGGGGCAGGGTGGACGGCGAGTTCCTCGACCGGCTTCCGCTGCTAACCGCCGCCGAAGTGGAGTACTACGGCTGGTTCACCGACCCGGAGAGCAGCGATACCTGGAGCGTCCTCGCCGCAGCGCGCGGACTGGAGGGCCTACTCGCCGTACGGGTGGGCGATTGGGTCGCACTGGCGCCGATCAGCCGGCACCACCTCGCCGACGAACTCACCGAACAGCTCCCGAACCGCCTTCCCGGTGGCGGCAGTCCGTGGAACGTCCGCGTGATCGACCTCGAGGCCGCAGGGCAGCGCGACGTCACCGACCGCACCCTGGCAGGCGACGTACGTGAGGTCGTGAAGGTCGTGCAGCGTCCGGTACACGGCAGCGGCGAGCTCTACGCCGCACAGCGGGACGATCTGGGCCGCTACACCCGACTCGAGTCACCCTTGCACTACGTCGACACCGACTGGGGCCGCTACCTCAACTACACCAGCGGCACCGGCGACGAGGCCGAGATCCACATCGCCCCGGCGACCCCCGCCACCCTCGCGCGCACACTCGAGCATCTGCGGTCGTCGCTAGTGCGATGACTTCCCGCCGCGGCGGACCAGTTCGAAGCAGAGCACGGCGGCTGCCGCCGACACGTTGAGCGACTCCACCTCGCCGGGCATGGGAATCGAGAGCCATCCCGTGACCTGTGAACGAACCTCTTCGCTCACTCCGGCGGTCTCGCCGCCGAGAACGAAAGCCGCCCGGTTGGGCAGATCGGTGTCGAACAGCGAACCGGAGGTGGACGCGCCGAGGGCGTAAACGCCGTACCCGGCATCGGCGAGCATGCCCACGGCTTCGGCGGCACTGCCGCAGCGCAGGACCGGCGCACGGAACGCCACCCCCGCCGAAGCCTTCACCACCAGCGGATCCAGCGCGGCCACTCCTCGCCGTGGTACGACGATCCCACCGACACCCGCCGCCGTCGCGGTACGCAGGATCATGCCGACATTCGCCGGAGTCGTGATCCCGTCCAGTACGAGCACCCTGGTGGGCGGCCGACCAGCGGACAGCGCGGTGCTCAGTGGCCGCATCCGCGGCGCCACCACGTCGGCCAGTACACCCTGGTCCTGTTTGCCGTTGCCTGCCAGCACCTTCACCCGGTGCGCGCTGGCGCGCTGCACGGGCACGCCGCTCGCGTCCGCCGCTCGCTGAATCTCGGCCGCGCTCGCTCCGCGCACCGTGTCGGCGAGAATCACCTTGTCCACGTCGAGAGTGGGATCGGCGAGTGCTTCCAGCACGGGTTTGCGCCCGTACACCGTCAGGAAGCGGTCCTTCGGCGACACAATCTGCTCGCCGGTGCCGTTCCGGGAGCTGCCGTTTCCAGATCGTCGCTCAGCCACGCTCATCACCCACGGCGGCAAGTCTCGCACCTGTGTCAGGATCAGGGCATGCCCGACCGCCTGTCCGCGCTGGATGCCTCCTTCCTGTATGTGGAAGACCCGGCCACGCCGATGCACGTCGGCGGAGTGGCGATCTTCGAACGGCCGAGCCAGGGATTCGACTACGAGGACCTGCTCGCCCTGATCGGGCAACGCCTGATCTTTCTGCCGCGCTACCGGCAGCGGGTGGCGGCTGTGCCCGGCCACCTGGCCCGCCCGGTCTGGGTGGACGACGTGGATTTCGATCTGAACTACCACGTGCGCCGCTCCGCCCTGCCCGCTCCCGGCAGTGACGCCCAGCTGTTCGACCTGGTCGCCCGGCTGATGTCGCGTCCGCTGGACAAGGACCGCCCACTCTGGGAGGCCTACTTCGTCGAGGGCCTCACCGGCGATCGCATCGCACTGGTGACCAAATCGCACCAGGCCGTGGTCGACGGCGTCGGCACGATCGAACTCGGACAGCTCATCCTGGACACCACCCCGCAGGATCTCGAGCCCTGTGCGGACACCTGGGCGCCGCGCAGGCAGCCAAGCCGGAGCCAATTGCTCCTCGACGCCCTCAGCGAGACCATGCAGCGTCCGGGGGAACTTGTCGAGAATGCCAGGTCGGCGGCGCAGGACGCCGTCGCGACGGCGGAGAAGGTCGTGGGCACTGTAGGTGGTGTCGCCTCCGCCCTGCGGACCGTGGCCCGCCCCGCGCCGTCAGGGCCGCTCAACGTCCGGGTGTCGGGTGGGCGAGTGTTCGCGGTCGTGCGCACGAGCCTGGAGGACTACCGCAGGGTTCGTGCCCAGCACGGCGGCACGGTGAACGACGCGGTTCTCACCGCGATCACCGGTGGGCTGCGGCAGTGGTTGCTCTCCAGGGGCGCGAGCCTGGACGGTGACAGCACGATTCGCGCGCTCGTGCCGCTGGCCGTGCGCGACGTCGACGCAGGCGAGTACTCCTCGGCGAGTTTCATCGGCAACCAGGTCGACTCCTACCTGGTGGACCTTCCGGTGGGCGAGCCGAGCCCGGTGCTGCGGCTGCAGCACATTGGTCACGCGATGGCCGAACACCTGGACTCGGGACGATCCGTGGCCGCGCGCGCACTGCTGCGGGTCGGCGGTTTCGCGCCCGCGACCCTGCACTCGCTCGGAGCCAGGGCAGCCGGATCGTTCTCCGGCCGGATCTTCAATCTGCTGATCACCAACTCGCCAGGACCACAGCAGCCGCTGTACGCGGGGCCTGCGCGGATGACCGAGATGTTCCCGGTCATCCCCCTTGTGCGGAACCAGGCGCTGGCGATCGGTGTCACCTCTTACCACGGTAACGTCTATTTCGGACTCAACGGCGATCGCAAGGCGGTGTCCGATGTGGATCTGCTTGCGGGAATGATCGAGGAGTCGCTGGAAGAATTGCGAGGGATGCACTGGTGAGGGTCTATCTACCCGCGACGATCGGCATGCTGCGGCAGCTGGTCGCGGACGGGAAGTTCATGCCGGTGAGCGGTACGGGGTTCGCCCTGACACCCGCGCTGCGGGAGTCGTACACCAGCGGATCGACCGACGAGCTCGAGTACGCCGCGCTCCTGGACGCCGCGCGGGCGTCGTTGCGGCTGATCGGCGCCGCGCTCGGCGACGAGCCGGAGCAGGCGGAGTCCGACACCGAGCTGCCGCGAAGGGTGGTGGTCTCGGTGGACGTCGACGACGTGACGCTGCGCCCCGACCTCGATCACGCGGTGGTCCGGCTCGGGGGCCCGGTCGCGTTGGACGACGTCGCCGCGGTGCATGTCGACGCCGCCGAGGCGGAACCCGCGGTACGCGCCGCCTCCGCCGTGATCGATGCGGCTGACCTCGGCGACGCCGATGCCGAGTTCGTCCTCGGTGAGGCTGAGGACCACGAACTCGCCTGGTACGCGTCGCAGGAACTGCCGTTCTTGCTGGAGCTGATGTAACGCGTAACTGGCATCCTGGTGTCAGGATGAGGTGATACGCCGCTCACGAGGCGGAGAACCACCAGGAGGCGATACTGATCATGGATGCGGTGACCACCGTGCCGACCCCGGTCAACGAGCCGGTGCTGACGTACGCGCCGGGCAATCCGGAGCGCGAATCGCTCGAGCGCAGGCTGGGTGAACTGGAGTCCGAGAAGCACGAGCTGACCCAGACCATCGCCGGTGAGCACAGGCTCGCTGGCGGAGCGCCGTTCGACGTCGTGCAACCACACGATCACGGCCATGTGCTCGGTGTGTCCGCACAGGCGACAAAGGAGGATGTCGCGGACGCCGTCGCGGCCGCGAAGGGCGCCGCCGCGGAGTGGAGCGAGTTGCCGTTCGACGAGCGGGCAGCTGTGTTCCTGCGGGCCGCCGACCTGATCGCAGGTCCTTACCGCGACTCGCTGAACGCGGCCACGATGCTCGGGCAGTCCAAGTCCATCCAGCAGTCCGAGATCGACGCGGCCTGCGAGCTGATCGATTTCCTGCGCTTCAACGTGCACTACGCCCGGCGAATCCTGGCCGAGCAGCCCAACTCGGTGCCCGGCGTGTGGAACCGGATGGAGTACCGGCCGCTGGACGGGTTCGTCACGGCCATCACGCCGTTCAACTTCACCGCCATCGCAGGCAACCTGCCCAGTGCACCCGCCCTGATGGGCAACACCGTGGTGTGGAAGCCGACGCCCACACAACAACTGGCGGCGCACTACACGATGCGGGCGTTCGAGGAGGCAGGTCTGCCGCCGGGCGTCATCAACATGGTGACCGGCGACGGCCATGCCGTCAGCGAGGTCGCGCTCACCGATCCCGGTCTCGGTGGGCTGCACTTCACCGGCTCGGTCGGCACCTTCAAGATGTTGTGGCGCACGATCTCGGACAACCTCGACGCCTACGGCAGCTGGCCGCGGATCGTCGGGGAGACCGGTGGCAAGGACTTCGTCGTCGCGCATTCCTCGGCAAGGACGGACAAACTCGTGCCCGCATTGGTGCGTGGGGCGTTCGAGTACCAGGGCCAGAAATGCTCCGCCGCGTCCAGGGCCTACATCCCACGATCACTGTGGGAGGGCGGTGTCCGGGAGGAACTCGCCGATCTGACCAGGACGGTCAAGTTCGGCGACGTCACCGACCTCTCGCTGTTCGGCGGTGCGGTGATCGACGCGAGGGCCTTCGCCAAACACAAGGAGCTGCTGTCCAGCGTGGACGGTGACCCGGCACTGAGTGTCTTGGTGGGCGGTAACTGCGACGACACGGTGGGCTACTTCGTGGAGCCGACCGTGCTGCTGTCCGAAGACCCAGACCATGCGGTGTTCTCCACCGAGTACTTCGGTCCCATCCTCGCCGTGCACGTCTATCCGGACGACGAGTACGAGCGGATCCTCGAGTTGGTGGACAACACCGCGCCCTACGCGCTCACCGGTGCGGTGTTCGCCGACGACCGTACGGCGGTCCAGCAGGCCCACCGCGCCCTGCGCTACACGGCAGGCAACTTCTACGTCAACGACAAGCCGACCGGCTCGATCGTCGGTCAGCAACCGTTCGGTGGTTCGCGGGCTTCGGGCACCAACGACAAGGCTGGGTCCATGTTCAACCTGCTGCGGTGGACGAGTCCGAGGTCGATCAAGGAGACCTTCGACGCGCCGACCAGCATCGAGTACCCGCATATGGGCTGACCCTCGCGCTGACACAGAATTGGCGCCGCCGAACTCGGTTCGGCGGCGCCAATTCTGTTGTCCGGGAACTACTTCGGCATCGTCATCTCGCCGACCTGATCGGCAGGCGGAGCCTCGATGTTGACCGGCGTGCCCCAGTCGCTGTACTTCATCGTCATCTGTCCGCCCGCGTTCGGCTGACCGGCGGCCTCGGCGATCTTGGACATGTCCATGACGATCTGCACCGGCAGCTGGTCGCTGTTGAGCCACAGCTCCATCGGCATCGTGTCGATCTTGCCCTGCATCTGCTCGACGGCCTTGGCGTTCGCCGAGTCCGGCATCTGCTCGGCGAGCTTCTTCATGTCCAGCTCGATCGAGTAGTGGGTGGTCTGCTGACCGTCCAGCTCGACCTGCTCGCTGTTGGTGATGGTGCCAGCCTTCTCGATCTGCTCGAGAATCTTGCTCGGGTCGTTCTGCTCGGTCATGTTGTCGAACTGACCCGCCATCGCCTTGGACATCGGATCGTCGCCCTCAGGGTCGATCTTCACCCACGGCTTGCCCTCGGCCGTCATGCCGGTTCCCTCCGGCATTTTCATGTAGAGGGTTTTGCCCACAATGCGCATTTCAATGGCCTGCCCAGCCGCATCCATGGTCATCGACATCGCGGTGTCCGCACCCGCGTACATGCCCTCACCGCTACCGCTGAGCTTCTGGCCCGCCATGTCCATCTCGAAGGTGAACTTCGAGCTCTTGCTCTGCTCCGTCTGGGCAGAGGCAGCCCGGACCAGCTCCTGAGCAGAGCCGAACGGCGAGGACAGCTCGCCTCCTGAGCCGTTGCCGGAGGCATTGTCAACGCCGCCGCCACAGCCCGCTAGCGCGATGACCAGCGCGAAACCGCCGGCCGCGAGAGCTGTCTTACGCATCAGATCCCCTGCTTTCACAAAGCACTCAACTGTCATCTACATGGATAGGACGTTCGACTGCCCTTCAGGGTTTCATGTAGGGCAGGACGAGTATTTGCCGGGACTTCGCCGGCCGAGTTCCACGATCTCGAAATCCGCAGTTCCCGGAGCCGTTGTCAGTTGGGCATCGCGAACTCGCCGACCTGGTCGGCAGGCGGAGCCTCGATGGTCACGGGTGCCCCCCAGTCGGTGTACTTGACGATCATCTTGCCCGCGTCGGCCGCGGCCGGTGGGCTCTGCCCGGACAGTTGCTCGGCTGCCTTGTTGAGCGCGGCCATGTCCATGGTCATCTGCAAGGGGAGCTGGTCGCTGTTCAGCCAGAGCTCCATGGGCAGCGTCAGGTCCCCAGCCTTCTCCTTCATCTTGTCCAGCATCTCCTGCGGAATGCCCATGCCGGCCTGCTGATCCACCAGCTTCGCGAACTCGAGATCGATCGAGTAGTGCGTCGCCTGCTGGCCGTCGAGCTGTGCCTGCTCGCTCCTGGTGATCGTGCCCGCGTCCTTGACCTGGCCCAGCACCTTGGCCGGGTCGGTGTTCTTCACGAGCTCGCCGAACATCTTGCCCATCATCATGGACATCGGGTCGCTGCCGTCGACGGAGATCTTCATCCACGGCTTTCCGCCGGTGGCTTCGCCGAGTCCTTCGGCCTTCACGTACATGACACGGTCGACCATGATGAGCTCGGTGATCTCACCGCTCGCGTCCACGGTCATGGACAGCGCACTGTTCTCGCCGTCGTAGCGGCCTTCGCCGCTCGCCTTGAGCTCCTGGCCCTCGACCGGCATGTCGAGCGTGAACTTCGAGCTCCTGCTCTTCTCGGTCTGCGCCGAGGCAGCCAGCACCAGCTCCTGAGCCGAACCGAACGGTGAGGTCAACGCCTCTCCGGAACCGTTTCCGGAGGCATTGTCACTACCGCCGCCACAGCCCGCCAGCGCGATGACCAGCGCGAAACCGCCGGCCACGAAGGCTGTCCTACGCATGTAGATCCCCCTGCTTTCAAATGAAATCGTCAAATGGAAGTCCCCCGACTGCCGATCAGAATTTCATGCGAAGGTCACGACTCGATTCCAGCTCGGGAGGAAAGCAGCCGACGAAGCGACTCCAGCCTTCCCTCGCCTGCGGCACCGGACTTGACGACCTCGTCCAGCGCGCAGTCCGGGTCCTCCGGCGGGCCGAGGTGACCGCAGCCGGAGGGGCACTCCTCCGCCGCGGCCGCGAACTCCGGGAAGGACAGCACGATGTCGTCGGCGGTGACGTGCGCGAGGCCGAACGAGCGGATGCCGGGGGTGTCGACCACCCAGCCACCCTGCGGCAGCGGCAGTGCGACAGCACTGACCGAGGTGTGCCTGCCCTTGCCGACCGCGCTGACGACACCCGTGGCCAGGTGGGCGTCCGGAACCAGCCGGTTCACCAGCGTGGACTTACCCACCCCGGAATGGCCGACCAGCGCCGAGACGCGATCGCGCAGACACTCGATCAGTTCGCTGGAGTCCTCATCGTGACGGGTGACTATCGCCGGAACGTCGAGGTCGGCGTACTGGGCGAGTAGGTCCTCCGGCCCGGCGAGGTCCGCCTTGGTCAGGCAGAGCACCGGCTGGAGTCCTCCGGCGTAGCAGGCGACAAGGCAGCGGTCGATGAATCCGGTGCGCGGCGGCGGGTCGGCGAGTGCGGTGACAATGAGCAGTTGCTGTGCGTTGGCTACCACGACCCGTTCGTAGGGGTCGGTGTCGTCGGCGGTCCTGCGCAGGACGCTGGAGCGCTCGTCCACCCGTACGATCCGCGCCAGTGTGTCGGCCTTGCCGCTGACGTCGCCGACGAGGCCCACGGTGTCGCCGACGACGATCGGCGTGCGGCCGAGTTCCCTGGCTCGCATGGCGGTGACCACCCGGTCGGGTTCGTGGTCGACGGCACAGGTCCAGCGGCCGCGATCCACGCCGGTGACCATCGCACTGGAGGCGTCGGCGTGTGCCGGGCGGCGCTTGCTGCGTGGCCGTGTTCCCTTGCCCGGTCGTACCCGGACGTCGGTCTCGTCCAGCGTGCGCCAGTCCCTGCGGGCCAAACCGTCACTTCCTCCTGCGTCACCTGCGGCGACATTCGCCGTTGCGGTTGTCAATGATGATCCCCCATCGCGCTGTACGGGCCAACCGGTGCCGGTCGCGATCACTCCTCGCGCGTGCCACGATGGCGTGCACGATCACGCGTTCGAAAAGAGGACACGGAGGTGGTGGGCCGATGTGTGGCCGTTACGCCGCGACGAAGGACCCGGCTAAGCTGATCGAGGAGTTCGACGCGGTGGACGCGACCGAGGGGGCGGCCCCGCCCGCGGACTTCAACGTGGCGCCCACCAAGAACGTGTTCACCGTCGTGCAGCGACATCCGCGTGACGCCGAGGGCACGGTGCTGGAGGACGAACCCGCGGTACGCAGCCTGCGCGTGATGCGCTGGGGTCTGGTTCCGTTCTGGGCAAAGGACCCGGCAGTCGGCAATCGGATGATCAACACCAGGGCGGAGAGCGCCAAGGAGAAGCCGGCGTTCCGCAAGGCGTTGTCCCGGCGTCGCTGCCTGGTACCCGCGGACGGGTGGTTCGAGTGGCGGCAGACCGTCGACGGCGGCAAGAAGGGGCCGAAAGAGCCCTTCTTCATGACATCCGGCGATGGCTCCTCGCTGGCTTTCGCGGGTCTCTGGGAGAGCTGGCGCGACCCCAAGCAGGATGCCGACGCCGACCCGCTGATCACCTTTTCGGTGCTGACCACCGATTCGGTCGGCAGACTCGCCGACGTGCACCACCGCATGCCGCTGCTCATGCCACGGAACCGGTGGGCCGAGTGGCTCGATCCGGACCGCACCGATGCCACGGAACTGCTGACCCCGCCCGCGCCGGACGTGGTGGATTCCCTGGAACTGCGGCCGGTCTCGACCAGGGTCAACAACGTGCGTAACAACGGCCCGGAACTGGTCGAGCGAGTCGAGGCCGAGGTCACCGATCTCGACAATGCCCTGTTCAATCTGCCACGGTCATGACCACTACCAAGATCGACACCGACTTCGGCCCCGCGCGGGCGGAGCTGCACTGTGCCGAGGAGGGGGTGGCCGGGCTACTGCTCGGCCATGGCGCGGGCGGTGGGATCGAGGCTGACGACCTGGTCGCTGTGACCAGGGCCGCGCAGGCCGCGGGGGTCCATGTCGCGTTGGTCGAGCAGCCGTACCGCGTGGCGGGCAGGCGGGCACCCGCTCCCGCGAGGCAACTCGACGCCGCCTGGCTGAGCGTGGTCGAGGAGCTGTCCGTGCGCTGGTTCGACGACCTGCCGCTGGTGTTCGGTGGCCGCTCGTCCGGGGCGCGTGTCGCCTGCAGGACCGCCGCGGCCGGGCAGGCGGTCGCCGTGCTCTGCCTGGCGTTTCCCGTGCATCCGCCGGGCAAGCCGGACAAGACGCGCCAGCCCGAGTTGGATGCCGTGGATGTTCCGACATTGGTCGTACAGGGAGAGCGGGACCCGTTCGGTCTGCCGGAGTCCGGGCGTCATCACGAGATCGTCCAGGTGTCCGGTGACCACAGCCTCCGAGCCGACCTCGGCGCCGTCTCCCGAGCCTGCTCCGAATGGCTGCAGCGCGTCCTGCGCCCCCTCGCCTAACCCAACGTCGCGCTTTCTCGGGAAAGTGCGGTAGTTGTACACGCACGTATCGCGCTTTCCCGGGAAAGTGCGAGGGGGGTCAGGCTCGGATGTCGGCGACTGTGGCAGCGGCAAGGCGAATCAGTTCCGCCGGCGCCAGCTCCACCTCGAGTCCGCGCCTGCCCGCCGAGCAGAAGACACTGTCGAATCGCTCCACGGTGGCGTCGATCACCACCGGCAGCCTGCTGCGGTGCCCAAGCGGCGAGATCCCGCCCAGTACGTAGCCGGTGGCCCGCTGCGCGGCGCCTGCGTCGGCCATCCGGCCTCGCTTGCCGCCCACCGCGGCCGCGAGCGCCTTGAGGTCCAGTTGACCGGTGATCGGCACCACGCCCACCACCAATTTGCCGTCGACCTCGGCCACGAGGGTCTTGAACACGCGCTCCGCATCTAGACCGAGGATTTCCGCCGCTTCGGCACCGTAGGACTCGTGTCGCGGATCGTGTTCGTAGGAGTGCAGCTCGTGCGCGACCTTCTTCTTCACCAACAGTGCCGTCGCCGGCGTGCCCTTACCTGCCACGAGTCGAGAGCCTATCGACCTTGAGCCACTCCAGCCCATGGGGAATGCTCCAGCGGCCCGCGATGTTGTACAGAACGTGTTGACCGAGCTAGCAACCACCGTTTCGCGCACGCAGCTGCGTACCGTCGTACCCGCCGCAACGGGCCGGCGGCCGGGCCCCCGCGTATCCTCGGATGAGTCGTATTCGCACGCTACTACGGGTGCGTCACGCAGCCCGTACAGCTCAGTGCGGACTGCAACCGACGAGGATCGGGAAGGGAACGGTTTGCCGAGCACGCATGACCCGGCGGAGTCCGCATCCGTCAACGAGGACGCTGACGCGCGCGCCGAGCGTTTCGAACGCGAAGCGATGCCCCTGCTGGACCAGCTGTACTCGGCGGCCATGCGCATGACGCGCAATCCGGCCGACGCCGAGGACCTGGTCCAGGAGACCTATCTCAAGGCCTATGGCGCATTCGCCTCCTTCAAGGCGGGTACGAACCTCAAGGCCTGGATGTACCGGATCCTGACCAACACCTACATCAACGGGTATCGCAAGCGGCAGCGCCAACCGCTGCAGCAGCCGACCGAGGAGATCACCGACTGGCAGCTCGCCAAGGCGGAGAGCCACACCTCACGTGGCCTGCGCTCGGCAGAGGTCGAGGCGATGGACAATCTCCCGGACACCGACGTCAAGGCAGCGCTGCAGCAGTTGCCGGAGGACTTCCGGCTCGCGGTGTACCTGGCGGATGTGGAGGGTTTCGCCTACAAGGAGATCGCTGAGATCATGGACACCCCCATCGGCACGGTGATGTCCCGGCTGCACCGTGGTCGCGGTCAGCTTCGTGACCTGCTCGCCGATGTGGCCAGGGACCGTGGTTTCATCCGTTCGTCCAAGCAGGAGGTGGCGGGGCGATGAACAACGCCTGCGGAGGCGACGAAGTCAACTGTGACGAGGCGCTGGCCGAGATCTACCTGCTCCTGGACCAGGAGTGCACGGCGGAGCACGAGGCCGAGCTGCGTCGCCACCTCGACGACTGCCCTCCGTGTCTCGAGCAGTACGGCATCGACGAGCAGATCAAGCAGCTACTTGCCCGCAAGTGCGGGGGCGAGCACGCGCCCGACGGCCTGAAGAGCCGCTTGCGCGCCTCCATCCGCAGGACGGTCGAGGAGCGCCGAGGGGTCACGGTCGAGCACACCGAGATCAGCGTCGAGCAACGCACCGAGTGACCTGAAGGGCGTAGCGAGAACCGCGGACCCCGAGGTCTCGCCACAAGCGCCGAGTACGACGAAGGGCCCCGTGCCGTACTGGCACCGGGGCCCTTCGTCGTAGCTGCGTGCGAACCCGACTCAGGTGTTGGGCTTCTTGCCGTGGTTCGCGCCGTTCTTCTTGCGGTCGCGACGCTTCCTCGCTCGCTTCGACATATCTGTCTCCTCGTGTGTCTGCGATCGGGCCCGCGCGGGGCACCCCACGGGGCTCCGGGCTGCCTACCAGTGTGTCACGTGCTGTCGGCCGTCGATGCCCGGCCCGTGCCGACACCCACTCGTTCTGATTGGATTGCGGTGGTCGAGTGCGCTCCGGAGAAGTGAGGTAGATCCGTGTCCACTCTTACCGAGCTACTCGGTGAGCACAGCAGGCTCTCCGGAGAGGCGGCCGACCATCTGCAGATGGTGGTCGCGGAATGGCAACTGCTCGCGGACCTGTCGTTCGCGGACTTCCTCCTCTGGGTTCCGGTGGACGACGGCGGTCACCTCGGCGACTCGGGTGAGTTCGTCTGTGCCGCCCAGGCGCGCCCTACCACCGCACCGACAGCGCACCCCGAGGACGTCGTGGGTACCCGGTTCACCACGGAGGACCACCCGCAGCTCGCCAGGGCGATGCGCGAGGTCCGCATCTGCCGCGAGGAGGACCCGCACTGGTACCTCGACCTGCCGATGCGCAGGGAGGCCATTCCGGTGGCCTTCCGTGGTGAGGTGATCGCGGTGTTGAGCCGGGAGACCAACCTCGCGGCGCCGAGGGTGCCGAGC
Source organism: Amycolatopsis palatopharyngis (assembly GCF_003385185.1). Classification (GTDB taxonomy): domain Bacteria; phylum Actinomycetota; class Actinomycetes; order Mycobacteriales; family Pseudonocardiaceae; genus Amycolatopsis; species Amycolatopsis palatopharyngis. The sequence continues at coordinate 83,927 of NZ_PQHZ01000017.1, read as the reverse complement.
CCGTTGGAGATCGCCTATCTGGGTAGTGCCGCCGACCTGTGCCAGATGATCGCCGACGGCACGTTCCCCACGGGTGGGACAGACGCCGACGTCCATACCAGCCCTCGTGTGGGTGATGGGCTCATCCGCCTGGACACAGGGGGAGGTGTGGTGTTCGCCAGCCCCAACGGGCTCTCGGCGTATCACCGGATGGGGCACGAGTCCGATCTGGTCGGCGCCAGGCTCGCGCCGCTGACCAGGTCGTTGATCCGTGACCCGTTCGACGCCACGGAGGTCTCGCATCGAATCCTCGACGCGCTGGCGGGGAAGCCGAGCAGCCGGATCGAGGTGGACTCGCGCAGGGGAGCGGTGGTGCTGTTCCGGGCGCTGCCGCTGCGGCCCTCTGGCCAGCCTGCCGGTGCGCTCGTACTGGTCCGGGACGTCACCGAGGTGAAGCGCAGGGATCGCGCGCTGTTGTCCAAGGACGCGACGATCCGGGAGATCCACCACAGGGTGAAGAACAACTTGCAGACCGTGGCCGCGCTCCTCCGGCTGCAGTCCCGGCGAACGCCCAGCCCAGAGGCCAAACAGGCACTCGGCGAGTCCGTCCGGCGGGTCGCGTCGATCGCGATGGTGCACGAAGCGCTGTCGATGTCGGTGGACGAGCGGGTCGATCTGGACAAGCTGCTCGACAACGTGCTGCCGATGGTCGGCGAAGTCGCCACCGCCGAGTCACAGGTCCGGCTTGCCCGTACCGGCTCCTTCGGCGTCGTGGCGGCCGAGATCGCGACCCCGCTGGTGATGGTGATCGCCGAACTCGTACAGAACGCGCTCGGACACGCCTTTCCGGACAGTAGGCCCGGCACAGTGGAGATCTTGGTCGAACGGTCCGCGCGCCGGATGGACGTGTTGATCCGCGACGACGGGCGCGGCCTTCCGCCGGGGTTCTCATTGGAACGCGCGGAGGGACTCGGACTGCAGATCGCGCGAACCCTGGTGGAATCGGAACTGCGGGGGTCACTGTCGTTGCGTGGTCCGGGGACCGGTGGAACCGAAGCGGCCCTGCGGATCCCACTGAGCCGTCGCCTCTGACGCGAGCTGGTTGGGGCAAAGAAAACGGACGAGCACGCAAACGTTCGAGGGTCGGCACCAGAAGATGGTGCCGACCCTCGAACGTGTATTGCGGGAGGCTCCTGCTCGACCAGGCTCCGGGGCCCGGCTCGGCAAAAGTCCAATTTAGACCAGACTGCGCTCCATCCGCCCTCCTGCGCCGGGCCGACGTCGCAATGTCCGGATGCGTGCCGTGAGGCACGCGCTAGCGAACCCGATCCTGATCGGCTCGTCAGCCGAGATCCGGTTCGCCGGGACTAACTACTTCGATTCACACAACTTCGGCGGAAACCGGTGATTACCGAATCCGCCGTAACTCATCGTTCCCTCAGGCGGTGTTGCTCGGCCGAACTCGTTCTTCGCTTGGCGTGCAACGCCTTCGCTCGTGACGAGAGTGACCATTCCGCCGGTTTGCATTGATCAGGCGTTACTACGTGTACCGATGTGAGCACGACGACGCTTGAGTGCGCGACGCTCGTCCTCGCTCATGCCGCCCCACACGCCGGCGTCCTGGCCGCTGGCCAGAGCCCAGGCCAGGCAGTCGGAAGCTACGGTGCAACGGTGGCACACGGATTTCGCCTCGGAGACCTGAAGAACAGCAGGACCGCTCGTTCCTACGGGGAAGAACAGTTCGGGGTCCTCGTCGCGGCAGGCTGCGCGGTGGCGCCAGTCCATTTCTGTGAACTCCTTATGAGGGCGCGGTACTCCACGCCACAGTCGTCTTGGCGGTCGTTTTTGGGTGCTTGTGAATGCTTTCACGAAGCACCGAGTTGGACAAGGGTTTTCCGAAGATCGGTGAGTGAGCTCACCCGGCCGAGCGACCGGCCTGACCTGCGGTTTCTGCCCGAAACGGCTCTTCTGGGGGAAGAGACGATGCGGTGAGTGGAGCATCTCCGTCGATGAGCGGCAATCAAAGTTTGCCGCTAGCGATCACCTGGATACTCCTGGCCGTCAGACAGCGACGGTCAGCGCGTTGGGCACGCTGATGAACTCCACGCTCGTCCGACGGCCGACCAGATCCCCGTCCACCTGAAAGTTTACCGGCTCTTCAGCATCAATGCGGACTATTTCCAGGTCGTCGTGACGTAGAAGACGTCGCCCGCGGTGCTTGCTGTTCGTCCGCAGCGCCTGACGCAGGTGCCGCAGCACACTCGGCAGACCGAGACTGCGCAGTGCGAACAGGCCCAATCCGGTGTCGAACGAACACTCGGTGTTGAGATGTACGGGTCGCGATCCCAGATAGCTCCATGGATCGGTGTTCGAGATGAAAGCCGTGCGCACCTCGTCAGGTTCCGCACCGGGAACCCGGACGGTGAGCCCTGGCCTGCCAAGCGGCGGCCTTAGGTAACTCGCCAGCGCGGTGCGCATGTACAGCGACGGGCCCGTGCGTTTGCCTCGCCTCCGGTCGACACCTGCCACGACGTCGGCATCCCAGCCGAGGCCGGCGTTGAAGGTGAACCAGCGGTCGTCGGCAAGGCCGAGACCGACCCGGCGGACGCGGCGTTCCTCGATCGCGTGCAGCAGGCGATGGGTGGCTTCGACCGGATCGCGCGGCAGGCCCAGCGCGCGGGCGAAGACGTTCGCCGAGCCGCCGGGAACAACTCCGAGCATGGGCACCGAATCGCCCCCCGGCCTGCCCGCGGTATCGGCGAGCAGTCCGTTGACGACCTCGTTCACCGTGCCGTCGCCGCCGTGTGCCACCACGAGGTCGATGTCGTCCCTGGCAGCCGTACGCGCCACCGCGAGGGCATGCCCGCGATAGTCAGTCTCCACGACGTCGAGTTTGACCTCGCTCGCCAATGCGTGCGCCAGGACATCGCGGCCACCGGGGGTGGTCGCGGTTGCCTGTGGATTGACGACGAGAACTGCACGCATTACCCGAGAGTAAGTGACATTGCCACCCGATTGGGCTGCTCTCGGGCATCGCGTGATGCGAAGCTCGTCACGCTCGCGACGACATACCTGGAGTCCTTCTGCCGGGCCTCCTCCGTTCGTCAGTGAAATCGACTGACTTTCGGCTGCCGTGACAAGTGCACCCGGGCGACCGCCCGCTCATCGACGACACCCTGATCTTCGCGCTCTCAGCGGGTCCGGGAAAACGGCCGACCGGGTGGCATACCATCGGAGGTGTTCACGCACGGTCACCCGGATAGGGCGATTCGTGCTCCGACCAGCAGTTCGGAAGGCCCGGTACCCGTGTCGCTCGCCGACAAGTTCTCCCCGGCCCCGCGCGAGGTCCGCCTTGCCGGTGGGCTGACCGCATTGCCGGGTTTGGTCATGTTCGCGCTGGCCGTGGCATTGCTGGTGAACTCCCTCACCAGGGCCGAGGGTGGGACCGAGAACATCTACGCCGAGGTCGTGTACTACGCCCTGATGGGTGCGGGCACGGTCGCCTGCGCCGTGGGCCTGGTCCTGGGCAAGACGTGGGCCCGTTCCCCCGGCGTCGTCGTCGGCCTGCTGCTCGCCGCGATCGGGTGGTATGCCGCGGGCCCGTCCGGGCAGCCTGCCATCGGCATCCCGCTGATCGCCGTCGGTGTCCTGATCGTCGTACTGCTGTTCCGCGTGCCGTCCAGGGCGTGGGCGCTGGGCCTGACGGAGGGCGAGAGCGAGGAGGACGCGGCCTGGCGCGACAGCGCGGAGGGCCGGGCGGCTCGCCGGGAACGCGAGGAGAACGGGTAGTCCCCCGCTGGGTTTCAGGCGGTCGCGGCCTTCTCCAGCGCCTCGTCGCTGAGCCGGTACACGGTCCACTCGTCCAACGGCTGTGCGCCCATCGACCGATAGAACTCGATCGCCGGACTGTTCCAGTTCAGGACCGACCACTCAAGCCGTCCGTATCCCTGCCGCACGCATTCGGCGGCCAGTTCGGTGAGCAGCGCCTTGCCCAGTCCCGAGCCGCGCATGCTCTGCCGGACGTACAGGTCCTCGAGGTAGATGCCGTGCACTCCGCGCCAGGTGGAGAAGTTGAGGAACCACAGGGCGCACCCGACCACCTCGCCCTCGATCTCAGCGACGTGGCCGAACAGGGCGGGCGTGGGGCCGAACAGGGCACGGTGCAGTTGCGCGGCATCGAGGTGGCATTCCTGGGGTGCCTTCTCGTACTCCGCGAGTTCGTGTACCAAGCCCACGACCGCGTCGATATCGGATTCACGGACGCGGCGGATGCGGTTGTCGGTCACGGTGGGCCTTTCAGCGTCAGTTCGGACGAGCCGGCGTCCACGATCAGGTAGCTAGACGCCTTTGGTGCTGCACGGCGTTGGTGTTCTCGGACACAACGCCGGGGGCCTCCGGTCGGCGCGGGGCCGGGTCAGACAGTTGCACAGGTCGGTGTCGTTCGCCAACAAGCTTTCAGCCAGGCAGCACGTTCAGTTGCCGGATCTGGGGCACGCCCCGTTCGTGGCCCAGAACGGTGACGCCGGCGGGGTCGAGTCTGAAGTGGACACCGGAGCCCGCGTCGAGTCCGAGCCACCTGGCCACGACGACGCGGCCGAAGTGCCCGTGACCGACAAGAAGCACATCGATGTCTCGTAATGCCTCATGGACGCGGTCGAGCACAGAGTCGGCTCGGGCCGACACCTGCGCCGCGCTCTCGCCGCCCGGACTGGGATGCGACCACACGGTCCAGCCAGGGACCGTGTGGCGGATCTCCTCTGTGGTGATGCCCTCGTAGTCGCCGTAGTCCCATTCCGCGAGGTCCTCGGTAATTTCCGCGACCTCGAGCCCGGCCAGCTCTGCCGTGCGCAGTGCCCGTTGCCGTGGGCTGGCGAACACGGTGACGGGGGTGGTGTCGCCGCGCAGCGACCGCAAGGCCTCGCCCGCCGCTACGGCCTGTTTCTCGCCCTCCTCGGTGAGCGGGATATCGGTGTAGCCGGTGTGCCTGCCGCTCGCCGACCACTCCGTCTTTCCGTGCCGGATCAAGTACAGCCGATGTTCCACAGGTGCGAATATAGTCGCCGTCGAACTAAGCTACCGATCAGTAACCTGCGGCTGGGTGATGGCCGCCAACCGGCGAACGGAGAGACACGATGCCCCAGAACCCCACTTTCGCGATGTGGCGGAAACTGGTGGAACGGCCTGGTGGGAAGCAGTTGTTCTCGGCAGCGATGTGCCTGCGGGTGCCCTACTTCCGGACGGTGCTGCCCGCCGTGCGCGAGCTCGAACCCGGCCGGTGTGTGGTGAGCGCACCGAAGTGGTGGGGCGTGCACAACCACATCGGCACGTTCCACGCGATCGCTGCATGCAATCTCGCGGAGATCGCCATGGGGATGCTGGCCGAGGCGACCGTGCCCGCCACTCACCGCTGGCTGCCGAAGGGGATGACCGTCGAGTACGTCGCGAAGGCGGAGACCGGGCTGACGGCGGTGGCCGAACTCGCCGAGCTTCCCGAGTTCGGCGCAGCGGGCGCCGAACTCGACGTTCCGATCACGATCTCCGACCGCAACGGCAAGCCGGTGGTCACCGGCACCATCACGATCTGGGTCACTCCGCGAAAGTAGGCGCGTACGAGCGCACGGCCACATACGTCGCCTGCCGCAGGGTGTCTCGCCGGACGGTGCGGTCAGGTCGAGTCAGCGGTTGAGTAGCCGTCCGAGCACATCCAGGAACGCCCGGAGGGGAGCGCCGGGTCTTCGCCGAGCTGGGCCGAACGGGTGGAATAAACGGCGTTAACAGAGGTGGCGTGAACGGCGTTTACCCAATTGCTTGCCATGGTCTCCCACCTCACGAGACGGTGCACAGCATGCCCCCTTCCGCACTGTCTCGTCGTCGCTTCCTCGGCCTCGCCGCACTGAACTCGGCGGCGGCCGTGGGATTGACGTCCATCTCCACCGCTCCCGCCGCCGCCTCCTCGGCGACGACCTACTCGCCCGCCATCGTGATCGGCACCGGCTACGGGGCAGCCGTGACCGCACTACGCCTCGGCGAGGCGGGCATCCCCACCCTCATGCTCGAGATGGGGCAGCTGTGGAACTCGCCTGGAGCGGACGGCAACATCTTCTGTTCGATGCTCACGCCGGACGAGCGCTCGATGTGGTTCAAGAGTCGAACCGAGGCGCCGCTCGCCTCGTTCCTCTGGCTGGATGTGGCCAACCGTGACATCCGCCCTTATGCGGGAGTGCTGGACCGGGTGCACCACGGCGATATGTCGGTGTTCCTCGGCCGGGGTGTCGGTGGTGGATCGCTCGTCAACGGCGCGATGGCCGTGACCCCACGCAGGGACTACTTCGCCGAGATCCTGCCCGAGGTCGACGCGGACGAGATGTACGACACCTACTTCCCCAGGGCGAATGCCGAACTGGGGGTGAACGAGGTGGACCGCGACTGGTTCGAGACCTGTCGCGCGTACGCCTACGCGCGGGTGTCCCGCAAGCACGCGGAAAAGGCGGGCTTGACCACCACGTTCGTGCCGAGTGTTTACGAGTTCGACTACCTGGAGCGGGAAGAGGCGCAGCTCGTGCCGAGGTCGGCGCTCGCATCCGAGGTGATCTACGGCAACAACCACGGGAAACTCTCGCTCGACCGGACCTATCTCGCCGCTGCGCTCGGCACGGGCAACGTGACCATTCAGACGCTGCACGAGGTGCGCGACATCGTCCGGCAGCAGGACGGCACATACACCCTGTCGGTCCGTGAACTCGACCCGGATGGGGGAGTCGTCGCCGTCCGGCAGATCAGCACCCGGCACCTCTTCCTCGGTGCGGGCAGCGTCGGCTCCACCGAGTTGTTGTTGCGGGCCAGGGAGACCGGCAGGCTGCCGGATCTCGACGAGCAGGTCGGTCAGGGGTGGGGCACCAACGGCAACGTGATGCTCGGCAGGGCCAACCACATCTGGGACACCACCGGCACCCTGCAATCCGGTATGCCCGCGCTGGGAATCGACAACTGGGACGACCCGGTGCATCCGGTGTTCGCCGAGATCGCTCCGGTGCCGGCTGGACTGGAAACCTGGGTGAGCCTATATCTGGCGATCACCAAGAACCCCGAGCGCGGTCACTTCACCTACGACGCCACGACGGACTCCGCGAGGCTGCACTGGGCCGAGTCGCAGGGGCAACCGTCCATCGACGCGGCGAAGGCGCTGTTCGACAGGATCAACAGCGCGAACTCGACCATCTACCGCACCGACCTCTTCGGGGACACCCGAGCATTCGAGAACCGGTTCACCTACCACCCGCTCGGTGGCGCCGTGCTCGGCCAGGCCACGGACCTGTTCGGCAGGGTGAAGGGTTACCCCAACCTCTACGTCACCGACGGCGCACTGATCCCAGGCAGTACGGGCGTCAACCCGTTCGTCACGATCACCGCGCTGGCCGAGCGGAACATCGAGCGGGTGCTGGCCGAGGACTTCGCCGGAAGCAGGTAGGGCAGGCCCTGGCCAGGTCGTCCCGCCCCCTCGCACTTTCCCGGGAAAGTGCGAGGGGGCGGGACTCCCGTCGCAGGTCACGCGCGTGGTGTCCCGCGCTTTCCCGGGAAAGTGCGAGGTTCAGTTGGCGCGCAGCGCCTCGTAGTGGGCGAGGCAGTCCGCGTACCGCGGGAGCAGTCCCGCCGTCTCGGCCTCGGCCAGTGTGGGGGCCGAGACGTCCTTCTCCGAGAGCACGGGTTCGAGGTCGGTGGGCCACGGCAGGCCGAGGTCGGGATCGAGCGGAGCGATGCCGTGCTCGCCTGCCGGGTTGTAGCCGGTCGAGCACAGGTAGGTCATGACCGTGTCGTCCTCGAGCGCGATGAAGCCGTGGCCGAGCCCCTCCGCGAGATACACCGCCCTGCAGTCGGCGCCGTCCAGTCGCACCGCGTCCCAGCGGCCGAAGGTGGGCGAGCCCACCCGTACGTCGACCACGACGTCCAGCAGGGCACCGTGGGCGCACGAGACGTACTTCGCCTGCCCTGGCGGGGTGTCGGCAAAATGAACTCCCCGGATGGTTCCACGCACCGACCTGCTGTGGTTGACCTGCGCGAGATGGAGCTGGTGCCCGACCTTCTTGACGAAAGCGGGCTCCTGGAACGGCGCGACGAACAAGCCACGGTGGTCCGGAAACGTCTTGGGGGTGAACTCGAATGCGTCCCGTACGGCCAACTCTCGCGCGTCCATGCCCGACACCCTATCCAGGGCCAACCAAACCGGACGGACGTCTTGCGAATGGCTGTGTGACCTGCACTTATTCGATCAATTGTGTGACCTCAGCCGCACCGAGGGATCGCAACCGGTACCCGGCCTGTCACACTGATGTGACCGCCGCGTTCGCGGTCATGCCGCACCACGGCCAATCGACGGACGCCTCGCCGGTGACCTGCGCTACCGCGCCTGGATCGCCGTGCTGGAGGAGCTCATGTCACCGGGGACGATAATGCGGAGTCATCCGCAGTCGGCCCCAACCCCGCAACTTCGGGAGAACTGAAGTGTCCAACGTTCACGTCGCGAGGCCGGCGATCGATCTGATGACAGGAAACGCAATGAACGACCAGGTCAGCAAGGACACCGCCGCGCAGGCGTCGCCGCCGGTCTCGGGCGACACCTCACCGGTGACCGACGACGAGATCTTTCGCGGTCACGAGGGCGGCAAGCTCTCGGTGGCGGCGACGCGGCCGATCTCGCAGCCCCGTGACCTGTCCATTGCCTACACGCCGGGTGTGGCCAAGGTGAGCAGGGCGATCGCCGAGGACGCCTCCCTCGCCGAGCGCTACACCTGGGCGGACCGGCTGGTGGTCGTCGTCAGCGACGGCACCGCTGTGCTCGGCCTCGGCGACATCGGTGCCAGCGCGTCGCTGCCGGTCATGGAGGGCAAGTCGGTGCTTTTCAAGACCTTCGCCGGGCTCGACTCCATTCCCCTCGTGCTCGACACCACAGACGTGGACGAGATCGTCGAGACGCTGGTGCGGCTACGTCCCTCCTTTGGCGCGGTCAACCTCGAGGACATCTCCGCGCCTCGGTGCTTCGAGCTGGAGGCGAAGGTCAAGGAGGCCCTGGACTGCCCGGTCATGCACGATGACCAGCACGGCACGGCCATCGTGGCGCTCGCCGCACTGCGTGGTGCCAACCTCGTGCTGGACCGGGCGATGCCCGGCCAGCGTGTGGTGATCTCCGGAGCGGGCGCCGCGGGAGTCGCATGCGCCAGGATCCTGCAGGCCGCGGGGATCGGCGACGTGGTCGTGCTCGACTCGAAGGGGATCATCCACCCCGGCAGGGACAACCTGAACCCGATCAAGGAAGAGCTGGCCGCGACGACCAACTCGGAGGGTCTGCGCGGCGGGCTCGCGGAGGCGCTGAAGGGCGCCGACGTGTTCCTCGGGCTGTCCGGATCGACGATCGACGAATCCCTGCTGGCCACGATGGCCAAGGACTCGATCGTGTTCGCGCTGTCCAACCCGGATCCCGAGGTGCACCCCGCGGTCGCGGCGCGCTACGCCGCCGTCGTGGCCACCGGACGCAGCGACTTCCCGAACCAGATCAACAACGTCCTCGCGTTCCCCGGTGTGTTCCGTGGTGCGCTGGATGCGGGTGCGCGGGCGATCACCGAGAACATGAAGCTCGCCGCGGCGGATGCCATCGTGGCCGTCGCCTCCGACGACCTGGCCGCCGACCGCATCGTGCCGAGCCCGCTGGACCCGCGGGTCGCGCCCGAGGTCGCCGCCGCCGTGGCGAAGGCGGCCGCCCAGGACGGCGTCACGGCCTGACCCTGGCATTTCCGGCGCGGCCACTTCGGGCTTTCCTGCCCGAAGTGGCCGCGCCGGTCTCAGCTGAGTGCCTCGGCGAGTTCGGCGATGCGGTGGCGGGCGACGTCGATCAGGCGGAGGTCGAGCAGGCCGGGAGCGATGGCCGCCATACGTTCGCGGGCCTCGTTCTTGGTCGTCGTACTCCCGGAAGCGGCGATCAGCGCCTCGCGCCCGGTGTTGCCCAGCTTGCCGTGTGCCCTCGTCCAGATCGCGTGCCGGACGGCCTCCGCCCCCTGTGGTGGCGCGACGGCCACCGCGACCACCACCGCATGCGAGTTGTCCGGTGTGCTGCGCAACAGCCGGAGCCGGTACTTCGGGCCGAGCAGATCGGACAGCCGGCGCTGGGCATCGGCGTTGGCCAGGTCCGGGTGAGCGTTGGGCAGCAACACCGCGACCCGCTCGGCGTTCACCGCGAGCAGGGCTCGTAGCAACCACGGTCCGGGATCCGCGGTGAGGTCCATCGCGATGGCGGTGCCTGCCGGCGCGGACACCGGTTTCGCCCAGTCCGGCTTCCGGCGTTCGACGCGATCCATACCCTCACCGGCGATGTCGGACAGCGCCGAAAGTAGTTCGGGTGCGGTGCCCGCCGACTCCACCGACTGTGGGCCGTGGGTGTAGATCCCGGGCTGTCCCTTGCCGCCGCGTGGTCTGCGTGGTTGCCCGCTGGGCTGACAGACGTAGAGGTCCGCCGCACTGCCGATGGCCTGCGCTCCGTGGTAGCGGTGGAAGCCCGGCACGATGCTCTCGAACACCAGCCCCAGCCCGGCGAGTTCGCGCTGGACCTGCGCGCCGAGTGCGGGATGGCGGGGGCTGTAGCCGTAGGCGAGTAACAGCCGGCCTTTCGGCGGATCGGCGAGGCATTCGACACCGCGGGCGGCGAACAGTGCCATTCCCGCTGGGGTGTACGGCGGATCGCTGAACACCAGATCGGCACGGCCGGTGACCGCGGGGGGAAGCCCGACCCGCAGATCGGCGTGCACCGTCGCGACGCTTCGATCGCTGTGCCGGTCGAGGTACTCCAGCACCCGATCGTCCACATCCACCACGGTGATCTCCGCCTCGGGCCGGATCAGCCGAACGGCGAGCGAGGTGAGATCGTGATCACCCAGCAGCACGAGTCTGTTGTGTCCCAGGTCGTACTGTTCGTCCAGCCACATCGCCCTGCGCAGCACGGTCTCCGCCGTAGCCTGCACATGGTCCAAAGCGGGCAGTGGCGGGGGTACGTCCTGGATGTACTCCGCCACTGTCGCGAGGAGATCGGCGGCCAGGCCGGTTTCGCCGGCCGGTCCCGTGTCGAGGTGTGCGTACGCCGGGGCGACATCGGTGCGCAGCCGGAAGGCGTCGCCGTCGCGTTCGAGGTCGTCGCCTAGTGCGTCCAGCAGTTCCTGCAGGCTGCGCCGTGGCGCGGCCGAGTCACGGACCAGCCGGTCGAAGTCCTGCCAACCGGACCGGAGCCTGGTGATCGCCACTCTCAACGGCCGGGTGTGCACGCCGTGCTCGGCGAGGATCTTGTCCAGTGGAGTCACCATTGGACACAGCTTAGAGCCTGTCCACGACGTGAGCTGCGATGCCGTGGCCGGTGACGTGGGATAGCGTTCTGCCGACCGGCCGAGGCCGTGAAGAGGGAGGCAACCGGTGGGAATCGAGTTCCAGGGCGCGACCAAGAGGTATCCCGGCGGGACGGTGGCGGTGGACAGCCTCGACCTGACCGTGGAGGACGGAACGATCACCGTGTTCGTCGGGCCTTCGGGGTGCGGCAAGACAACCTCCCTGCGGATGATCAACCGCATGGTCGAGCCGACAGAGGGCGCGGTTTTGGTCGACGGCAAGGACATCCGCGACTCCGATCCCGCACTGTTGCGCAGGGGAATCGGCTACGTCATCCAGCACGCCGGCCTGTTTCCACACAGGACGGTACTCAGCAACGTGGCCACCGTGCCGTTGCTGGCGGGCTGGGACAAAGCCAGGGCTCGCAGGCGCGCTGCCGAACTGCTGGAGATCGTCGGGCTGCCCGCCGAACTGGGCAAGCGCTACCCCGCGCAGCTGTCCGGGGGCCAGCAGCAACGGGTCGGTGTCGCGCGGGCCCTTGCCGCGGACTCCCCGGTGCTGTTGATGGACGAACCGTTCTCCGCAGTGGATCCGGTGGTGCGTGAAGGTCTGCAGGACGAGTTGCTGCGACTGCAGTCCCAATTGGGCAAGACGATCGTGTTCGTCACCCACGACATCGACGAGGCTATCCGGCTCGGTGACAAGGTCGCGGTGCTGCGGGTCGGCGGAAAGCTCGCGCAGTACGGCACTCCCGCCGACGTACTCCGGCACCCGGTGGACGACTTCGTCGCGTCCTTCGTCGGCCGCGACCGCGGTTACCGGGGGCTCTCCTTCCTCTCGGCGAAGGGAGTGCGCGTCGAGGAGGTCCCGACGGTCGAACTGGGTCGCGAGGTCGCCGGGCAGGTGGGCGAATGGCTGCTGGCCGTGAACAGCGCGGGCGAGCCGCGCGGCTGGTTGCCCCCGGAGTCTTTTGTGGACGGTGTATTGAGCGAAGCGGAGTTGGCCGCGGGAGGCTCGCTCTACCTGGAGGGAACTCCGATCCGGGGCGCGCTGGACGCGGCACTGTCCTCGCCGGCCAGTCTGGGCGTGGTGGTGGACGCCGAAGGCAGGGCCATCGGAGCGGTCACCGCGCGACAGGTCCTCGACGTCATCGAGAACCATCCGGAGGGCGTGACCGGCCGTGAGTGACAGGAGTCAGAGCCCTGGCGACTCGATCGCGGAACCGAGTTCCCAGACAGGCACTGAGTTCTTCGCCGAACTGGGCCGTTATCTCGGTAGCGCGAACACTCGCCTGCAGTTGCTCGGAAACCTGCTGGAGCACATTTACCTGGCACTCGTGCCGCTGGTGCTCGGCATCGTGCTCGCCGTGGTCGCGGGCTGGGCCGGGAAACGGTGGCCAAGGACGCGCCCCGCCCTGCTGGTCGCTTCGAACCTGCTCTACACGATCCCCTCGCTCGCGTTGTTCGTGGTGATTCCGGGCATCATCGGCTCGAAGATCCTGGACAGCATCAATGTGGTGCTGGCATTGACCCTCTACACCGCGGCGTTGCTCGTGCGGCCCGTGCTCGACGCGCTCGATGCGGTGCCGCCACACGTGATCTCGGCGGCTACCGCCCTGGGGTATCGGCCCGCCCGCCGCTTCCTCGGAGTGGAGTTGCCACTGGCGGTGCCGGTACTGACCGCAGGCGTACGGGTCGCTTCGGTCAGCAACATCAGCCTGGTCAGCGTCGGTGCGCTGATCGGTACCGGGGGGCTTGGCGTGCTGTTCACCGACGGCTTCCAGCGGGAGTACTTCTCGCCGATCGTCGTCGGCATCGTACTGACCCTTGCCCTGGCGCTGGTGGTCGATCTGCTGCTCGTGCTGCTGCGCAACGTCCTCACCCCGTGGCGGAGCGCGGGTAACGCGAGTGCTCCGGTGGAGGTGAAGACCGCATGATCGCGGAGACCATCTCCTGGTTCGGTGATCCGGCCAATTGGCAGGGCGTGGACGGCGTTCCGGCCAGGCTGCTGGAACACGCCGCGTATGTCCTGTCCGCGCTGGCGATCGCCGCCGCGGTCGCGGTTCCGCTCGGCCTCTACGTCGGGCACACCGGTCGCGGCGCCGTGACGCTGGTGGGTGGCGGGAACTCGGTTCGCGCACTGCCGACGCTCGGGCTCGTCACCTTCCTGTTCCTGCTGTTCTCCGACAGCGAGACGGCGACGATGATCGGCCTCGTGGTGCTCGGTATCCCGTCGATTCTCGCGGGCACCTACGCCGGGCTGCAGGCCACCGATCACGAGGTGGTCGACGCGGCCGAGGGAATGGGCATGACCGGCTGGCAGCGGTTGTGGAAGGTGGAAGTGCCCATCGCGCTTCCACTCATGCTCGGAGGTGTCCGCAACGCGGCGCTGCAACTGGTCGCCACGGCCGCGGTCGCGGCGTACGTCGGCCTCGGCGGCTTCGGTCGCTACGTGCTCGACGGGCTGGCCGTCTTCGACTACGGCGAGGTGGTGGCCGGTGCGCTGCTGACCGCGTTGCTGGCCGTGGTGTTCGACCTCGCGATCGGTGGGGTGCAACGCGCCCTGGTACCGAAGGGTGTCCGGCTGGCCGCGGACGCGGGAGCCGGAATGCAGGTCTCAGGGGAGGAGGTCGCCTGATGCGCAGTTCTTTCCGCGCCAGGATGGCAGCGGTGGTGGCCGGGGCGGCCCTGCTCCTGTCGGCATGTGGGAACCCGCTGCAGGGCGGAGCCGAGGGCGGGGCGGAAGGCGAGATCGTCATCGGCTCCTCGGACGTGGGTGAGAGCCTGCTGCTGGCGCAGATCTACGCGGGAGCGTTGCGGAACGCGGGTTCGGAGAACGTCACGGTGCGTCCACCCGTGGGCGGTCGTGAGGTCGTGGTGCAGGCGTTGCGGGACCGATCGTTGTCGCTCGTGCCGGACTACAGCGGAAATCTGCTGCGCTACTTCGACCCGGACTCGGAGGCGACAACGCCGGAGGAGGTCTACGCCGAACTGCGACAGACCCTCCCGGACGGCTTCCGGGTGCTGGAGCAGGCGCCCGCGCAGGACACGGACGTTCTCGTCATCAGGCAGGAGCTGGCGGACACGGGTATCAGCACGATCTCGGATCTCGCTCCGCACTGCGACGATCTGGTGTTCGGTGGGCCTGGCCAGTGGGCCGATCGATGGAAGGTCAAGATCAAGGAACTGTACGGCTGCGAGTTCCGCGAAATCCGGGTCACCGACACCGGGGGACCGGTGACGGTTGAGGCACTGCGTTCGGGAGAGGTTCAGGTGGCCGACCTGTTCAGCACCTCGGCCACCATCGAGAGCAACGGGTTCGTCCCCTTGGTGGACGATAAGAACATGTTTCCTGCGCAGAACATAGTGCCGCTGGTGGCACGAGGGACATTGTCCGAGCGTGAGGAGCGGGCGCTGAATGATCTCTCCGCGGTGCTGACCACCGAGAAGCTGACCGAACTGAACGTGGAGTTCAGCACGGAGAAGCGTAATCCGCTGGACATCGCCGAGGAGTTTCTGCGCGAGAACGGCCTCACGTAAACGATGTGAGATTATTTCCGACAGTTACAACATGTTAACAATCGTTGGCATTCGGGTCGCTAAACCGATTCTGAATGCCTACTAAAGTCGGTTGTTTCGAACCAACTTTAGTAGCAGGCCGTTCGAGTGGTTTCAGCGCCAGAAATGTGCTTGATGCTACCGAAGTACTGGCGCAAATGGCGGCAGTGTGCAGTTTACTGCATTCAGCCGGTTACCGCGAAGCCTTGCCGGGGCGGTCTGCTTCATCCAAAAGGACGTGGCCAATGCCTTGCTGTGTAAGGAAAAAGCGACGCGGGGTCGCTGTAGCAGCCGATGTGCGGCAGGGCTAGGGCCGGTCGAGGTGTAAACCATTTCCCACGCAATTCGCGGTGTAGGGAGTGGCCGCTCAGGTTGTTGACGAAGTTCGCACGTATACATCTAGCAGGGTCGAATAACAAGATCTTCCTTCGGGGGAATTTCAGACCTACTCTCACCTCTGCGTTCGACAGAACGCGTTCAACCCCTAGAAACCCTGCGGCCACAGATCGGTTCGCGGGGTCAACCCCTGCCTAGGAGGAATGAACCCGTGCGGGAAACTGTTAACAACAAACGGAGACAGCTCGGCGGCCTCGGTGTCGCTACGGCTGTTGCCGCGCTCGCCGTGATGAGTGGCAATGGAGCTGCCCAGGCCCAGGAAGGCGCGATTCTGGGCGCCGACAAGGCCGGTGCGATCGAGGGTAGCTACATCGTCGTGCTGAAGGACGAATTCACCACTCAGTCGGTGGACGCCGCCGCGAACGGTGTCGCCAATCGACACGGCGGCAAGATCGAGCGGACCTACAACAGTGCGCTTCGTGGTTACGCGGCTTCGATGAGCGCGAAGGAGGCGAAGCGGACGGCGGCCGACCCCAAGGTGGCCTACGTCGAGCAGAACCAGGTCGTGAGCCTCACCGCGGACCAGTTGAACCCACCATCGTGGGGGCTGGACCGGGTGGATCAGCGCGACCTTCCGCTGGACAGCAAGTACAGCTATGCGACGACAGCCTCGAACGTCGATGCCTACATCATCGACACGGGGATTCTGACCACCCACAACGATTTCGGTGGTCGCGCCAAGCACGGTTACGACTTCGTGGACAACGATGCCAATGCCACCGACTGCAACGGTCACGGCACGCACGTGGCCGGCACGGTCGGCGGTACCGAGCACGGTGTAGCCAAGGGTGTGACCCTCTACGGCGTCCGGGTGCTCGACTGCCAGGGCTCCGGCAGCTACGCCGGCGTGATCGACGGTATCGACTGGGTGACCAGCAATGCGTCCGGTCCTTCCGTGGCCAACATGAGCCTTGGTGGTGGCGCCTCGACCGCGGTCGACGACGCTGTCCGTCGTTCGATCAACTCCGGCGTGACCTACGCGCTGGCCGCGGGCAACGACAACGGCGCCGACGCGTGCAACACCTCGCCTGCCAGGACCGAGGAGGCGATCACGGTCGGCTCCACGACCAGGACCGACGCCCGGTCCAGCTTCTCCAACATCGGTACGTGCCTGGACATCTTCGCGCCGGGTTCGGACATCACCTCGGCCTGGATCGGCGGGAACAGCGCGACCAGGACGATCAGCGGCACCTCGATGGCCACGCCGCACGTGGCTGGCGGTGCGGCGCTGTACCTGGCGGCCAACACCTCTGCCACGCCGCAGCAGGTGCGGGACCACCTGGTGAACAACGGCACCAAGGACAAGGTGACCAACGCTGGTTCGGGTTCGCCGAACGTGCTGCTCTACACCGGTGAAGGCGACAGCACTCCGCCCGACCCCGAGCCGGGCGACTGCGCGGCGACGACCAACGGCTCGAACGTCTCCATTCCGGACGGCGGCTCGGCGGTGACGAGCTCGGTGAGCATCTCCGGCTGCAACCGGTACGCGTCGTCCTCGATGAAGGTCGAGGTGCACATCAAGCACACCTACCGGGGCGACCTGGTGATCGACCTGGTGGCGCCGGACGGTGCGACCGCGCGGCTGAAGAACAGCAACGCGTACGACTCGGCGGACAACGTCGACACGACGTACACGGTGGACGCCAGCTCCAAGCAGGCCGATGGCACCTGGAAGCTGCGGGTGCAGGACGTGTACACGTACGACACCGGCTACATCGACTCCTGGACCATCACGCCATAGTGGGGTCGAGTCGCTGACACGGTGATCAATTGAGGCGCCCCGGGCGGACCTTTCGGTCGGCCCGGGGCGTCCTCGTCACTTGTCTCCTCGCCGATGACCGCTCATCGCCGCAGACTGTGGCGTGCGACCGGCACGCCCGCGAACACCAGCCCCGCGGCGGTGCTCATCCAGCCGATTGCCCGTAACGCTCGCTCCCGCATGACGCCGCCTCCTCGCATTACGTGATGGCTCGACTCCTCCGAGTGTGCATCGGTGAGCTCGAAAAGTCCCGAAGGTCTACGCGGCTGGACTAGCCAGGTGTACCGGGCGCCGGTATTGCGAATGGACGAAGCTTCACTCGCAAGTGGCACCGAAAAGGGCCCCGGAGTCGAACTCCGGGGCCCCAGGTGACGTTGTGGATCAGCCGAGCAGTCCGCCCAGCAGTCCGTCATTGTCGTAGTGGTCGTCGTTGTCGCCGTTGTCGCCGTTGTCGCTCTCGAAGTTGCCCGAGAGGAGGGCGTCCAGGCTGAGGCCGAGGCCCAGCGAGCCGTTGAACTCACCGTCGTCGTGGCTGTTGACCGAGGACGTAACCGCGGCGTCCGAGGTGGCGCCGGTGTCGATGGCGCTGCCCGTGTCGGCGGAGGCGATGCCGACGGCACCGAGGCTCAGCGGAAGGGCGAGGGCGGAGGCGACTATGGTGCGACGGATGGTGCGCATGAGATACTTCCTTTCTCTGTGATCACACAGGGATCAGGGCCTGGTCTTCCCGCTTGCCCAGCTGGTCGAAGGCCGGGCCCTGTTTCTCCTGTCGAAGCCGGTGTATTTCTTCCGGCCTCTCCATCCATTAGTACCTCTCTTTTGAATTTGGTAAACCAGACTGTCATCATGTCGACAGATATGGGCGCTGGACCAATCTGCCCACGTCAGGGCTCCGAATGGATTACCGAGAGGTAACTCGGAAATCGCGCAAGTACGCACTTTCCCGGGAAAGTGTGAGCCAGGACAAAAACGAGACCCCCACCGTTGTGGTGGGGGTCTCATTCGGAGTTGATCAGTTGGTCAGCTAATCAGCTGAAAGCCTTCTCGATAATCGCCTTCTGCTCTACCTCGTGCACCTTCGGTGAACCGGCCGAGGGTGCCGCCATGGGCCTGCGGGCGGCCACCTGCAAGCTGTTGAAAGCCTCCGGCAGCTTCCGCGGCAGGTTGAGTCCGAAGAACGGCCATGCGCCCTGGTTCTCCGGCTCCTCCTGCACCCACATGGTCTCCTTGGAGTTCGGGTAGCGCTCCAGCGCCGCGATCAGCTTCTTCTTCGGCAGCGGGTAGTACTGCTCCACCCGCACCAGCGCCACGTCGTCGATCTCCCGCTTGGTCCGGTCGGCGAGCAGCTCCCAGTACATCTTTCCGGAGGTCAGCAGCACCTTGCGCACCTTGGCCGGGTCGACGTCGTTGTCGTCGATTACCGAGAGGAACTTCGACTGGTCCGTGAAGTCCTCCACCGACGACTTCACGGCCTTGTCCCGCAGCAGACGCTTGGGCGTGAACACCACGAGCGGGCGGTTCACCCCGTCGAGCGCGTGCCTGCGCAGCAGGTGGAAGTAGTTCGCCGGGGTGGAGGGCACCGACACCGTCATCGAACCCTCTGCGCACAGCTGCAGGAACCGCTCGATCCGGCCCGACGTGTGGTCCGGCCCCTGGCCCTCGTGCCCGTGCGGCAACAGGAGCACGACGTCGGAAAGCTGTCCCCACTTCGCCTCACCGGACGAGATGTACTCGTCGATGACGGTCTGCGCGCCGTTGACGAAGTCGCCGAACTGCGCCTCCCACATGACGAGCGCCTCGGAGTTGGCCACGGAGTAGCCGTACTCGAAGCCCACGGCCGCGTACTCCGACAGCGCCGAGTCGTAGATCATCACCCGGCCCTGCTGCTCCGCCAGGTGTTGCAGCGGTGAGTACTCCTGGCCGGTCTTGCGGTCGATCAGCACCGAGTGGCGCTGCGTGAACGTGCCGCGCCGGGAGTCCTGTCCGGAAAGCCGGACCAGCCTGCCGTCGATCGCCAGCGAACCGAAAGCCAGCAGCTCGCCGAACGCCCAGTCGATGCCGCCCTCGCGGGACATCTTGTGCCGCCGCTCCATGACCGGCTTGACCCTCGGGTGCGCGGTGAAGCCCTCCGGCACGTTGACGAACGCATCGCCGATGCGCTCCACCACCTCGCGGGAGATCGCGGTCGGCACCTTCGAAGGAACCTGCTGCTCCTCCTCGACGGAAGGACTTGCCTTGACCGGGTGCTTCTCCAGCTCGCGGACCTCGTTGAACACGTGCTCGAGCTGACTGGAGAAGTCCCGGAGCGCGGCCTCGGCCTCCTCGACCGAGATGTCCCCCCGGCCGATCAGCGACTCGGTGTAGGTCTTTCGCACGCTGCGCTTGGTGTCGATGATGTCGTACATCGCAGGCTGCGTCATCGAGGGATCATCACCCTCGTTGTGACCGCGGCGCCGGTAGCAGATCATGTCGATCACGAAGTCTTTGTTGAACGCCTGGCGGTACTCCACGGCCAGTTGCGCCACCCAGTAGGCGGCTTCCGGGTCGTCCCCGTTCACGTGGAACACCGGCGCGCCGATCATCTTCGCCACGTCGGTCGCGTACTGCGTCGAGCGGGCGTTCTCCGGGGCGGTGGTGAAGCCGACCTGGTTGTTGATGATCACGTGCACCGTGCCGCCGGTGCGGTAGCCGCGCAGCAGTGCGAGGTTCAGCGTCTCCGCCACCACGCCCTGACCGGCGAACGCCGCGTCCCCGTGCAGCAGCACGGGGAGCACGGTGTAGCCGAGGCCCGCGCTGCCGCCCTTGTCCAGCAGGTCCTGCTTGGCCCTGACGATGCCCTCGAGTACCGGGTCCACCGTCTCCAGGTGCGACGGGTTCGCGGTCAGCGACACCTTTGTCTCGCCGTCGCCGAACATCCGGAAGTACTTGCCCTCTGCCCCGAGGTGGTACTTCACGTCGCCGGAACCGTGCGCCTGGCCCGGGTCGAGGTTGCCCTCGAACTCCTGGAAGATCTGCGAGATCGGCTTGCCGACGATGTTGGCCAGCACGTTCAACCTGCCGCGGTGCGGCATGCCGATGACGACCTCGTCGAGCTCGTGCTCGGCGGCCTTGTCCAGCACCGTGTCCAGCAGCGGGATCACGGTCTCCCCGCCCTCGAGCGAGAACCGCTTCTGGCCGACGTACTTGGTCTGCAGGAACGTCTCGAAAGCCTCCGAGGCGTTGAGCTTGGACAGCACGTACTTCTGCACCGAGGTCTCGGGCTTCTCGTGCGGGATCTCCACCCGGTCCTGGATCCAGCGACGCTCGTCCGGGTCGAGGATGTGGGTGTACTCGATGCCCACGGTGCGGCAGTAGGAGTTGCGCAGCACGCCGAGGATGTCGCGCAGCTTCATCCGCTCCTGACCGGCGAAGCCGCCGACCGCGAACTCGCGGTCGAGGTCCCACAGCGTCAGGCCGTGCGAGAGGACGTCGAGGTCCTCGTGCCTGCGCTGCCGGTAGTTCAGCGGGTCGGTGTCGGCCATCAGGTGCCCGCGCATGCGGTAGGCGTCGATCAGCTCGATCACCCGCGCGGTCTTGTCGACCGCGCCCTCGGGGATGTCCTCGACCCAGCGCACCGGCTCGTAGGGCAGGCGCAGCGAGGTGAAGACGTCGTCGTAGAAGCCGTCCTCGCCGAGCAGCAACTGGTGGATCCGTTTGAGGAACTCGCCGGACTCGGCGCCCTGGATGATCCGGTGGTCGTACGTCGAGGTGAGCGTCATGATCTTGCTGACGCCCATCTCGGTGAGGGCCTTCTCGCTGGTGCCCTGGAAGTGCGCCGGGTACTCCATGGCGCCGACGCCGATGATCGCGCCCTGGTTGACCTGCAGGCGAGGCACCGAGTGGTTGGTGCCGATGCCGCCGGGGTTGGTCAGCGAGATGGTGGTTCCGGCGAAATCGTCGGCGGTGAGCTTGTTGTTGCGCGCCTTCTTGACGATCTCCTCGTAGGCCTGCCAGAACTGCAGGAACGTCATCTTCTCGGTGTTCTTGATCGAGGCGACGACGAGGGTGCGGGCACCCTCCTTGCCCTTCATGTCGATCGCCAGACCGAGGTTGACGTGCTCCGGGGTGACTGAATGCGGCTTGCCGTCGATCAGTTCGTAGTGCCGGTTCATGTTCGGGAACTCCTGCAGCGCCCGAACCATGGCGTACCCGATGAGGTGGGTGAAGGAGATCTTCCCGCCACGGGTGCGCTTGAGGTGGTTGTTGATCACGATTCGGTTGTCGGCCATGAGCTTGGCCGGAACGGCACGCACACTGGTGGCGGTCGGAACCGTCAGGGATGCGTCCATGTTCTTCGCGATGGCCGCGGCGGCACCGCGCAGGGTCTTGCGCTCCGGCTCGGCGGGCTTGGCCGTATCGGCCTTGCCGTCCTGAGTGGCCTTCGCGGCCGGCTTGGGCGCAGGTGTGGCCGCCTTCGGCTCTGGCTTGGGTGCCGCGGCCTTCGTGGCGGGCTTGTCTTTCGCCGGTGCCGCGGGAGGGGTGCTCGACTTCGCGGGGGCCTGCCCGTTGCGTGCTGGGCTGTCGGACTTGTCCCCACCACCCGGGGACGACGGCGCGGCCTGCGTCGGCTTGAAGTCGGCGAAGAAGTCATGCCATGCGGCATCTACGGAGGAGGGGTCGGCGAGGAACTGGTCGTACATCTCCTCGACGAGCCATTCGTTGGGGCCGAACTGTGACGCAGGGCTGCTGCTGGACACGGCAGGGACTCGCCTCTATCCATACTCGATCTGGTTGTCTGTGTTCTTGCTGCCAGTGCGCGATCGGACGCATCCTTGAGACCAACACCACGTTTCGGCGGCTGTGTCCGGTTACGCGCCTACCAGGCTAACCCCCTTGCGTAGCGACATGTGAGCGAACTCCGTCAACCTCACTGACGAATCGTTTGCGATTTGTCACTGAATCGGTCCAGTTCGTGACGGGGGGTTGCGCTGCGTCACCGGCGTGGATCTGTCGCGGGCCGCGGGGAACCGGCAGCATGTTCTGGTCGTCTCCTTCTCGCGGAGACAGGGCGAGAGGGGATTTCACGGTGGCCGATCTGACGGACGTCGAGCGCATGGTCAACGACTGGGAGCGCAATGCTGCTGAGAAGGCGCAGCGTTACCAGCAGATGCAGCAGCAGGTCGAACAGATCTCGATCACCGAGTCGGTGGCCTCGGGGGCCGTGGCCGTCACGGTCGGCCACAACGGGATGCCGACGGACGTGCGGATGACCGATGGGGTGAAGAACATGAGCCCCGACGAGATCGCCGCCAATGTGCTGCGTGCCATGCAGAAGGCGCAGTCGAAGTATCCCGAGCGGTTGCAGGAGATCACGACGGCCACCGTCGGGGAGGACGACACGACCCGGCATATCGTCGCGACGGCTGTCGAGCAGTTCCCCGATGCCCCCGAGGAGGACGAGCCACAGGTCAGGGAGGCGCCCGGGCGACAGTTGCGGGTCGAGACCGAGCCCGACGAGGAGCCGCCTGCGCCCCCGCGCCGTCCCGGGCCGCCGGCCGCTCCCAAGCCGCCGTCCGCTCCGCCCGCGAGCCGCAGGCGAGGGCCGTCGGATGACGACGACGGCGAGGACTTCGGCGACCAGTCGTTCCTGCGACGGGATTGATCAGCCAACCGGTTTCGGTGTTTCTGGGGAGAGGTTTTCGCGATGGGTAGCGGTGGGCAGGGTTTCGAGGTACTGCACGAGGAGTTGGAAACCCACGCAGGCAAGGTCGACGGCTTCGCGGATCGGATGGACACGGCGGTCTCCGCCGCGCAGCAGGTGGCGATGGACAACAGTGCGTACGGCGTGATCTGCCAGCCGTTCGCGATGCTCCTCGAGCCGTTCGAACAGATGGGCGTGCGGGCGCTGCAAACCGCAGCCGAGTCGGTCAGCGCGACGGCGGGCAAGGTCCGGGATGCCTCCGCTACGTACAGCGCGCATGAGGACGACACCGCAGCGGTGATCAAGAAGACGGGCGGGGCGCTCTGATGCCGGAGGGGAACCCGCTTGTCGCGCAGGCTCAGTCGACCACAACCGGATACACGGGCATCGGGATCGCGGAGTCCGCCGTCGATCTCGCGTCGGGCATCTCGGACGGCTCCTGGGTGGCGGTCGGTCTCGGCGCCGTCGGTGTGGGCCTCGAGGTCCTGTCGATGGTCGTGGACCCGATCGGGACGCTCGCGTCGTACGGAGTGTCCTGGCTGATCGAGCACGTGCAACCGTTGAAGGAGGCGCTGGACTGGCTGGCGGGCGACCCGCCGGTGATCCAGTCGTTCTCCGAGACCTGGGCGAACGTCGCGGCCGAAGTCTCCGCGGTGGCGGGCGACCTCGGCAACGAGGTCAACACCGGGACAGCCGGCTGGTCGGGCGAGGCCGCGGACGCCTACCGGCAGGCCTCGGCCGAGCAGGCCGACGCGATCGCCGGTGCGGCGACGTTGTCGGAGGGCATCTCGGTCGGCGTGATGATCATGGGCGAGGTCGTCGCCGCGGTGCGCGAGATCGTCCGCGACCTCGTCGGCGAACTGGTCGGCAAGCTCATCACCTGGGCGCTCGAAGCCGCCGGCACACTCGGCTTCGCGACGCCGCTCATCGCGGTGCAGGCCACGGCGGCGATCTCCAAGGCGATCAACAAGATCGCGGACCTGATCCGGAATCTGGTCAAGACGATCAGCAACGTCTCGCCGTTGATCCGCAGGGTGATCGACAAGCTGGACGAGATCATCCAGGCGCTGGCGAAGCTGGCCCGCAAGTTCTCCCCTGGCGGGGGTACCACTCCGTCGTCCACGCCGAACACACCAGGCATCGACGCCCCGACGGTGAAGTCGCCGGACACCACCACGCCTTCGTCGGCGACGACCACACCGAGCGGGACCACGACCCCGGACGCACCGAGCACCACCCCGAAGTCGCCGGACACGACGAGTCCGTCGAGCACCAGCCCGGACGGGCCGGGGACGACGCCGAACGGCGGAAAGCCCGACGGTACGTCTCCGAACGGCAACAAGCCGGATGGCTCCAATCGGCCTAGCGACCCCAACGACACCAAGACGCCGGAGACCTCGCGCACCACGTGCAACGATCCGGTTGACGTGACAACCGGCGAAGTCGTACTCGGGCAGACCGACGTGGAACTTGCCGGCGTTCTCCCGCTGATCCTCAAGCGCACACACGTCTCGTCATACCGAGCAGGTCGCTCCTTCGGTCCTTCATGGGCCTCCACGTTGGATCAGCGGCTGGAGTTCGACGACCAAGGCGTTGTCTACGTGGCTGAGGACGGCATGCTTCTGGTGTATCCCCGCCCGCATACCAATCGGGAGGTGCTGCCGGAGGTCGGTCCCCGGTGGCCGCTGTACCGGACCGAAACCGGGTACGCGGTCCACCAGTGCCAGACCGGCAGGACATTGCACTTCGAGGACGCGTCCGCCAGCACAATGCCGATGACGGCCGTTACCGACCGCAGTGGCAATCGAATCGATTTCGGCAGGGACGACGACCAAGTAGTCACGGAAGTGCGGCATTCTGGCGGCTATCACATAGTGGTCGGCAGTAACGACCAGAAGATCACCGAGTTGTGGCTTCGTGGTTCCGATGGGGCGGATATCAGCCTGATTCGGTTCGGCTACACCGATACTGGCCTTCTTGCGGAGGTAGTCAATTCGTCGAACCGGGCGTTGAAGTTCGACTACGACCACAGCGGGCGAATCGCGCAGTGGACCGACCGTAACGGCGAGTGGTATCGCTACTTCTACGGCAGCGATGGCCGGTGCGTCGCCAATCAGGGGTCCGGTGGTTTCCTGAACGGTACTTTTGCCTATGACGCGGACAGCCGCATCACACGTTTCACCGATGCGCTCGGCAACACCACTGTCTACGAGTTCGACAGCCGGAACAATGTGGTAGCCGAAACCAACCCGCTTGGCCATACGACCGGCTTCGCCTGGGATGCGGATGATCGACTACTCAGCCGCACGGACGCGTTGGGTCATATCACTCGTTACGAGTACGACGACCAGGGGAACCTGGTGGTGCTGACGCGCCCGGACGGGAGCCAGGCACGCGCCGAGTTCAACGAATTGGGCCGGCCGATCGTCACCATTGACCCCGATGGTGCTGTATGGAAAAGAAGCTACGACAGCGCGGGTCGAGTGACGACGATCATTGACCCGGCGGGCTCCAGGACGCTGTGTACATACAATCAAGTGGGCCAACTGGTTTCCGTGACGGACCCGTTGGGACGGGTTCATCGCACGGAAACAAATGCCGCTGGTTTGCCGATCGCTGAAATCGACGTGCACGGGAATGTCACCCGATATCGAAGAGATCAGTTCGGCAGAATCTCGCAGGTGATCGACTCGACAGGTGCGACAGTGCACCTGAACTGGACGGTCGAAGGTAAAATCCTGTCCAGGACGGCGCCGGACGGCGCGGTGGAAAAATGGCGATATGACGGCGAGGGGAACGCGGTAGAACATTGTGATCCGCTCGGTCGTATCACTACGGTTCGAACAACGCATTTCGATCTTCCTGCCGAGGAGTTGCACCCGGACGGCAGTAGGCTAAAATTCGAGTACGACAGCCTTTTGCGTCTCACCTCCGTGACAAACTCGCAGGGCCTTGCCTGGCGGTACTCGTACAACTCTGCCGGAAACCTCGTTTCGGAAACAGACTTCAACGGTCGAAGGCTCGAGTACGAGCATGACCCGAGTGGTGCGCTGGTCGGGCGTGTCAACGGCGCCGGACAGGAGGTGCGTTTCGTACGTGACGAACTTGGCAACATCGTCAAGCGTAGTCACGGTGATGTGGTCGAACTGTTCGAGTTCGATCCAGCGGGCCGACTGGTCGCCGCAAAGAATGCGAACGGTGAGTTGGTGCTCACCAGGGACAGGCTGGGCCGTGTGCTCTCCGAAGGAGTTGACGGAAAGAACGTCACGTCGGAGTACGACCTGATAGGTCGTCGTACGCGCCGTCGTACGCCGAGTGGCTCGGAGACGAGTTGGCGGTATCAAACAGGGGGAAGGCCTGTCGAACTCGCCACCGCAGGGCGAGTGATGACATTCGGCTATAACTCCGTGGGTCACGAAACCGAACGACTGCTCGATACGGGTACGATAATCGCGCAAGCCTGGGATATCAATCACCGGCTGTCAACACAAACGGTGTCCACGGTAGCTCGCCGACAGCCGGGGCCAATAGAGGGAACGCACGCACAACTGATCCAGAAGCGCGACTACCGCTATCTGGCTGATGGTCATCTGGCCGGAGTCGACGATCAGCTCGGTGGTTCGATCTCCTACGAAATGGACTCTGTCGCCCGGATTACCGCTGCTCATGGTTCGGGGTGGACCGAGAGCTACGCCTATGACACCGCGGGCAATGTCACCGCGGCGAGCTGGCCAGGTGGTCGGCAGGAGGCACAAGGAACTCGAGACTACTCCGGCTCGCTCATCACTCGGGCGGGCAATGTCCGATATCGTTATGATGCACAAGGTCGAGTCGTGCATCGGCAAAAAAAGCGGCTGTCAGCCAAGCCGGACAACTGGCACTACAGCTGGGATGCTGACGACCGGTTGGTCGCACTCGTTACTCCTGACGGAACTCGCTGGAGGTATCTTTACGATCCACTCGGGAGACGGATCGCCAAGCTTCGTACTGAAGGCGTCACTGGCGCTGTCGTGGAGCGGGTGGATTTCTCCTGGGACGGTATGGTTCTTGCGGAACAGAGGCATTCCTCGGGGCACGCGACCACCTGGAACTGGGAACCTGGAAGCTTCCGGCCAGTCTGTCAGGTCGAACGAGCGCGTTCCGGTGACACTGGTCAGGACTGGGTCGATCGAGAGTTCTTTTCGATAGTTACCGACATAATCGGCACCCCTACGGAGCTCGTTGACCCTGCCGGGAAAGTTACCTGGAAACGTAACGCGACCATCTGGGGGCATTTACTCGACCAATCGAGGCAGTCCGCGAGTACTCCCCTGCGTTTTCCGGGGCAGTACTTCGATTTCGAATCTCAGCTGAACTACAACTACTACCGCTACTACGACGCCGAAACCGGCCGTTACGCGTCGCCTGACCCATTGGGGTTGGCGCCGACGATGAACCCCCAGTCGTATGTGCCGAATCCCACCGCCTCGACTGACCCATCCGGTCTTTCTCCGTGTCGAAACTTCTACAGTGTGCAGAACCGTGCTGACGCCGACCGTCTCATCAACAATGGTGGTGAACCGTGGCCATCGGGTATCGATGGCAACAACAGGCCTCGATCGGAGATGGGCGAAGGTCTCTACGCTTGGGAGAGTCGTGAGCAAGCGGAGCGATACCTGGATATGATTCGCAGTCGAGAGGGTGCTCCTACGGACCTGGAGATCGTACAACACAGGATCTCTGGTGACGACTTCGACAGTCTGAGATCGGCGGATATGACGACAATGGACGACGACGCGGCAACCGAACTGTGGAATGCGGGTGGAAATCACGATTACGACCATATTCGAAGAATGACAGGAAGGTTCGGCGCGGAGAGTTACTTCAGCAGCGGTGTCTATAATCTGTTTCAGAGTTGGAGGCTGTCGTGACGGGCGAGTCTTTGGTCGGAGAGTTCAAGCTGCAGCGTCAGAAAAACGGTATTGGTTACTTTGGTGCGGTCAAAGTCGAGGTGAGTCGCGCCGCTTCCGAAGAAGATGTAGTCGTCTGGTCAGTACCGAACGACGACCGGACGTCGATCCAGCCGACCATGGATTCCGAATTCGTCGATGCGGCGGTAGCGGGGGTGAAACAGGGGCGGGATATCGTCCGCAACCTGGGCGTTGACGTAAGTGATTACAGAATCGCCATCGTTCATTCCCAGCTCAACCTCACGGATATCGAGGAAACGGCAGTTCGTGCTGCCGGAGCTTTGGCGGTGGCGACCGCGTTCGGAGTCGAAGACAGGGTCGAACTCAGATTCGACGCAGGCTGGCATGTCGCCCCCGTGACCTCGGGTGCCTAGTGCCCGTCGGGAAACCTTTCTTGACGGGGCACCAGATCGTTGTCTCACTCCATCCCGTCACCCAGCGACCACAGCCTCGCGTAATGCCCGCCTGCCGCGAGCAGTTCGTCGTGTGTGCCCTGTTCGATGATCCGGCCGTGGTCAAGCACCACAATCCGGTCCGCGCGGGCGGCGGTGGCGAGGCGGTGTGCCACCACGAACGTCGTCCTGCGATGGGTGAGGCGTTCGGTGGCGCGCAGTACCGCCGACTCCGTCGACGGGTCCAGCGCCGCCGTCGCCTCGTCCAGCAACAGCACGTCCGGGTCCACGAGTTCCGCCCTGGCCAGCGCGACCAGCTGCCGTTGTCCTGCTGACAGCGCCCGGCCGCGTTCGCCGACCTCCTGCCGGAAGCCCGCGGGCAGCGCGGCGATTCCGTCGAGTACGCCTACCGCTCTGGCCGCCGCCTCCACTTCCGCGTCCGTCGCCGACGGCCTGCCGTAGCGGATGTTGTCCGCGACGGTTCCGGAGAACAGGTGGGCTTCCTGGGGCACCACGCCCAGCCTGCCCCGCAACTCCGTGAGGTCGTAGTCACGTACGTCGACCCCGTCGATCCGGACCACCCCGCGCGTCGCGTCGTAGAACCTGGCCGCCAGTTTGACCACAGTGGACTTACCGGCCCCGGTCTCGCCCACCAGGGCGACCGTCGTGCCTTCGGGGACGTGCAGGGTCAGGTCGTGCAGCGCAAGTCGCTCACTTCCCGAGTAGGCGAAATCGACCTGCTCGAAACTCACCTCGCCGCGCAACCGCTCCGGCATCTCCACCGGATTCTCCGCAGCGGGCACGGAGGTCGGCGTGCGTAGCAGATCTCCGATCCGGCGCAGTCCGACCTTCGCCTGCTGGTAGCCGTCGAACACCGTCGACAGTTGCTGGATCGGCGAGAAGAACATGCCCAGGTACAGCAGGAACGCGAGCAGCACCCCGGGGGAGAGTTCACCACGCGCCACGCGATGTGCCCCGGCCACCAGAACCACCGCTTCCGCTACCCCGGAGAGCAGCGCCACGAACGGGAAGTACGTCGCGATGTAGCGCTGTGCCCGAAGCCGCGAACGCCGGTACGCGTCGCTGCGGGACGCGAAGGTCTCCGCCGACCGCTCCTCCCGCGTGTAGGCCTGCGCGACTCGCAACCCGTTGATGTTCTCCTGCATGTCCGCGTTGACCACACTGACCCGCTCGCGGGCCTCCGTGTAGGCCGCCGACGCGAGGCGCCGGAACACAACCGTTGCCACGACCAGAATGGGCAGTACCGCCAGTGCGTACAACGCCAGCGACGCATCGGTGATCAGTAGCGCGCCGCCGATTCCCACGAGCGTCAGCACGCTGACCACGGCTGTGGCCAGCCCGGTCTGCAGGAACGTGGACAACGCGTCCACGTCCGTCGTCATCCGGGTCATGATCTTGCCGGCCAGTTCACGTTCGTAGTAGTCGAGCCCGAGGCGTTGCAGGTGCGCATAGCTGCGCACCCGGAGCAGGTACAGCACCGACTCACCAGCCCGAGCGGTGACGCGTGTCTGTGCCGCGATGACGAACCAGTCCACCGCGATCACGACGGCGCCGACGGCGGCGGCCAGCAGCACCGCGGACTCGACCCCGACCGCGACGCCCTCGTCCACTCCGTACCGGTACAGCGCGGGCACGCTGAGCGTCGCCAGCGCGTTCAGCCCGACCAGCCCCACCACCGCGGCGAGCAGCCAGCGGACCGGCCGCAACAGCCTGCGCAGGCTGAACGCCGGATCCGGGGCGGTGGCGTCGATTCCGTCGAGCCGGGGCGCGTCGACGGCAGGTGGCAGCCGCCGCACACCCTCCAGCAACTCCTCGGTGGGCGGAGTGTTGGCCGCGCGCCCGGCAGCTGCTGCCGGCCTGGCCGTGCCCGGAGCGGGCGGCGCTGCCGCGCTGGACCGGCCCGGATCGCTCGGAGCAGGCAGATCGTGTTCCGCGTGCTCCGGCCACAATCGTGGTGTGACGCCGGATTCGTCGAGCTCGATGGGGCCGATGGGGCACTTCTGGTCCAGCCCGTCGCCGGGCCCCGAGATCAGCTCCCGGAACAGCGCGCAGCGACCTTCCAGTTCCGTGGCCGTGCCGACGTCGACCAGCCGGCCCGCATCGATCACCGCGATCCGGTCGGCCAGCGCCAGAGTGGACCGCCGGTGCGCGATCAGCAATGTCGTGCGGGTCGAGGTGATCTCGCGCAACGTGTTGTGGATGGCCGCCTCGGTCACCGTGTCCACCGCTGAGGTCGCGTCGTCCAGAACGAGCACCCTCGGATCGGTGATCAGCGCCCTGGCCAGGCCGAGGCGCTGCCGCTGCCCGCCGGACAGCGTCAGGCCACGCTCGCCGACCAGCGTGTCGTAGCCCTCGGGAAGTTCCTCGATGAACTCGTGTGCCTCCGCCGCCCTCGCCGCGGCGACGACCTCCTCGTCGCTCGCGTCCGGACGGCCATAGGCGATGTTGTCGCGGACCGAGGTCGAGAAGAGGAACGCCTCCTCGAACACCACCCCGATACTGCTGCGCAGATCGGCCAGCCGGACGTCGCGGACGTCCATGGTGGTTCCGGCCGCTCCGATCCGCACCGAGCCTTCGTGCGGGTCGTAGAACCGCGGCAGCAGCAGCGAGACCGTCGACTTACCCGACCCGGCCGTACCGACCAGCGCGAGCGTCTCACCCGCACGGGCGTGCAGCGAAAGACCGTCCAGCACCGGTTCGGACCGGGTGTAGCCGAAGCGGACTCCGTCGAGACGCACCTCCAGCGGCCCCTCCGGCAGCGGGCGGGCGTCCGCGCCGTCCCGCACCTCCGGCTGCGCATCGATCAGCTCGTACACCCGCTCGGCCCCGGCCCTCGTGAGCTGCGCCTGCACCACGAGGCTGGACAGCATCCTGGCCGGTCCGATCAGCGCCGTGACGTAGGTGGCGAAGGCGAGGAACGTGCCGAGACTGATCTCGCCCCTCAGCGCGAGCAGGCCGCCGACGCCCAGCACGGCGACCTGTCCCGCTGCGGGCAGAGCGGAGGTGGTCGCGGTCGGCACCGCCGACATCCGCGCCGATCGGAGCCGTTCGGCGAACAGCTTGCGTGCCGTCCCGGAGAGGCGTGCGGTCTCCCTGGACTCCTGCCCGAAACCCTTCACCACCCGCACACCGGTGACCGTCTCCTCGACGTGCTGGGCGAGATCGGCCGCTCGTTGCTGGGCCGACCAGGTCGCGGGGAACAGGCGCTTCCGGCTGACCGCGACCACGATGGCCACCGCTGGTGCCACCACCAGTGCGATGAGGGTCAGCGTGGGGGAGAGCAGCAACATCGCCCCGATGGCCAGGACCGCGAAGATCACCGAGCCCACGGAAAGGGGGACCTGCATGAGAATCCCGGTGACCAGTTGCAGGTCGGTGATCGCCCGCGAGGCGATCTGGCCGGTCCGCATCGAGTCCTGCTTGCCACCGTCGAGTCGCGATACCGCGCCGAACACCGAGCGCCGCAGATCGTGCTGCACGTCGAGCGCCAGCCTGCCGCCCAGGTAGCGACGGGCGAACGCACCACCGAACGTGAGTAGCTGGAGCCCGACCAGCGCGGCCGCGAGCCAGCCGAGGTTCCCGGTCCGGCCCGCGACGGCGTCGTCCACCGCGACCTTTACCAGCAGTGGGCTCCCGGCCTGCATCCCCACACCCAGCATCGCCGCGCACAGCGACAGCACCACCAGCGCGGGATGCCGCCAGCACGCCGCCGCGAGCCTGCGGATCCATCCGGCGGACGCGGCCGCGGGCCGCTGATCAGTGGTGCTGGCGGGAGCCTCGTCGCGGGTCGGCGAGGCGGTGGTGCTGGCCTTGGTCACCACGCCAGGCTATGCGCGGTCACTGACAGGACGTCGGAGAGCCGGAAAACGCCACTACCGCATCAGGTGATGTCCCTGCGCTGGTTCGCCGCCCAGCCACCGACGAAGAACAACAGCGTCCAGGCCAGGAAGATCAGCGTGGAAGCCCACCAGGACAGCACTCCCGGCGCTCCGGCCGCGAGTTGCAATCCGTACTGCGTCCAGACGTCCACCGTGCCCGGCAGGTTCAGGGTGTCGATGCCGAAAGCGTCCGCGGCGATACCGCCCACTATGCCGTTTGCCGTGCCGTTGGGCAGGACCCCGCCGAGTACGTCGGTGACGTTCCACAGCGCGAACACCAGGACGTTCTCCACCACCAGGAAGTAGGTGATCAACAGCACCACCGCCAGGGTGACCTTGTTCAGCACCGCACCGAAGCCGATTCCGAACAACATCACCAGCACCGAGACCAGGATCGTGCCGCCCAGGGCGCCGAGCCACTGCTCGCCGCTGGGCAACCCCGGCGGGTCGACCGCGATGAGGGTCGCGATCGCCGCGACGGCGAAGCTGATCAGGCCGTACACGACGCCCCACACCACGTAGGCGATCATTTTCGCGGTGAGCGCGAGGCCCCGGTTCGGTGCGGTCAGGAAAGTCGTCGTGATGGTGCGGTTGTTGTACTCCCCGGCCAGCGCGAACACGCCGAAGATCGCCGGAATCAGGGTGGCGATGTTGACTCCGTGAGCGATCGACAGCAGACCCACGGGAAAGGCGTTCGGGTCGATCCCGAACGAGCTCGCCAGCTCGCCCGCCGTCCCACTGCCGATGTATCCGACGAAGTCGTTGGTGATCCATCCCCAGACGAACGAGAACCCGAAGGACAGGACGACCAGCGGGATCAGCAGGACCCACCAGGTGTTCAGGCTCAGAGTCTTGCGGAACTCGGCCTTGATCAGGTTGCCCATCAGGCGTTTCCTCCCCATCCCTGGTGGCCGGGCTGCCCTGGGGGCTGCTGCCCGGGATGTCCCTGTGGCGGGCCCCATCCCTGCTGCGGTTGCTGTTGTGGCGCCCACCCCGGCGGCGGCCCCTGCTGGGGTGCGGGTCCGCCGGCGTACTGACCGCTGGTGAGCTGGAAGAACATCTTCTCCAGGTCCGCTGTGTCCTCGTGCAGGCCGTAGATCGCGATTCCCGCCCGGAGTGCGATGTCACCGACCTGTCTCGCCGTGCCGCCCAGTACCGCGAGGCCGCCTTCCGGCGTCGGATGCACCTCGCCGGCGCCGTTCTCCTTCAGCGCCGCCGCCAGCGCGGCGGCGTCCGAGGGCAGCACGATCACCCTCGACTGCTGCGAGCTGCGCAGTTGGTCGACACGACCCTGGTACATGGTCTGGCCACGGCTGATGATGACGACCTGGT
Source organism: Amycolatopsis palatopharyngis (assembly GCF_003385185.1). Classification (GTDB taxonomy): domain Bacteria; phylum Actinomycetota; class Actinomycetes; order Mycobacteriales; family Pseudonocardiaceae; genus Amycolatopsis; species Amycolatopsis palatopharyngis. The sequence goes on along the minus strand of NZ_PQHZ01000017.1, from coordinate 50,623 downwards.
CGATGGTCTGCTCGACCTCGGCGAGCAGGTGGCTCGACACCAGCACGGTTCGCCCCTGTGCGGCGAAGGAGCGCAGGAACGCGCGCAGCCAGGCGATTCCCTCGGGGTCGAGGCCGTTCGCGGGCTCGTCGAGGACGAGTACCTGTGGGTCGCCCAGCAGGGCGGTCGCCAGCGCCAGCCGCTGGCGCATGCCGAGGGAGAAATCGCCCGCCTTCCGGTGCGCCGCCGACGCGAGGCCGACCAGACCGAGAGTCTCCTCGGCGCGCCGGTCCGGTACGCCGATGGCGGCCGCGTACACCCGCAGGTGGTTGTATGCCGTGCGTTTGGGGTGGAACCCTTCGTTCTCCAGCACGGAGCCGACCACCCGTGCGGGGTTACCGAGGCGGTTGTGCGGCTGCCCGTTGATCGTGGCGCTGCCCGTACTGGGAGTGACCAGGCCGAGCAGCATCCGCAGGGTGGTCGTCTTACCCGCGCCGTTCGGGCCGAGGAAGCCGGTGACCGAGCCGGGCTCCACCGCGAAGCTGAGATCCTGTACCGCCGTCACAGGCCCGAATTGCTTGCTGAGGTTCTGCACCGCGATCCGGCCGCTGCCGTCGTGCATACCGCCCCCTTGTTCGTCGTCGATGGTCGCCGGGGAGCCGTCCGGTCACCCACGGCCGTCCAGGCCGTGTCGCGCGACATCCTGCCGTACCGGTACTCCGAGGCGGTGGGCCCTCCGATGGTTCCCGGCGTGTCGCAAGATTGGCGTGTTACTCCTCACGGACCGGAATTCTCGCGGCGGGCGGGGCTGTTCACCGGCTGATCTGCGCCAGAACCATGGAGGAAACTGTGAGAGTTCCGGCGAGCGTGTCCGCCCCGACACTGCCGGGAGAACGATTCGCACAAGTTTGCCTACCCCGGCGAGCAATCTCCGGAGTTATTACCTAAGCTGGTAGGCGGCGGCCCGCTCCCAGTGACCCCCAGGCTGGTTGAGCGGGCCGCCCCTATTCGCGTACGGCGTGGCCCGCCAGATGATCAGGTAGTCGGCACCGGCCTGCGGTGTGCCCAGTCGGCACGGCGAGCAGGCTCCGCGGCGCCCGGCCGGCGAAGTATCGGACGGCCTCCGGCCATCGCTCCCGCTGGGTGCCGACCAGGACGAACGGCGAGCGAGGATTCGGCCGACGTTCCACATGCGACTCATTGCTCGACCGGCGGGCCGGCCACCCAGCTCAGCTGGTGGCGTCCCCGCGGCGAAGGCGCGGCTGTGGGATGTCCCCAATGTGGCATTGGGGTACTTAGACGTCCCGAATGCCACATTGGGGAACACCCACGAACGGAAAATGCGGTGGGCATCCGGAGACGCCCACCGCATTTTGGCCAAGCGGAGTGGGGTTACAGGTCGACGGGACGGTGCTCCAGGCCGTGGGCGACCGCAACCGGCTCGTTGGTCAGCGCACCGGCGTGGGTGTTGAGGCCCTTCGCGAGGCTCGGGTTCGCCTTCAGCGCCTGCTCCCAGCCGTGCTCCGCCAGCTGGATCGCGTAGGGCAGCGTCACGTTGGTCAGACCGTACGTCGAGGTCCTCGGCACCGCGCCGGGCATGTTCGCCACGCAGTAGAACACCGAGTTGTGCACCTGGTAGGTCGGCTCGTCGTGGGTCGTCGGCCGCGAGTCCGCGAAGCAGCCGCCCTGGTCGATCGAGATGTCCACCAGCACGCTGCCGGGCTTCATCCGGGAAACCAGCTCGTTGGACACCAGTTTCGGCGCCTTCGCGCCAGGAACCAGGACCGCGCCGATGACGAGGTCTGCCTCCAGGACGGCGTTCTCCAGGGAGAAAGCGTTGGACGCGACGGTGCGGATCTGGCCTGCGAAGTCGTGGTCGATCTGCCGGAGCCGGTCCACGTTGGTGTCCAGGATCTCGACATCGGCGCCGAGTCCGAGTGCCACCCGGGCCGCGCTCAGCCCGGCGACCCCGCCGCCGATGACCACGACCCGCGCGGGGTGCACCCCCGGAATGCCGCCGGGCAGCACCCCCCGGCCACCGCTGGGCTTCATCATCGCGAACGCCCCGACCTGCGGCGCGAGCCTGCCAGCCACCTCGGACATCGGCGCCAGCAGCGGCAGAGCGCCGTTGTCGGTCTGCACGGTCTCGTAGGCGATCGCGGTGGTGCCCGCTCCCAGCAGCGCGTCGGTGAGCGCGCGGTCGGCTGCGAGGTGCAGGTAGGTGAACAGCACCTGGTTGTTCCGCAGCAACGGGTACTCGGCCTCGACGGGCTCCTTCACCTTGAGTACCAGTTCACCTTCGGCCCAGGTGTCCTCAGCCGTGGCCAGGACCTTGGCCCCTGCGGCCAGGTACTCCTCGTCGGTGATGGCCGAGCCTGCGCCCGCGTCGGTCTCGACGAAGACCTGGTGGCCGCGCTGGGTCAGCTCGTGCACTCCGGCCGGCGTCAGCGCGACCCGGTATTCGTGCTTCTTGATCTCACGGGGGACGGCGATACGCACGGTTTTCTCCTGGTGGTTGCGACAGTGTCGGTCACCACGGTGAACCACACGGACGGCGGTGTCATCGTGCTGTCAGGACAATCTTGCGCGCCAGCGATGGTTCCCTCAACACAGAGCCCGGTGCGCCGATCCAGCCGAGCCGGAGCCGGTGTCAGGACCAGCGCAACACCACGAGCTGAGTCGTCAGCGCCAGACGCACCTGCGGATCGTCCAGATCCACCCGCACCAGCTCCAGCAGCTTGCGCATTCGATACCGCAGGGTGTTCGGATGAATGCGCAGGGCGTGCGCCGCCGCACGAGGATCTCCGGGGCTGCGCAGCCACTGGTACAGCGTGTCCACGTAGTCGGTGCCGTTCGCCTCGTCGTGGGCGCGGATCGCCGCCAGCGGGCCGAGAGCGGTGAGCCCGCTGTTGCCCGCCGCCGTCGCCGCGCGATGCAGGGCCAGCGCGGTCCACACCTCGTCGAATCCGACCACTCGCTGCGGCACAAGTCCGGCTCTGAGTAGGCCCAGCGCCTCTTCCGCCTCGGCTCGGGAGCGGGCCAGGTCACCGATCGGCGCGGCGGTTCCGGCGGCCACCCGCAGATCGCTGTCTCCGCCCACTGCGTCCAAAGCGGCACGAAGTTCGGTCCACGCTCCTGGCCCGTCCGCATCCGGTACGACGGCATAGAGCAGTCCACCGAGTTCCGTCGCGGGAGGACGCCTTCCGATTCCATGCGAAATGCGCTCCAGCAGCGCCAGCCGGAGCCCTTCCGCGTCCGGGTTGCCGTCACTGCTGGTATCAATGGCCACCACTCGGTGCGGACCTTCCGAAAGGTCCAGTTCGGCGATCGCTGCCCGCGGGCTGGCCGTGCCCTGGAGCACCGCCCTGAGCAGTTCAGCGGTCGCCCTGCGCTGCGCGTCGTCGTGCGCCCGCCTGCGCAACAGATGCAATGCCACCACCGGTGCCGAGTCGGCGAACGCGGCGGCCCGTTCGTCGGACACCGGTCCCTCGACGACCGCCCACATGGATCCGAGTAGCTCGCCGCCCATCCGGATCGGCACGATCAGGCGGGGCAGGGTTCCGTCCTGCTGCGCCGGAACGAAGACGGTCTGCCTGCCCCGCGACAGTTCCCGGAACACTCCTCTGGACCGGAAACGTGCGAGGACGTCGTCCGGAATCCGCCTGCCCATGATCGTCGACACGCGAGCGGGGTCGGTGAGGTCCTGCCGGGCGGAGTACGCCAGCACCCTGGAGTTCGTGTCCTCGATCGTCACGGGTGCGTCCACCACCGACGCCACGGCATCGGCGAGGCGGAACAGGTCCGCCGCACCCGGTTCGCCGCCGTTCTCCAGCGTCTCCGACTCATCCGAGATCGCGTCCAGCACGGTCCGCAGCAGCCACACCAGTTGTGCCCAGGAGGCGGCGGCGCGCACCTCGACCAGCCCGATCCCCGCCGTCTTCGCGGCCCGCCGGACGGCAGACCGTTCGGACAGTGGCGGTTTGACCAGCACGGCGGCGGCGCCCTGGTCTGCGCTGTGCCGGATCAGGGCGATGGCTTCCGCGGTCTCGGACGCAGCCACCGCGAGTACGAGGTCGCCCGCGGACAGGTGACCGGGTGCTCCCGGCTCCGCGATCACGACGTCGGCGACGGCGACGGCGGGGCAGCTGTCCGGGAGATGGACCATATGCAGCAGGGTCGGGCCGACTCGGTCGACCACTGCTCGAACGGAACCCATACGGTCACACGTCCGGAGTGCGTGCGTCGATCTCTTCCGGGGTGAACTGCTCCCGCTTCGTCGTCAGTGCCCACCTATGACCGTGGGGATCGACCACCCGGCCGTAGCGCTCCCCGAAGAACATCTCGGTCACCGGTGCCTCCACCGTCGCGCCCGCGAACACCGCCCGCCGGAGCAGATCATCCGGATCGGCCGTCTCCAGAACCAGCAGCGTCGGTGTTCCGCCCAGCGTCGTCGGCGCCAACGCGTCGAGTCGGGGGATCTCCTCGCTTACCAGTAGACGTGCCTCACCAAGTGCGAGTTCGACGAACAGCACCGTGCCGTCGGGCAGCAGATTGCGAAAGAGTTCGGTGGCACCGAACGCTGTGCGGTAGAAGGTCAGCGCGGAGTCGACGTCCTTCACGAAGACGTGCGGTACGAGGCCGAGTGCACGGCTGGGCCGGGTTGCGCTCATGTTCGTTGCCTCACTCGCTGGCGGGCTGCACATCGCTCGGTGCCGTGCCCGATTCGCTTGCGGTGCCGGTCGCGCGGTGTCTGCTGCCTCACTCGCCGGCGGGCTGCACATCGCTCGGTGCCGTGCCCGGCTTGGTCGCGGTGCCGGTCGCTCATGACGCGTCGGCCCTCCGGAGATCGCCCAGCAAGCCGGCTGCTGCCGCCGCGGAGGTGAGCCGATCGAGCAGTTCCGCCTCGCGCCGCGCCACGTCCCAGCCCAGCCGGGTGAGCCGGTAGTACCTGCGGCGGGCGTCGTGCGGCTCGCCCTCGTGACTTTCCCGTGTCTCCTCGACGAGCCCGTCGGCCGCGAGCCGGGCGAGGGTGCGGTACAGCGTGCCAGGTCCCAGTTGCACCGAGCCATCGGTGACCTCACCGATGAAGCCCATGATCCCGTAACCGTGCGTCCTGCCCCGCGCGAGCGCGAGCAGTACCTGGAACGCCGCCGGGGTCAGCGGTGGGGGATTGCCGTCCGCCATGGAAGGAGCATACACTCCGACTTCGTTGTATCCGTTCTGGATATATCGACACCGGAGGGAGTGACATGCCGATCCGTGGAGTCAGCAAAGTGGTGATCGGAGTTCGGGATCAGGAACGGGCACGGCGGTTCTGGGCGGAGACCGTCGGCTTCGAGGTCACCACCGACATGCCCTACGGCGACGCCGGTCGCTGGATCGAACTGACATCGGCCGACGGGCACACGGTGCTGGTGCTCAGCGCCGACCCAGACGATCAGCCGCGGTTCCCTGTGCGCGACGGTGTGCCGACCGCCAACTTCTTCCTCTACACCGATGACGTGGTCGCCACCCATGCCGAACTGTCGGCGGAGGGGGTCAAATTCCCTTCGCCGCCGACGCGGCAGCCCTGGGGATGGTGGGCGATGTTCGAAGACCCGGAGGGCAACCGCTTCGCACTGCAACAGCGGGAACAGCACCAGCCCGGATGATCAGTCGGACAGCGCTTCGTTGATCCAGTCCGCGACCGGAAGACCGCGTTCGAGGCATTCGACGGACAGCCGGGCCGTCCATCGCAGTGCTTGCAGTACGAGGCTGTCGACCTCCTCGGGTGCGGCGCTGGCCAGTGCGATCTCCACCTGCTCCTGTGCGGCCTCGGTGTTGCCGTGCACCTCGGCAAGCAGTGTGCGGACGGCAGTACGAACAGGCGGGTCGGCCTGATCGATCGAGACTTCTTCGCCTTCCTCGTCGAACACCTGGACCTTCACCGGCGCGTTGCCGCCGTCGCCGAGTGTCGCCACCATCGCGCTGCACTCGCTGAACAGGAGCAGCATCAGTCCGAGTGTCTCTTCGGCGCCACCTGCCTGTGGAGCGTTCGTGGGCGCGATCTGGTCCAGCGCGTCCTCGTCCTGCCCGAGGTGAATGGCGACGAGGGCGCGCTGCGCCTTCTCGACGAGCCCGTGCTCGTCCTCGTTCCTGGGGTGCTGCACGTGCCTATCAAACACCAGGGGGCCGAGAAGTGTGCTGTGGCCGAGCGTGCGCCGGGGCACCACGGTGCTCACCTGGCGGCATGCAGTGCACCCAGCGCGAGATGACCGAGCAGTTCGGCGAGTTCACTGTCAGGCAGGTAGCGGTTGTGCGGTGTCGAATTGATCAAACCGAACACGGCGTGTGCCGAGGAGCGGGCATGGCTCTCGCCCACCTGGGGGACAGCCGCGCGAATCGCGGTGACCCACACCTCCACATAGCGCCGCTGCAGCGCTCGCACCTGGCGACGATCCGCGTCGGTGAGGTTGGCGAGATTGCGTTCCTGCACGGTGATCAGGGCCGGGTGCTGGAGGGCGAAGTCGACGTGGAACCGGACCAGTTCCGCCAGTACCTCCTGCGGGTCGGTCGCCGCGTCGGCGAGTTCGGTGCCGCCGTCCAGCAGGAACTGGCTGATGGAGCTCAGCATCTCGCCGAGCATCGCGTCCTTGCTGCGGAAGTGCCGGTACAGCGCAGGCCCGGAGATGCCGACCGCCGCGCCGATGTCGTCGATCCCGACCCCGTGGAAGCCGTGCCGGGCGAACAATTCGGCGGCCGCGGCCAGAATCTGCTCGCGTCGGCTGGCCTTCTCGCCGTTCACCAGGGGCGTGGGAGTGGGGGACATTCCCGCAGTCTAGTCGGCCCAGTTAGCGAGCACTAACCTTTCCTGCTTCTGTGTGCGGGGTCCTATCCGTCGGGCGGCGTGTACACACCCCTCCGGTACGACTTACCGCGTAATCCATGTGGGTTGCCTGTGGTGTGAGTTCTTCGTGAGTCAGCACGACACCTGCTATGTCTTCTCGTGGTCAATGACTGACGAAAGGATCGGAAACGTGTCTTTCGCGAAGAAGACCACCCTCCCTGCAACCCGATTCCTGACTCTCTTCCTGCTTACCGCTCTGGCGATGCTCGGACTGACGGTCCCCGCGAGCGCCGCTGGACCGAACTATGTCGCGCTTGGTGACTCCTATTCCTCGGGAGTCGGCGCCGGTGACTACGGCAGCTCGGGCGACTGCAGACGCAGCGCCAATTCCTACCCCCGGCTATGGGCGGACTCGCACAGTGTGTCCAGCTTCGACTTCGTCGCCTGCTCGGGCGCGAGGACGGGGGACGTGCTGCGCGATCAGGTCGGTGCGCTCAGTGCGAGTACCACGGTGGCGACGATCTCGATCGGCGGTAACGACGCCGGCTTCGCCGACGTGATGACCGACTGCACCTTCGGGTCCGACCAGACCTGTGTGGACCGGGTCGAGGTCGCCAAGGCGTATGCGCGTGACACCCTGCCCGGCCTGCTCGACAACGTCTACTCGCAGATGCGCGACCGCGCGCCGAACGCGGAGATCATCGTGCTGGGCTATCCGAAGTTCTACAAGCTGAACGGCTCCTGCTCGGTGGGACTCAGTGAGACCAAGCGTGCCGCGATCAACTCGGGTTCCGACACTCTCGCCGAGGTCACGGCCAAGCGTGCCGCCGACGCCGGGTTCACGTTCGTCGACATGCGCGGCCCGTTCACCGGGCACGAGATCTGCTCGGGTGACCGCTGGCTGCACAGCCTCGTCTGGCCGATCATCGAGTCCTACCACCCCACGAAGGCAGGGCAGGCGCTCGGATACCTGCCCGCGCTCAACGCGATCACCGGCTGACGACCTCGCCCTCCGGCGGCACTGGACAGTCAGGTTAGCGGTCGATAACCTCCCCTATAGGGTTAACGCCTGCTAACCTGGCAGTTCATGCATGTTCCATGCTGTGCCGACGACGAGGGAGGCCGTGGGTTGTCACCCGGAGCAACGTCCGACATCCCGGTGCTCACCAGTACCGCGGATCCGCGGGACGAGACGTATACGCGAAGCGCCATCGCGCATGCCGAACTGGTCGAGGACCTGCGTAAACGCTTGTCCGTCGCCCGCGAGGGCGGCTCGGAGAAGGCGCGAAACCGGCATGTGGAACGCGGCAAGCTGCTTCCCAGGGACCGGGTCGACGCGCTGCTCGACCCCGGTTCGCCGTTCCTCGAACTCTCCCCGCTCGCCGCGAACGGCCTGTACGACGACGAGGCGCCATCGGCCGGGATCATCACCGGCATCGGCCGGGTGTCCGGGCGCGAGTGTGTCGTCGTGGCCAACGACGCCACTGTGAAGGGCGGCACGTACTACCCGCTCACTGTGAAGAAGCACCTGCGTGCGCAGGAAGTGGCGCTGCACAACAACCTGCCGTGCATCTACCTGGTGGACTCCGGTGGGGCCTTCCTGCCACGGCAGGACGAGGTCTTTCCCGACCGGGAGCACTTCGGCCGGATCTTCTACAACCAGGCCACCATGTCCGCGAAAGGGATACCGCAGGTCGCCGCGGTACTCGGCTCCTGCACGGCCGGTGGCGCCTACGTGCCAGCGATGAGCGACGAAGCCGTGATCGTGCGCAACCAGGGGACGATCTTCCTCGGCGGGCCACCGCTGGTGAAGGCCGCGACCGGCGAGGTCGTGACCGCGGAGGAACTCGGCGGTGGCGATGTCCACGCCCGCTCGTCCGGTGTGACCGACCATCTCGCGACCGACGACGCCCATGCGCTGCGCATCGTCCGCTCGATCGTCGCGACCCTGGGTCCACGCGCCCCCCGGCCGTGGGATCTCCTGCCTGCCGAGGAGCCGGCCGTCGACCCGGAACAGCTCTACGGCGTCGTGCCAACGGACTCCAGAACGCCGTACGACGTCCGCGAGGTGATCGCCCGGATCACCGACGGCAGCCGGTTCGCGGAGTTCAAGAAGGAGTACGGCGCCACACTGGTCACCGGTTTCGCCAGGATTCACGGCCACCCGGTCGGCATCATCGCCAACAACGGCGTCCTGTTCGCCGAGTCGGCGATGAAGGGTGCGCACTTCATCGAACTGTGCGACAAGCGCTCGATCCCGCTGCTGTTCCTGCAGAACATCAGTGGGTTCATGGTCGGCAGGGACTACGAGGCGGGCGGTATCGCCAAGCACGGAGCAAAGATGGTGACCGCGGTGGCCTGTGCGCGGGTGCCGAAGCTGACAGTCATCATCGGTGGCTCGTTCGGTGCGGGGAACTACTCGATGTGTGGCAGGGCGTACTCGCCCCGGTTCCTCTGGATGTGGCCGAACGCGCGGATCTCGGTGATGGGCGGGGAACAGGCGGCCTCGGTGCTGTCCACCGTGCGGCGCGACGCCATCGAGGCCAGGGGCGAGCAGTGGTCCGCCGAGGCGGAGGACGCCTTCAAGGACCCGATCCGGGAGCAGTACGAGCAGCAGGGCAGCCCCTACTACTCGACGGCCCGGCTCTGGGACGACGGCGTGATCGACCCGGCGGACACTCGCACCGTGGTCGGGCTGGCCCTGTCGGCCGCGGCCAACGCGCCACTGGATCCGGTCTCCTACGGCGTCTTCAGGATGTGAGCGGAATTATGTTCGACACCGTACTGATCGCCAACCGCGGCGAGATCGCCGTACGAGTCATCCGCACCCTGCGCGGCATGGGGATTCGCTCCGTCGCCGTGTACAGCGACGCCGACATCGACGCCGCGCACGTGCACGAGGCCGATACCGCCGTCCACATCGGACCTGCTGACGCCGGTCACAGTTATCTGTCGATCCCGGCGATCCTGAACGCGGTGCGCGAGACCGGTGCGCAGGCTGTGCATCCCGGATACGGGTTCCTCTCGGAGAACGTCGAGTTCGCCAGGGCCTGCGCCGAGGCGGGCGTGGCGTTCATCGGACCGCCGGTCGGGGCCATCGACGCGATGGGCGACAAGATCCGCGCGAAGGCCACCGTGTCCTCCGCGGGCGTCCCGGTCGTCCCGGGCACCACCGGCGGGGATCTCGGTGATACCGACATCGTCGAAGCCGCCGCCCAGGTCGGCTACCCGGTGCTGCTCAAGCCATCGGCGGGTGGCGGCGGCAAGGGGATGCGGCTGGTCGAGTCATCCGAGGGGCTGGCGGACGCGGTGGAGTCCGCGCGCAGGGAGGCCAGGGCGGCCTTCGGTGACGACACCTTGCTGCTGGAGCGCTTCGTCACGACGCCGCGACACATCGAGATCCAGGTACTCGCCGACTCCCACGGCCACGTGATTCATCTCGGTGAACGTGAATGCAGCCTGCAACGGCGCCACCAGAAGATCATCGAGGAGGCGCCCTCGGTGCTGCTCGACGAGGAGACCAGGGCCAGGATGGGCTCCGCGGCCGTGGAAGCGGCACGCGCTGTCGGTTACGTCGGAGCCGGCACCGTCGAGTTCATCGTGTCGTCGAAGGATCCCGGCGAGTTCTTCTTCATGGAGATGAACACCCGGCTGCAGGTCGAGCACCCGGTCACCGAGTTGGTCACCGGCCTCGACCTGGTCGAGTGGCAGGTCCGGGTCGCTGCCGGTGAACGGCTGACGCTGGCCCAGGAGGACGTGCGCCTCGACGGACACGCGGTCGAGGCGCGCGTTTACGCCGAGGAGCCTGCCAGGGGTTTCGTGCCCACCGGGGGTACCGTCCTCGCGATCGCCGAACCGGCAGGCCCTGGCGTCCGGGTCGACTCCTGGATGCGTCCGGGCGCGGTGATCGGATCGCACTACGACCCGATGCTGGCAAAGGTCATCGCATGGGGGCCGGATCGGGCGGCCGCACTGCACCGGCTGGACCGGGCGCTCGCGGACACCGCCGTACTCGGGGTCACCACCAACGTCGCGTTCCTGCGCGCGCTGCTCGCCGACGAGGAGGTACGGGCGGGGCGACTGGACACCGAACTCGTCGACCGCAGGCTGGCGTCGCTGACCGAGAGCACTGTGCCAGCCGACTTCTTCGTCGCGGCCGCACTCGATCGGCTACTCGGCCTGCAACCGACTGGTCCCTTTGTGGACCCGTGGGACGTACCGGACGGTTGGCGCCTCGGTGGGCGAGGCGGGGTGACCTTCCGGCTGCGGGCGGGGGGCGTCGAGGCCGTGGTGCGGGTCGAAGGCACCCCGGCGCGGGCCGTCGTGAGCGTCGACGAAAGTGAGCCGGAGCCGGTGTCCGCCAAGTGGAGTGGCGCGCGGCCCCGTGAGCTCGAGCTGCGCTACCGCGGTGAACTACGGCGGTACCGGCGCGCCGAGGCGGGTGACGGCGACCTGTGGCTCGCCCGCGGTGGGCGTTGTCTCGCCGTCGGCGAGCGGCCGAACCTGCTGGCGACGCACGCCGACTCCGCCGAGGCCGGGCCGGTGACGAGTCCGATGCCGGGCACCGTGCTGGTCGTCAAGGCGGCCGAGGGTGACGTGGTCGCCGCGGGTACCCCCCTGCTGGTGGTCGAGGCGATGAAGATGGAGCACACCATCACCGCACCGGTCGCCGGCGTTGTCAGTGAACTCCGTGTCCAGGTGGGCCAACAGGTCGCACTGGACGAACCGCTTGCCGTGGTAACCCCCGAGGAGCAGACCGAATGATCGACTTCAGGCTGGACAACGAGTACGAGGCGCTGCGCAAGACCGTCCAGGACTTCGCGCAGAACGAGGTGGCCCCGGTCATCGGCGACCTCTACGAGCGCGAGGAGTTCCCGTACGCCCTGGTGGCGAAGATGGGCGAGATGGGCCTGTTCGGCCTTCCGTTCGCCGAGGAGTTCGGTGGGATGGGCGGCGACTACTTCGCGCTGTGCCTCGCGCTGGAGGAACTCGCCAGGGTGGACTCGTCCGTCGCCATCACTCTGGAGGCCGGGGTCTCGCTCGGCGCCATGCCGATCTACCGGTTCGGTACCGAGGAGCAGAAGCGCCGGTGGCTTCCCGCGTTGTGCTCGGGCGAGGCGCTCGGCGCGTTCGGCCTGACCGAGCCCGGCGGCGGTTCCGACGCGGGTGCCACCCGTACGAACGCGAAGCTGGCGGACCGCGAGTGGGTGATCAACGGCAGCAAGTCGTTCATCACGAACTCCGGTACCGACATCACCCAGTTGGTCACCGTCACCGCGGTGACGGGTGCGAAGCCGGATGGCCGCAAGGAGATCTCGGCGATAATTCTTCCTTCCGGTACCGAGGGTTTCGCCGTGGCACCCAAGTACTCGAAGGTCGGCTGGAATGCCTCCGACACCCACGAGCTGTCGTTCTCGGACTGCCGTGTCCCGGAGGAGAACCTGCTTGGCGAGCGCGGGCGAGGATACGCCCAGTTCCTGTCCATTTTGGATGAAGGCAGGGTCGCCATCGCCGCGTTGAGCGTCGGCCTCGCACAGGGCTGCGTGGACGAGTGCCTGCGGTATGTCGGCGAGCGAGAGGCGTTCGGTCACAAGATCGGGGCCTACCAGGCGATCCAGTTCAAGATCGCCGACATGGAGATGCGCACGCATACGGCAAGGTTGGCGTACTACGCCGCCGCCTCGAAGATGCTACGTGGTGAGCCGTTCAAGAAGGAGGCGGCGATCGCCAAGCTCACGGCCTCCAACGCGGCCATGGACAACTCCCGCGAGGCCACCCAGATCTTCGGTGGCTATGGCTTCATGAACGAGTTCCCGGTCGGGCGTTTCTACCGTGACGCGAAGATCCTCGAGATCGGTGAGGGCACCAGCGAGGTCCAGCGCATGCTCGTCGCAAGGGAACTCGGTCTCCGGTAGCGAGAGTCCCGTTCGCGCCCGCGGTGGTCGCCCGGGTTTGTTCCCCAATGTGGCATTGGGGAACTTCAACGTCCCTAATGCCACATTGGGGAACTCCAAAACCCGCGCCGGCGTCACCGGGTGGCGGCCACGATCTGCGTGACCCCGGCATAGTTCTCGGTGATCTCGGAGAAGCCGAGCGACCGTAGTTTTGCCGCGACCTCGCCGCGGTCGAACATCTGTTGCCCACTCGCGGTGCCGATCACGGTCTCCGCCAGGCGCGCCGGTTGCCAGCCGCGCCTTGCGCTGGTGAGCAGCGCAAGGCGCCCGCCGGGGACGATCGTGGCGGCGAACGACTCGAGTGCCGCGTCGGGATCGGCGAACATATGCAGCGCGGCGAAGCAGCACAACGCGTCCACACTCGCCGGTGCGAGCGGCAGCGACACGGCGTCGGCGCGCAGGTAGGCGACGGTGTCCGGCTGCGGCTCGGCGGCGACCGCCCTGGCGAGCATCTGGCGAGCTCCGTCCAGGCCGACCGCCAGTCCGCCGGGCGCGACGGCACGGCCGAAGGCTCTGGTGAACCGTCCGGTCCCGCACGCGACATCGAGCACGGTGTGACCGGGGCGCAGGCGTAGAAGCTCCAGCGCCATGGTGAGTTCACCGTCCATACTGGGCCCGAACGGCCCCTTGGCGATTCTGCCCAGCGCGGGCCGCCAGTACCGTTCGTAGATCATCGGCACGGCGGTTGTCCGCATGAGCCGCTGCGCGAGTCCGGTGGGTGGGCCCGCCTGGTCAGCGCCGCCGAGCAGGTCCACAACCGGATCGTCGTGACCGTCCGGCCCCGCTGGCGGTTCGGTGAGCAACTCGAGAAGCCGGGACCGCGCCTTTGCGTTGATCGTCACCGTCTGCTCCCACACTTTCAGTCGCCGGGCGTGTCGAAGGCCACACGCTATCGCCTTCGCCGCTTGCGTGGTTGTCCCCGTCGTCCCTTTCCGTCCGTGGTGATCACGGCGGGCAGCCGCGGCCACTGCAGACCGCGTTCCCGTGCCAGCAGGCGGGCGATATCCGACCAGGCGCGGGCGGGAACAGCGCGCGCGTGGACCGAAGGATCGACCGCGCAGGCAGAGAACGCCGCGCGCGTGCGACGTCCGCCGACCGCGCCCGCGAGCGCCTTGTGTGCCGGCACGTCGCCTGCCGAGTAGGCGGTGTTCAGCAGCGTCCACAGCACGGTCTCGACGTGCGGGGTCATCCCGGGAATCCGGCGAATGGACAGGTGCGCCGAGTCCACGGTGGGTTCCGGCCGGAATGCGGCAGCCGGGACACGGGTGGTCAGCGCCATCTCGAAACGTGCCGCCCACCACGCGGCTTCCCGATCACGCGGAGTTCCTGCGGTGAGCCGCCGGGCGAAGCCCCACTCGACGACGAGCGCGGCCCGGTGCAGGCTCGTGCGCTGTGGTGTCAGGAGGCGGCGCAACAGTGCGGTGGAGATGGCATAGGGAATGCTCGACACCACGGAGAACGTCCGGCGTGGCAACGGAACGGTTCGGGCGTCGGCGGGTACGACAAGCACGTTCTCCCGGCGAGCGAGCCGTTTTCGCAGCTGTCGTACGAACTCGGGGTCGCGCTCGACCGCGATCACCCTGGCCCCGGTACCCGCGAGTCGCGCGGTGACGGCGCCCTGTCCGGCGCCGAGATCCAGCACCACGTCGCGGGGACCGATATCGCAGTCCCGGATCAATCGGTCGATAACCGGTTCGTCCGCGAGGAAGTGGACGCCTGAAGGATTGGGCTGTGCGTTGTTGTGCCCGGATCTGGGCATGGCTGAGCTCCACGTCATGTACGAGGTGAGCGCACGAAAGGCGTGCGAGGGCGTCATGACGCAGCGACCATGGCCACGATCCGGAGGAGAACGCGCCGTTGCCGCTGATGGGCTACGGCGGGTCAGGGACGAGCTCTTGTGCTTCGGGCGAGCGGGAGATGTCCGCTATGGACAGGACAGCTCCACGCGCTTCCTGCACAGAGGTAAGAAAGCTCGGTTCAACGAGGTTCCGCGATCGCTGCGTTCAGGCGGTACGCAAACGCGCGAACACGGCGCAGAAGGCGAACATGGCTCCCATGCGGCGCAACCTAGCACTACCCGCGAACCGATGTCACCTCGAATATTCACCACTGTTCCGTTCGATCCCTCACCGGGCGCGAACGGTCCCCTCGTGCAAGCAACCTGGTGAAAACCCTGGTTTCGCTGCTTAACGTCGGAGTTGTCGCCGCTTCAACGAACAACTACACCGAGGGGGAGCAACTATGACTCCGACGCCGGCATCGATCACGACCTTGTGCCCGCCGCACGTCACCGATCTGGACGTTCGTGGTCCACTCGACCTCGCCGCCGTGCCGGCTTGCGTCCGGGAGTTCATCCCGACTTCCCGGCCGGAGGCACGTGCCGCGCGGGCGATCCTGCCAATGGCGTTCACCGTGGAGGGCGAATGGCAGACGGCGGGAGTTCTGGTCCGTCCCGTGGCCAAACGCACCATCCGGATCGAGACCGAAGCTCCGCCCACCGTCGTGGCTGCGGCGACCGCGCAGGCTCGCAGGATTCTGTCGCTGGACACCGATGCCCGGGGATTCGCCGCTATCGGCCGAAGAGACCCGGTGGTCGGGCAACTGCAGTCCTGGTTCAGAGGGGTGCGGCCGGTGCTGTTCCACTCACCGTACGAAGCGGCCTGCTGGGCGATCATCGGTAACCGGATAGGCAGCAGGCAGGCCACTTCGATCATGCGGCATATCGCGGGGGAGCACGGTCGCCGCGTCGTCGTCGGTGACACCGTCCTGTCGTCCTTTCCCGCGCCGGCGGAACTGCACGCCCTCAGTGGTTCGCTCCGGCTACCGGAACGAAAGGTCTCTCGACTGCGGGCCGTCGCGGAAATCGCTCACGACGGTGAACTGACCGCCTCGATGTTGCTGGCGATGGAAGCAGAGGACGCCTTGCGGTCTCTGCGCAGGCTTCCCGGGATCGGGCCGTTCTCGGCCGAGCTGATACTCACCCGGGGTGCCGGCCACCCGGACGTCTTTCCGCGAGGGGAACACGGTGTGCTCGAGGAGATGGCCCTCGCGTACGGCGCGGATCCTGATGACGTCTCCTCGCTGGAGCGGATCGCCGAGTCCTGGCAGCCATTCCGCAGTTGGGCTGCGCTGCTGTTCCGGTTGTCGAGGGAGCAGCGCGCGCCGGGGGAGCGAGCCGGGCCACGCCCGGTCAAGGCCGTGGACCGGGGCTCACGCGGGCCACAGGAGGCGTTGTGGTGAGCTGATCGGGTGGAACTGAACGAGGGCATCGGATTCTGGCGGATCTTCGAAACACAGCCGCCGCCACCGGAGGCTGTGGTGTTGATCACCGGAGCCGCGGCACTCGTGCTGGTTCTGTCCCGGACCCCGTGGCGGCTCGCGCGCAACGTCGTCACGATCGTGCACGAGGCAGGGCACGCTCTCGTCGCGGTGCTGGTCGGACGCCGGCTTCGCGGCATCCGGCTGCATTCGGACACCTCGGGTGTGACGGTCTCGCGGGGGAAGCCGAGCGGACCGGGCATGGTGCTCACCACCCTCGCCGGATATCCCGCGCCCGCGTTGCTCGGGTTGGCGTTCGCCGCGCTCCTGTCCGGTGACCGGATGGCCGCCGTGCTGGCCATTGTGGCCGTGCTCCTGCTGGGTGTTCTCGTGATGGTGCGTAATGCCTACGGCGTGTTCGCGGTGGTGGCCTCGGCCGTGGTGCTCGCAGCGGTCGCTCTCCTTGCGCCTTCGGAGGTGCAGGCCGCCTTCGTCTATCTGATGACCT
This sequence comes from Amycolatopsis palatopharyngis, assembly GCF_003385185.1. GTDB lineage: Bacteria > Actinomycetota > Actinomycetes > Mycobacteriales > Pseudonocardiaceae > Amycolatopsis > Amycolatopsis palatopharyngis. The sequence continues at coordinate 34,098 of NZ_PQHZ01000017.1, read as the reverse complement.
GGTTCCTGGTGCTCGGTGGGATGCGGCCCGTGTTCGAGCTGCAGCGGAAACGGCGCAGGGGTGCCGCGCGGGACTCCGATGCCGACCAACTGGCCAGGCTCACCGGCCTGCCCGCCGCGTTGTGGCTGTTGGTCCTCGGCGTGATCGCGCTGAGCTGCCTCGTGCTCGGCGGAGCGCTGCTGCTCGAACCCGCTCTCCGCTGAGGTCAGGCCGGTGCGGCACACTGGTGCCCTGGTGACAGGCTCGACGGAAGGCACAGTGGTGACGGACGAGGTGGCCAAGACGGTCGAAGAGTGTGCGCGCGCGGCGAAGCAGGCGGCACCGTCTCTCGCGGCGGCGAGTGATGCGGCCATCGACACCGCTCTGGGCGCCATGGCCGACCGGATGCTGACGGCCAGGGACTCGGTGCTCGAGGCCAACCGGGCGGATCTGGAGAAGGCCCGCGCCGACGGGATGAGCGCGGGGCTGCTGGACCGGCTCACCATCACCGAGGACCGGCTCGTCGGCATGGCCGAGCAGCTGCGACTGCTTGCTGCCGCGCCACACCAGGAGCGCAGTGTGCCGATCTCCACCCTGGACGGTGGACTCCGGCTGGTGGAGCGCAGGCGCCCCGTCGGGGTGATCGGCGCGAACTACGAGGCCAGGCCGAACGTCACGGTCGACGTCGCCTCGCAGCTGGTCAAGTCCCGCAACGGTGGTGTGCTGCGCACCGGGTCGGCCGCCCTGGGATCGGCGCAGCGGCTGCTCGACGAGGTGATCGCGCCCGCACTGAGCGCGGGCGGCATCGCCCCCGAGGTCGTTCAGTTGGTTCCCCGGGCCGAGCGGGAGGCTGCCGCCGCGCTGGTCAGCCTGCCCGGCCTGGTTCCGCTGGTGATCCTGCGCGGCAGCGGCGACAGCACGCGCGCACTCGCGACCGAGGCCGCGACTCACGGGGTGCGCACACTGGCCCATGCCGACGGTGGTGGCGTGTTGTTCGTGGACGAGGCGGCCGACGCCGAATCGGTGCGCGAACTCGTCGCGGGCAGCCTGGACCGCCTCGGTGTTTGCAACCGGCTGAATCTGCTGTTGATCCACACCGCGGTCTACGAGGAGCTGTGGCCGACGATCTCCAGCGCGCTCGAGGAGCGCTCGGTGCGTCCGTCCCTGCCGCCGCATGAGCACGCCATCGGCTACGAGTGGGCGCTCGACTCGGACCGCGAGGCGACCGTGACCGTCGCGCGGGTGGCTGATCTGACCGAGGCGGTCACCATCGCCAACGAGCAGACGTCGGGGCTCGCAGCGGGGATCGCCACAGAGGACGCGGCGACGGCGGAGGCCTTCTTCGACGCCTACCAGGGCACCGGCGTCTTCTGGAACGCACCGACCCGGCTGCTCGACGGGTTCAAGCTGATGGGTGTCCCAGAAACCGGCATCAACCTGGACCGGGTCCCCGGCCCGCGTGGCCCGGTGACCTACACCGACCTCTACGTCCGCCAGTACGCGGTGCTGCCCGCCGGACGGTGACCGCCCGGCGAGCAGCGTCGCAGTCGCTATGCCTGCCCGCTGAACACGGCCTTGTCGCCACCGAAGTTCGGCTGCAGCGCGAGCTGCATCTCGCCGGGCTGCTCGCCGACGGAGTACGCGGCTTCGTAGGTGAAGGTCTTTCCGGGCATCACCGTCGCCGCTTCCATTCCGCCGTCGCCGCATTCGCCGTTCGAGTCGAAGATCGCTTCGGCGGTTGAGCCGTTGAACTGCGCGTCTCCGCCCACACTGAGCATCATCGCATCGAACGCTTCCTCCGTGCCGTTGACCACGGTGACGGTAAATTTCACCGCACGCACGACGTCTTGCGGCATCGCGTACTCGCTCGGCGTGCAAGCTGTGGGTGCGGAGATTTCCACGGCCAATCCGTTGTCCCATGTGTAGCGCTTGCCCCAAGTCAGCGCTCCGGCAGAGGCTTGTTGCTGCTCTGCCTCAGGCTCACTGGACGCGTCACTGACTTTCCCTTGGTTCGTCTCACCGTTCAGAATGCCGTCCAACTCCTCGACAGCTTGCTGTTGAACCACGACAGTGATCGCGATTCCAGCGACGCACAGGGCTGTACCGATGATGGCCAGAACGCGCTTCGACCCGAAGATCGCGATGATGCCGAGCACCGCGCCGACGCCCGCCACGATTGCCGTCAGGTTGTTGAGGATCAGGACGGGCGAGCCCACCACTCCGACGATGCCGAGAATTAAGGAAGTCCACGCGAGCGCGCCGAACTTCGCGGGCTTCGGCTGCCGCTCAGGTGCCGAGGGCGGAGGAGCGTAGGGGGCCTGACTCATTAATTGTCCTTTCAACTGATTACGACAGTTGAAAGTCGGACTTGTCTGGCCCGGCGTTAGCGTCTGGTGGTGCGGCTGTTCGTTTTGTGTCCCGGCCGCGTCCCGATGGTGATGGAGCGAGCGCGGTCAGCGGCGCTTTCGGCGTCCTCTGGTGCGGGGCCCGGGTTCGTCGCTCGGGGCGGCGCTGTCGCCCTCGGCTCGCTCCTCGTCCCGGGGCTCCGGCTTCGCCTTGGATTTCTCCGAAGTCTGTGGTGTGAGCCCGAGTAGTTCCGCCGCGAGCTGCTGCCCGCTCTCGAACCGGCCAGCGGAGCCGGGCTGTTGCTTCGCCCGGCGCAGGGCCGAGGGCCGGAGCCGGGCATAGCCACGGACCGACACCGGCCGTCGCATGCGCAGCTCGAAAGCGGGTTCGTCAGCGAGCTGGCTTGCCGTCTCCTTGTCCACCAGGATCGTGTCCGGCCGGGCCAGGGAGGTCAGCCGGGCGGCGAGATTCACCACCGAGCCGTAGACGTCCCCGAAACGGTTCAGCACGCGCCCGGTGGCCAGTCCGGCCCGTACCGCAGGCAGGCCCTCGTCCGCTCGCGTCCGCTCCGTGAGGGTCAGCGCGATCTCGGCGCCGTCGAAGGGGGAGTCGGCGACGAAGAGCACCTCGTCGCCGATCATCTTGACCACGCGTCCACGGTGCTCGGCGATCACCTCGCTCGCGATCGCCTCGAAACGTTCCAGCACCTCGTTCAGCTCGGACTCGTCGATTCGCCGGGTCAGGCGCGTGTAGCCGACCATGTCCACGAATCCGACGGCTTCGGTGCGGGCCTGCAGATCCTCGTCCGGGCTGGCCAGCGCCCGGCCCGCGTAGGCCGCGAGGTGCCTGCGCCAGACGTAGCTCTGAACTTTCTCCAGCTCGGGCAGCAACTGGTCGACCAGCCGGGCGATCTGCCGCTCGTTCCGGCCGAGCTCCTGGTTCTCGGTGATCAGCGTCCACAGCAGGTGGACCTGCCACTCCGCCAGCCGCGAGAGGTGCTGACCCAGTGCCCTGGTAACCGAGGTCTCCAGGGTGGGGTCCACGAGACCGGCCTGAACCAGGCCATCCGCGATGCGCACCGCTTCGGCGTCGGCATCGGTGAACACGACCTCGTCGTCGTTCACCGTGGCGAACCCCAGAGCCCGCCACAGCCTGCGCGTGCGCTCCTCGGGGACTCCGGTCTTCGCGGCCACCTGCAAACGCGTGTACTTGCGCCGGCCGCCGAGCAGGATCCGTTCCAGCCGTTGCTGCAGTTCACCGATAGCAAGGGAGTCGACGGGACGAGTGCTTCTGGGCGCACCCCCCGGCCGGTCGTGCGATCCCTGCTCCTCGGTCACGGCTCAGGTGGTGTGCACGATGAGGACATCCACGCCGGACTTGCGGGCAACCTCCGACGGCACCGAGCCGAGAATGCGCCCGGCGAGAGTGTTGAGCCCTCGGTTGCCGACCACCAGCAGGTCGGCCGAACGCTCGGAAACGGTCTTGCGCAGTGCTTCGACGGGCTCGCCGACCACCGGAATGGTCTCCACCTTGGTGGCTCCGGCCCTTGCCGCCCTGTCCCTGGCGCTGATCAGCGTGTCCTCGGCAGGAGCGGAGCCGACAACCTGGTATGCCTCGTCACCGAGAACGTCCTGGGCCTTCTCCACGTCGTGCTTGCTGGCGGGGTAGTAGGCGCAGACGATGACCAGTTGCGCGCCGGAGTCGGCGGCCACTCCGGCCGCTCGGTCGACTGCGGCAAAAGACGATTTCGAACCGTCGGTACCCACCACCACGGTCTGATAGGCGGCCATCGAAGTCCTCCACGAAAGGTCGGCGTACTCGGCAGTAGGTCGAGCAACAGTCGGTGTAGACGCAGACCATAGCGGCCCCGGCTGCCAAGCGCAGCCCTGACCTACTCGCGAGTTGGTTTCGATGCGGACTGGTTGTTTCCCCCGTGCGCCTGCACCTTGCTCGCACCGGTCGCCGGAGCGGGCTTCGGAGTCGGCGACGGCGTTGTCTGCACAGTCGGGTAGTCGTCGTCCGGCAATGCCTGCGCCGCGGCGTTGGTCAACGCCGTGTCCGCCTCGGCGAGCATCGCGCGTGCCCCGCGGACCTGCTCGGCGATCGTCGCGCGCAGCGAACGCAAAGCCTGCACCCGCTCCGCCGCATGCGCGATCCGCCGGTTCGCCTGGTCGGTCGCCTCGCGAACCCGCCTTCGCGCCTCGTCGGAAGCCTCGGCCACCCTCGCGTTGGCCTCGCTGATCGAGTTCTGCTTGCGCTGGTTCGCGTCCGCGACGGACTCGCGCTGCCGCCGATCGATATCGGCCTTGGCCGCGGCCTCCTCCTCGGCGACCTTCGTCCTGATGCCCGCGGCCTCCTCGGTGGCTTCCCGGACCCGCCGTTCGGCCTCGGCCTTGCTGGCGGCCTCCTGCTCGGCCAGCACCCGCATGGCTTCCGTGCGGCGCCCGGCCATGGCGATCTCGAAGTCGTCCTCGACCTGAGTACGGCGCTGCTCGGCTTCGGAGTCCAGCCGGTCCCGTTCGGCGGCGGCCTCCGACGTGATGGTGGCCGCCTCCGCGCGGGCGGTTTCGAGCACCGACCGGTGCTCTGCCTCCATCTCCTTACGCCGCTCGGCCAGCTCGGTGAGCAGTTCCTCGTACCTGGCGCGCATCGCGCTCGCGTCGCTCTCGGCCTTGGCCCGGATGTGCCCGGCCTCCGCCTCGGCCCTCGCCCTGGTGTCGGCCGCCTCGTCCTGCGCCAGCCGCAGCATTCGCTGCAACCGTTCGGACAGGCCCTCGAGTGTCGTCGGCGGCTGCGCCAGTCGCTCCACCTGACCGCGCAGGTCGTCGATCTCGCCGCGGGCGATCTCCAGCTGCCTGGCCAGATCGCCCGCCTGCGAGATCGCGGCATCGCGGTCCGAGGTGAGCATCTTCAGGTCGGCGTCCAGCCGCTCCAAATGCTCGTCCACCTGTACCCGGTCGTAGCCGCGCTTCTCAAGATCGAAGCCGGCCCCCAGCGGTACGAGCTCCCGTTCATCGCCAAGGCTCATGGCCCCACCCTATCGGCAGGTGTCCTGAGGTGGCCGGGCAACGCCAGGGCGTGGCGCGGTGCGGCTACGCACCGCGGAACGCGTTGATCGCGTCGAGGTGTCGTTCCCGCAGCTCGTGGTCGCGAACGCCGAGCCCCTCCTCCGGAGCGAGGCAGAGCACGCCGACCTTGCCCTGGTGGGCGTTGCGGTGCACGTCCAGCGCCGCCTGCCCCGTCTCCTCCAGCGGATACACCTTCGACAGCGTCGGGTGGATCAGCCCCTTCTCGATCAGCCGGTTGGCCTCCCAGGACTCCCGGTAGTTCGCGAAATGCGAGCCGATGATCCGCTTCAGGTTCATCCACAGGTAGCGGTTGTCGAACTGGTGCAGGTAGCCGGAGGTGGAGGCACAGGTGACGATCGTGCCGCCCTTACGGGCCGCGTAGACCGAGGCGCCGAAGGTCTCCCGGCCCGGGTGCTCGAACACGATGTCCGGGTCCTCACCGCCGGTCAGCTCCCGGATCTTCGCGCCGAAGCGCTGCCATTCCTTCGGGTCCTGGGTGTGCTCGTCCTTCCAGAACTTGTAGCCCTCGGCGTTGCGGTCGATCACCAGCTCCGCGCCCATTCGGCGGCAGATCTCGGCCTTCTCCGGGCTGGACACCACACACACCGGGATGGCTCCGCCGTTGAGTGCGAACTGGGTCGCATACGAACCGAGACCACCGGAAGCGCCCCAGATGAGCACCACGTCACCCTGCTTCATGTCGGCGCCGTTGCGCGACACCAGCTGCCGGTAGGCGGTGGAGTTGACCAGCCCGGGCGCGGCTGCCTCCTCCCAGGTGAGGTGCTTCGGCTTCGGCATGAGCTGATTTGCCTTGACCAGAGCCACCTGCGCGAGGCCACCGAAGTTCGTCTCGAAACCCCAGATCCGCTGCTCGGTGTCGAGCATCGTGTCGTTGTGCCCGTCGGGGCCCTCGAGCTCGACGTTGAGGCAGTGCGCGACCACTTCCTGACCGGGCTCCCAGCGGTGCACGCCGGGACCGGTGCGCAGAACCACGCCGGACAGGTCCGAGCCCACCACGTGATACGGCAGGTCGTGGCGCTTGGTCAGCGGCGAGATCCGGCCGTAGCGCTGCAGGAACTTGAACGTCGACAGTGGCTCGAAGATCGAGGTCCACACCGTGTTGTAGTTGATCGCCGAGGCCATCACCGCGACCAGCGCCTCGCCCGGCCCCAGCTCCGGCACCGGCACCTCGTCCAGATGCAGGGACTTGCGCGGGTCCTTGTCCCTGCTGTCCAGGCCGGCGAACATCTCGGACTCGTCGGCGTGCACCGTGATGCCCCGGTAGCTCTCCGGCATCGTCAGTGAGGAGATCGCGGACAAGTTGTCAGTGAGGACAGCGTCGGTGATCTCACTGAGCGCGTTCTGCGACATCGGGGCCTCCGGTGAAGTGGTTGCGGTCTCGCCGAGATGAAACTACTGGCGGGTAACGAGACGGCACAACTGTACGAGAGCAGGCGCACGTCGGCATTTCCCGAGCTACGCGAAAGTGTGACCGAACTCTTGACCGGCTGGCCAACCAAGGAGCAAAATCGCAGGTGAAGCCGTGAGTTGCTAGCGGAGTTCGATGGACTTTTCGGAGGTGATCAGGATGCGCGAAACTTCGGCACGTCCCTGGACGAGGCCGCACGACTGGGCGGAAGTAGTCCTGGGCGTCGTGGCGGTGCTGTCACCGCTGTGGCTGGAAACGAGTACGGCGGCCATGTGGACGCTGATCGTGATGGGCGGTCTGGTCGCGCTGGACGGGCTCGCGTCGCTGGCGATGCCCGGCATGGTCTATGGCGAGGCCATCCAGATCGTTCTCGGCGCCCTGCTCGTACTATCGCCGTGGGTGATCGGCTACACCGAACTCTCGGGTGCGGCCTGGATGTCGTGGGTCATCGGTGCCCTGACCATCGTGGTCGGCGCCGCGGCACTGCCCGTTGCCAACGCCGCGCACACGCGCATGGCGGGACAGCACTGACAGAGTCGCTGCCAGCCGGGCGTGATTGGTCGCGGAGTGGCCGAACGTGCCTGCGAAGTCCACATTCGAGACAGCCGACGGCACGAAACGGCCGCGGGCCCACGACGGCGTAGATGCCGGCGTGGGCCCGACTGCGTGAAAGGACGACGAGTGGCGCGAGTACGGCCTGCCGACGAGTCGGCGCGGGAGCGAATCCTCGTCGCCGCGGAGGAACTCTTCGCCGCGAGCGGTTTCGAAGCGACCCCCACCTCCCGGATCGCTGAGCGGGCCGGCGTGCCCAAGGGGTTGGTGCACTACTACTTCCGGCGCAAGGCGGACCTGCTGACCGCGCTGGTGGAGCGGCTACCGGATGAGCGGATCGAGACCGCGAAGGTGGTCGTTCCCGGTGATATCGCGCAGAGTCTGCGCAGGCTGGTCGCTGAACTCGATCGGCGCCTTTCCTCCTCGATGATGCTCTCGCATCTGTTGTGGCGAGAGGCGGACACCCACACCGGCGTCCGCGACGCGCTACAGGACCGGTACCAGCAGCTGGTGTCCCAGGTGCGAGCCGTCATCCTGGCCGCGGGTATGGGCGGCCTCGCGGTCGCCGACATCGACAGCGCGTCGGGATTGCTGGCGCTCGCCGTCAGTTACCGGCATTCCGTGGCGCGCCACTCGGCGGACGAGGGACCCGACGAGATGGAACGCGAACTCGAGTTCATCGCCAGTGCCCTCACAGCGCGTGCGGGCGTGCGCCAAGCCGACTAGTGAGCCGGACCCGGCTCGACGAGTTCGACCAGAACCCCGCCAGCGTCCTTCGGATGCACGAAGTTCACCCTGCTGCCCGCCGTGCCGCGTTTGGCCTCCGGGTAGAGCAGTCGTAGCCCCTTCGCCCGTAATGCCTCGGCCGCGGCGTCCACATCGGTGACCCGGTAGGCCAGTTGCTGCAGGCCGGGTCCCTTGGTGTCGAGGAACTTCCCGATGGTGGAGTCCGGGCGCAGCGGTGCGAGCAGTTGCACGGCGGGTCCCTTCTCATCCCCCGGGGCATGCAACATGGCTTCCCGCACGCCCTGCTCCTCGTTGACCTCGGTGTGCGTGGCCTGCAGCCCGAAGTTGTCCGCGTAGAAGGAGATCGCGGTGTCGAGGTCGGCGACGGCGATGCCGACGTGATCGATTGTGGTGACGAACGGCTTCAGCGCGTCTTTCATGGGAGGGAGGATATGTGCTGAACCGCCGTCTCCGCCGTGCGTCGGCTCACAGGACGGTGTCCGCCGGCGGGTGCGTACCCCGGGTGCCGCAGCGGGCGAGTATTGAATCGGACACAGTGAGCGATTCAGCAACTGACCCGAACCGGTATCGTTTTTCAGGTTGGTCCTGCGACGAGGCTTGGAGGCTGCCGTGTCCGGTTCTGTGATCCTGGGTGCTGCCCGTACCCCGATCGGTCGATTGCTCGGCTCCCTGAAGGACTTCTCCGGGGCCCAGCTCGGTGGCTTTGCCATCAAGGCGGCACTGGAACGGGCGGGAGTCTCCCCGGACGCGGTGCAGTACACGATCATGGGGCAGGTCCTCACCGCGGGCGCGGGCCAGATCCCGGCACGTCAGGCCGCCGTCGCCGCGGGCATCCCGATGGACGTCCCCGCGCTGACCATCAACAAGGTTTGCCTCTCCGGCCTCGACGCCATCGCGCTCGCCGACCAGCTCATCCGTGCCGGGGAGTTCGACCTCGTGGTCGCCGGTGGGCAGGAGTCGATGACCCAGGCCCCGCACCTGCTGCCCAAGTCGCGCTCCGGGTTCAAATACGGCGACACCACTCTCGTCGACCATATGGCCCACGATGGCCTGTTCTGTGCGTTCGACCAGGTCGCGATGGGCGCCTCCACGGAGAAGCACAACGCGCGCTACGAACTGACCAGGGCCGAGCAGGACGAGTTCTCCGCGCGGTCGCACCAGCGGGCGGCGGCGGCCATCGAAGCCGGTCACTTCGCCGACGAGATCGTCGACGTGGAGATCCCGCAGCGCAAGAAGGATCCGATCGTGTTCTCCACCGACGAGGGTGTGCGCGCGGACACCACGGCGGACGGGCTCGGCAAGCTGCGTCCGGCGTTCGCCGCCGACGGCACGATCACCGCCGGTTCCGCCTCGCAGATCTCCGACGGTGCCGCGGCCGTGGTGGTCGCCAGTAAGGAGAAGGCCGAGGAACTCGGCATCGCCCCGCTGGCCGAGATCGGCGCGCACGGCGTGGTGGCCGGTCCCGACGCGAGCCTGCACGAGCAGCCGGCGAACGCCATCAAGGCCGCGCTGGCGAAGGCGAAACTGGATGTGGGTGCACTGGACCTCGTCGAGATCAACGAGGCCTTCGCCGCCGTGGGTCTCGTCTCCACCAGGCAGCTGGGTATCGATCCGGAGAAGGTCAACGTCAACGGCGGTGCGATCGCCCTCGGCCACCCGATCGGTGCCTCCGGTGCCCGGCTGGCCGTGCACCTCGCCTACGAGCTGCGCAGGCGTGGCGGGGGCGTCGGTGCCGCGGCGCTCTGCGGTGGCGGCGGTCAGGGTGACGCGCTGCTGATCACCGTGCCGAAGGGCTGACCGGATGGCGGTCGCGGTTGACGTCGCCGACCTGGTGGAGCGGGCGCGCGACGGTCAGCAGCGGGCCGTCGCGCGGTTGATCTCGCTGGTCGAGGACGCACATCCGCAGTTGCGTGAGGTGGCGGCCGCACTGACGCCGCATACCGGCAACGCCCAGGTCGTCGGGCTGACCGGACCTCCTGGAGTCGGTAAGTCGACATCGACCTCGATGCTGATCTCGGCGCTGCGTGCCGAGGGCAAACGGGTTGGAGTGCTGGCGATCGACCCGTCCTCACCGTTCTCCGGGGGCGCCCTGCTCGGGGATCGGATCCGGATGACCGAGCATGCCGTGGACCCGGGGGTCTTCATCCGCTCGATGGCCACGCGCGGTCATCTCGGCGGACTCGCCTGGGCCACCCCGCAGGCGCTGCGGGTCCTCGACGCGGCCGGGTTCGACGTCGTGCTCGTCGAGACAGTCGGTGTAGGACAGTCCGAAGTGGACGTGGTACGCCTCGCCGACACGACTGTGGTGCTGCTGGCGCCAGGTATGGGCGACGGGATACAGGCCGCCAAGGCAGGCGTACTGGAGATCGCCGATGTGTTCGTGGTGAACAAGGCCGACCGGGACGGCGCCGACACCACGGTGCGTGAGCTGAAGCAGATGATCTCGTTGGCGCGCAGGGAAGTACGCGGCCATTCCTGGCGCCAGCCGATCGTGCGCACCGTCGCGGCCAAGGGTGAGGGCGGCGGCCAGGTGATCGAGGCGCTGGCCGAGCACCACCGCTGGCTGGAGGCCAACGGCGAGCTGCGCAGGCGACGAGCGGCCCGAGCCGCGGGCGAGGTTGAGGCCATCGCGATGCAGTCCCTGCGTGCCGAGTTGGTGGACCTGCGGGGCGGGCAGCGGCTCGCGGAACTGGCCGAGGGAGTGGTCGATCGCCGGGTGGACCCGTTCGCGGCCGCCGGCCAACTGATCGAGAGCCTGCGTTCCTGACCGCCCGCCCCGTCTCAAAAACCCCGCACTTTCCCGGGAAAGCGCGATACCCCGCGTGTGCAGCTACCGCGCTTTCCCGGGAAAGTGCGATATCTGGCCCAGGCCGACGTCGGCCAGGGTGGCCAGCAGGGCGTCGACCGCCGACGAGAACCCATGTTCGGCGGGTGCTGCGTAACCCACGATGATCCCCTGCGGGTGCGGGCCCTCGCTCATCCGGTGGCTGCCGAGCACGTGCAGGTCCAGCCGCCGCCGTGCCGCCGCGGCCAGGACTTCGTCCTCCGTGGGACCGGAGCGAGGCAGCATCAGCACGAGGTGCAGCCCAGCCGAGATGCCGAGGGGACACAGGCCGCCGGGCAGAGCGTCGAGCAGCCGATCCCTCCGGTTGCGATAGGCGAGCCTGCGGCGGCGGACATGCCGGTCGTAGTCGCCGGAGTCCAGCAGATCGGCGAAGATCAGCTGCTCCAGGCCGGGCGTGCGCCAGCCGGAGGCCAGCAAGGCCGCGCGCACCGGCTCCACCAGTGACCTCGGCAGCACCAGCCAGGACAGCCGCAGTGCGGGCGCGAGCGTCTTGCTCGCGGTGCCCGCGTAGATCACCCGCTCCGGTGCCAGCGCCTGGATCGCGCCGATCGGCTGGCGGTCGAACCGGAACTCCCCGTCATAGTCGTCCTCCACCACGAATGCGCCCGAGGTATCCGCCCACCGGGCGAGTGCGGCCCGGCGGGCTGCCGCCAGGGTGACTCCCAGCGGATACTGGTGTGCCGGGGTCACCACCGCGACAGGGCTGTCCAGTTCGGCGACCTGGACGCCTTCGTCGTCAACCGGCACGCCGACCACAGAGACTCCCGCCGACGCCGCGACATCGCGGAAATAGGGCAGTGATGGGTCCTCGAAGGCGATCTCCGAGATACCGAGTCCCCGCAGTGCCGTCGCCAGCAGGTGAACCGCGTGCGCGTGGCCACCGAAGACGACGATGCGGTCCGGATCCGCGAGCACCCCACGGCTGCGAGCGAGGTAACGGGCGAGGGCGGCGCGCAGTTCCGGAACACCAAGCTCCTGGGTGTACCCGAACGAACTGGACGAGGCCTCCCGCAGCACTCTCCTGGTGGCCGATGTCCACAATGTTCTCGGAAAGGAAGACACGTCCGGGCGTCCGGGAAGCAGGCTCCAGCGTGGCGCCGACGGGCCGGTGCCGTGCGGGGGAGGCGAGCTGGGCGGAGTGCCCACGGTGGCCACCCTGGTCGGCGCACCCTGCTGGATGTGCAGATAGCCCTCGGCCGCGAGGTCCGCGTACAGCCTGGTGATCGTGCCCCTTGCCACGCCGAGGTCGAGCGCCAGCGTCCTGGTGGACGGCAGCACTGATCCCGGTGGGAGCCGGCCCGCGCGCAGGGCCGCCCGCAGGGCCTGTGCCAGTCCTTCCCGGCCGGAGCCCGGACTCCAGTCCAGATGGAGATCGGTGGAACTGGACCACGAAACCTGCATGAAACTGGACCATACCTGTAAGCCAGTCGTCGGTACCGTGAAGTCGTGACCAAGCGAATTCAGATCACCTCCGCCCTCCCCGAGGCGTACAAGTCCGTGGCGTCCCTGCACAAACTCGTCCAGCAGGCCGCAGCCGACGCCGGTCTCGCGCCTGCACTGCTCGAGCTGATCAGGATCAGGGCATCCCAGCTGAACGGCTGTTCCTACTGCGTCGACGTGCACAGCCGGGACGCACTGAAACTGGGCGAGTCGCAGCGCAGGCTTCTCGTACTGTCCGTGTGGCGCGAGAGCGGGCTGTTCACCGAGGCCGAACGAGTCGCACTGGCGCTGACCGAGGAGGTGACCAGGCTGTCGGAGTCGAGGGATCTGCCGGACGCGCTTTACGAGGAGGCGACGCAGGTGTTCAGCGAAGAGCAGTACGTCGCGGTGATGTGGACGATCGGCATCATCAACATGCTGAACCGGTTCGGCGTGTCCAGTCACAAGCCCCTGTCCGAGCAGGTTTCGTGACCGCCGCAGAGCTGCGGGACCTACATGTTCCCGGCAAGCCGCTCGTTCTGCCGAACGCCTGGGACGCCGACAGCGCGCGCCTCCTTGTCGAGGCCGGGTTTCCCGTGGTGGCGACCAGTTCCGCGGCGGTCGCCGCCGTGCTCGGCCACGATGACGGCGAGCAGGCACCCGTTGACGAGATGTTCGCCGCGGCTGCCCGGATCGCCCGCGTTGTCGACGTTCCCGTGACCGTCGACGCCGAGGCCGGATACGGCTTGGCTCCCGCCGAACTGGTGGCACGGCTGGGAGAGGCCAGCGCTGTCGGCTGCAACCTGGAGGACAGCGATCTCCGTGCGGGCGGACTTCGCGGCGCAACGGAGCAGGCGGACTTCCTCGCGGCGGTGCGGCAAGCCGCCGGTGACGCGTTGGTGATCAACGCCAGGATCGACTGCTTCCTCGATACACGAGGCGGTGCCGAGGAGGCGGCCGTGTTGCCGGACGCGATCGAAAGGGCGCGGCGGTATCTCGACGCCGGGGTGGACTGCGTCTATCCGATCCACGTCACCTCGGAGCCGGTGCTGCGCTCGTTCACCGAGGCCATCGCTCCGGCAGCGGTCAACGCCACATACCTGCCCTCCGGGCCGGCCCTGGCTGGGCTGGCGAGCTGCGGGGTGTCCCGGATCTCGCTCGGCGCCGGACTCTGGCGCGCCGGTCGGGCGTGGCTGATCGGGACACTGCGTGAGCTGGCGGCGGGCACCGCGCCGTACTGATCGTCGCGGTACGCCAGGTCAGCACTGTTGGTTGTAGAAGTACCGCTCGTTCTCGTCCATGTTGTCCTGCGAGGAGTCGTTGTGTGTCATGGCTTCGGCCGCTTCTCCGGTGCGGGCGGGCGGCACCGGATCGCGGTCAGCCCGCCCGTCAGTTCGAGTTCACCTGCCCCGTGGGGGATGACGAGCGTGTCTCCCTTGGCGACCGCGATCTCCCCGCCGTGTTCCCAGCGCAGGAATCCTGTTCCGTCGAGCAGGACGAGCACCGCGAAGGAGGGGTGCAGCGTGACGACAGGATCGGGACACAGCCGGTCGGCCCGGAAGAAACCTGCCGATCCCGGCGCGAGCAGGTCCACAGTGGATCCCCGATCGGCACCGGTGCGGCGGACGATCGAAGCCAGTCGTTCCGTGTCCCAGCCCGTGGTGTCCAGCGCCCGCAACGCGGTGTCGAAACCGAGTCCGAGATGGCCCTTCTCCGGCGACGCGAGGAAGTCCCGCCATTCCAGGGTCAGGGAGAAATCCGTCGGCTGCTGCAGCTCCACGACGAACACTCCGGCACCGATGGCGTGTGGCAGACCGGCCGGGATGTAAACGGTGTCACCAGGTTCCACCCGCAGGGCGTTCAGTGCGTCGAGCATCGCGGGCGCGTTCTGCTCCCGCACCCATTCGCCCACCACGTTCGCGTTCGTCGTCTCCCGGAAACCGGCGTGGACGGTCGGTGATTCGCCAGAGGTGCCGACCACGATCCACGCCTCGGACTTGCCGAAGTGCGAGTCGAAGTTCCGAGCGGCGAACGAGTCCGACGGATGGAAGTGCACAGGCAACCGTTGCCCGGCGTCGAGCAGCTTCACGAGCAGTCCGGTCGAGTGAGCGAACTCGGATACGTGTGCGGCCCCGAGCCAGCCCTGAGGGTCGTCGTGGACGGCGTCACGCAGCCATCGCCCGTCCGGCAGCCTGCTGAGGCCGGTGTGTTCCTTGCCGAACATCGTTGTCGTCGACGCGACCCAGTCCTCGGGGCCGAACTCGCCGTGGCTGCCGCCCGCGCCGCGCAGGGCGGCTATCGCTTCGCCACCGCGGTAGAACTGCGGCGGCTGGTTCGCCGGAAGCCTGATCGGGTCGAGGCGCTGGTTCATTCCGGGGGCACCTCGCCGGAACCGCGGGGTACGAGTCGCACGGGAAGCACGACCTTTCTCGGCGTCGACTGGTCTCCGTGCACGCGCGCGAAGAGCAGTTCTGCCGCCGCCTCGCCGAGTGCGCTCACGTTGTGGGCGATGACGGTGACCGGTGGATCGAGAAGATCGGCCAGTTCGAAGTCGTCGAAGCCGACCACCGCGGGACGCGTGTCCGTGTGCGCCAGCGCGCGCAGCAGGTGCACGGTGACTCGGTTGTTGCCCGCGACCACCGCCGTGGCCGCACCGGGGCCTTGGAGCAGGTGACGAACGGCTGCGCCGACGTTCTCCTCACTGGGCGTCTGCATGACCACAAATCGCTCGTCATAAGGGATTCCGGCCCGAGCGCAGCCTTCACGGAAGCCCTTGAGCCGCTCGCCCGCGGTGAAGATGTCCGGGCTGTCGGCGAGGAAGGCGATTCGCCGGTGGCCGTGGTTCGCGAGGTGAGTGACCGCTTCGACGGTTCCGCCGATGTTGTCGACCAGCACCGTGTCGGCCACGATGTCGCCCGCGGGCCGGTCCAGGAACACCACCGGTGTGCCGGCGCGCATCTCGGGCACGAGGTATCCGTGCTGCATTCCGGCGGGCACGATCAGCATCCCGTCGACCCTGCGGGCGCAGAACTCCAGCGCCAGTTCGCGCTCGCGGTCCCGGTTCTCGTCCGAGGAGCCGGTCAGGACCTGCCTGCCGTAGGAGGTCGCCACCCGCTCCACAGCCCGGCTCAGTTCGGAGTAGAACGGGTTGCCGACGTCTTCGACGATCAGTCCCAGCGTTCCGGAGCTGGAGCCCCTGCGCAGGTTTCGCGCCCCGAGGTTGCGCCGGAACCCGAGTTGTTCGATGGCGGCGATCACGCGGTCCGCGGTCTCCGGATGGACGGCCGGCTCGTCGTTGACCACACGGGACACCGTCTTGATGCTCACCCCGGCCAGCCGGGCGACATCGCTCATGGTGGCTCGGCGGGATCCGCCCCGCCCAGGCGACGACAACGTTGTCATAATGGCGTAGAGTGCACACCACGATCGAGTGAAATGTCAATGGACGCCGGGCGCATTGCGGTGGAATCGAAGCCATTCCGTTACGAAGATGCCCGCACGGCGCGAGTTGCGACAAGGTTGTCAGTCGCTCATTGGCGCCTTCGTACCGCCGCGAGTAGCGCGCTTCCCGTTCCGAGCAGGATCAGCCCGGCGAACGCGGGAGCCTGCGCATCGAATCCGGTTCGCGCCAGCGTCGGTTCGCTCTCCGGAGCGAACGCCGGAACGTCGGTGACGCCGAGTTGGCTTGAGTCGGAGGTCGTGCTGGCTGGGGTTGGCGGCTCGGCCTGCGGCGGTGTCGCTGCCGGAGGGATTTGTGGCGGGGATTCCGGTCCAGGCCCGGGCGGTGTGGCCGGGGTCGTCGGCGGGGGAGTGCCGGGATCGCTCGTGCAGGAGGTGTGTGCGGGATTGCCTCTGCCGACCCCGCTGTTGGCGTCGCACTCGTAGCCGCGGTTGGTGTCGGAACCACCGGGCAACTGGCCGGGCGGGTTCTTGTTGTCGGCCTTGCCGACGCATCCGGCACACGGCTTGCCGGTGGCCTTCCCGTTCCCGTTGCCGTTGGCCGAGGCGGAACCGTCCCGGGTGGAGTCGTACGGACCGTGGTTGTTGGCGCCGTTGCCGGAGAAGTCAGCGTTGGACGGTGGCTGGGGGCTGTCGGTGGCGGAGCCGGACTGCTTCTGCTTCGCCTGTGCCGCCTTGCCGGACTGAACCTGACCGGATCGATCGGGCCCGTTGCCCTTCCCGTTTCCTCCCTGCTCGGCGACCGCCGCCCCGGCGCCGAAGGCAACCGTGAGTACCGCGGCGCCGAGAATGCCCAATACTCCACGGGTCGCTGCCTGCATCGCGATTCTCCGATCCGTTAGTCCGTTCGGACTATTCTCTTAGGCTAATCGGCCTGCTGTGATCGGCGTTACATATCCGCCCCGATGTGCTGGTGAGGGCCGTCACGCTGCACACTGGAACCGCAACGTCCGACAGTGTGGTTGACGTCGATGGCGCCCTGCTGGGGCAGTCATGGGCGGATCACGTGGTCGGGCGATTTTTGTGCGCGAGTATGAGGAGGATGTGTGTCCACCAAGGCCGCAGTTCTGTTCCGGGTCGTCGCCGTCGCCGAGGCCTTCTCCTGGGCGGGACTGCTGATCGGGATGTTCTTCAAGTACGTCCTGGAGCAGGGTGACGGCGGTGTGCCCGTGCTCGGCATGGTGCACGGCATCGTCTTCATGCTCTACGTCGTCGTGACCCTCGCCGTGTTCAAGCCGCTGGCCTGGGGGCCGAAGACGGTGGTGCTCGCACTGCTGTCGAGTGTCCCGCCGCTGTTCACCTGGGCATTCGAGAAGTGGGCGCTGCGCGCGGGCAAGCTCGACGGACCCCAGCGGAACGTGCACGGTGGCACCGGCCTCTTCGTGTCGAAGTCCGCGGAGCCGGCCGGCGCCTGAGCCCGCCACACCACCTCGCACTTTCCCGGGAAAGTGCGAGGGGTTTTATTCGCTGAAGTCGCCGGTGGCCTTGCGGATCCGGGTCAGCAGGTCGGTCAGCTGAGCTGTCTGCTTCGACGTGAGACCCCGCATGCCGAAATCGATCTCCGTCACGGCCGCCGTCGCCGCTTCCCTGCGCGTCCGGCCGTCGTCGGTGATCTCGACCAGCGTCGTGCGCCGGTCCGTCGGATGCGGAACGCGCTTGACCAGACCGTCCTTCTCCAGCCGGTCGACGATGTTGGTGACGCTCGTTGGGTGCAACTGCAGGCGTTCACCCATCACTCGCATCGGCAGGCTCGCGCTTCGGGCGAACGTGAGCAGGACCAGTGCCTCGTAGCGGGCGAACGTCAGCCCGTGGGGCTTCAGCGCGTTGTCCACTGCGGACTGGATGATCTGCTGGACGCGCATCAGCCCGGTTACCGCGGCCATGGTGTCGGAGGGGCCGATACGGTCCTCCCACAGCTGTGCCGCGCGGGCGATCGGGTCGAACGGCAGCGGACGGTTCATGGGGGTCGAAGTTACCAGCGGGTACCGCTGAGCTGGGCAAGGGCGTCGATTCTGGCGTCCCAGCGCCCCCCACAGGCCTCGCACTTTCCCGGGAAAGTGCGGTTGGGGGTAGTTGGCGACGGCGTTGATCTTGCTTGGGGGTACTTGCAGGCGCACCATCCCTGGGGCCGGGGTGCGCTCGCTGAACCGCTGCTACCGTCTCGTCCGTGGCGGCGCGTGTCCCTTCCCTGGTGCCCGGCGTCTTCGACGGCCAGGTACTGCGGGTCCTGCAGCCACGGTGGGCCAAGGCGCGGGGCTACCTGTTGCTGGCACTGGCCGGTTGCCCGTCGCTCATCGCGCTGTCGAGCGCGCTGATGGTGACGATGGCGGGTGCCCACGAGTTCGCCTGGTGGTTGGTGCTGCCCCTGCTCGGTTCGGCGCTGCCCGCTGTGGTGCTGGCCGTACGGCTGTCCGCATTGACACGCGAACCGCACCTCTGGCTCAAGGCGGCGTTTCTCACCATGGCCTGCCAGCAGCTGCTCGGTGGGATCCCGGCGGTCGGCATGGCCGTCAGCGCGGGTTCGGCAGGCGCCTCCACGGTCGCCACGGTTGCCTTCCTCGCGCAGTGGGGCCTGCTGGTTCTCGGCTGCGTGTTCGCCTACCTGGCGAGTAGAGCGCTGCTCCTGCCCGTCTGTCCCGAACTCGCCGCGACGCCGTTCACCGTGGCCTTCCGAGCCCGGCTGCCGATCACCGGCGACGGGCTGCTCTCCGGCTCCGCCCGAGTCGTCCGGGACCGGGTCGAGTGGTCCACCCGGCGGCACCGGGGTCGTGGCGGGCCGACCGCGGCGGGACAGCTCACCTTCGACCGTATCCGCGCTGTCCGGATAGCCGAACTACCGCCCGCGACACCGCGAATCCCCTGGCTGCGGCTGTCCGACGGGTCCACGATGTACACCTCACCTGGGCCGGCGGTGATCCTGGCGACCGACCTGGGGGAGTGGATGTTCCCCATCACCGACGCCGGTCTGTTCGCGGACCTGCTGAATCGGCGAATTGCGGCATGGCGAGGCGGGGTCGGTCGCTAGGGTGACCCTCAAACGCGGCGCGCACCCGGAGGGACCAGCGGTAATGGCCAGTTCGAATCCCCTTGAGGCAGGCGAGAAGCTCGAGCAGTGGGCCGAAGGCCTGCAACGGAAGGCCCAGCGCTACAACCAGCTGCACGAGCGGCTCAACTCCACCAGCGTCACGGAGACCTCCAAAGGTGGCGAGGTGACCATCACCGTCGACGCCAACGGGGTGCCTACCGCACTGAACCTCGGGGAACGGACGCGTGGCATGGACCCGCCCGCGGTGGCGGCCCAGGTACTGGCGACGATGCGGCGGGCGCAGGCAAAGCTGCGCGACCAGGTCACCGGCCTCGTACACGAGACCGTGGGTGACGACGCGCCGGGCAACAACCTCATCGGTCAGTACGCCGAACGCTTTCCGGATCAGCAGGAGGCGGGGGCCGACGAGGGGCCGACCGAGATGGCGATCGGCGAACTCGAGGATGAACAGCGCGAGCCCCGGCACCCGGAACAACAGCAGCCGGAGCAGTCGCAACAGGAACCGCAGCGCCCCGCGCAGCGTCCACGTTCTGACGATGACGACGACTGGGGCGGCCAGTCGATCCTGCGCCGAGGGGAGTTCTGACCGGTGAGCGAGGGATACGAGGTCGAACCGGAACGGGTCCGGGCACACGCGGAAACGGTTCGCGACTATCAGGACAGGGCGGCGAAGGCCGCGGCGGCGGGTAGTCACCTGAGCGGTCTGGACGACGCGTACGGCGTGCTCTGCCAGCCGTTCGGCTCGATGCTCAAGCAACCCCAGGCCCGGGGAACGGAAACGCTGACCAAGACCGCTGATGTCACCGGGAACCTCGCGGAGGGCCTCACCGCGGCCGCCGAGGCCTACGAGCAGCTCGAGGAACGGATCGCGGACCTGATGGTGCAGCTGGCGCGCTCGGTCACCGAAGCCGGCGCCGGCGTGCCGAAGGTGGACGCCTGATGACCACAGCCGGAACCGAAGAGCCGCTGGTCGATCCGAACACCGACCCCGACAACTACTACGCCGAGGACCGCCAGGACGGCGACCCGTTCGCGAACATGGGTGCGCCGGACGCTGAGTCCGGCACCGGCTTCATGACCGGGGTCACCGCCTTCGAGGCAGGCTGGGCGATCGCCGACGGTATCGACAGCGGCGACTGGAAGGTCGCGGTCAGCGGCCTCATCGCGGGCGGCCTCGACGTCGCGGGCGCGGTCACCGACCCGATCGGTTACGTCGCGGGTCAGGTGATCTCCTGGATGCTCGAGCACATCGAGCCCGCACGCGAAGCCCTCAACGAACTCGCGGGCAATCCCGACATGGTCAAGGCGTACGCCCAGTCCTGGACCAACATCGAGGAGGAGATGACCGCCGTCGGGTCGGAGCTGCGGTCCGAGGCGCCGCGCGGGACCGTCACCTGGCAGGGCGATGCGGGCGACGCGTACCGCAAGAAGGCCGAGGCGCTGTCGGGGCTCTACGGCGGCACCGCCGGTGTGGCGCATGGCATCGCCACGCTCACGATGAGCATGGCCGAGGTCGTCAACGGTGTACGGACGGCCGTGCGTGACCTGATAGCGAGCATCGCGGGTTCGTTGGTCAGCTGGACCATCGAGCTACTGGCCTCGCTCGGGACCGCGACGCCGCTGGTGGTGGCGCAGGCGACCTCCGCGATCGCGCGGGTGGTGACCAAGGTGGGCCTGCTGCTCAAGTCCCTCGGGAAGGCGCTGTTCAGCGCGCTGGATCTGCTCGTGGTGCTGCGGGACCTGCTGGACGGCTTCATCCGGGCGCTGAACGCGCTGGAAGAGGGAAAGCAGACGGCCCCCGCCGGAGCGGGTGGGGGTTCGTGGTGAAGGGCAACAGAAGCTGATCGGAGGAATCGCCCGTGATCGTCGCATTCAGCGTCAGCCCGTCCGGCGGGGAACCGGACGGCGGTGTCAGTGAGGCCGTGTCGAGGGCGGTAAGCGTGGTCCGCGAGTCCGGGCTGCCCAACTCGACCAACGCTATGTTCACCAACGTCGAGGGCTCGTGGGACGAGGTGATGGACGTCGTGAAGCGGGCGGTGGAGGCCGCAGGCGAGGGTGCGTCCAGGGTCGGGCTGGTGCTCAAGGCCGACATCCGTCCCGGCTATGACGAGGGACAACTCGAGGCCAAGGTCGAACGTGTCGAGAAACACCTCGGCTGACCGTCGGAGGATTACCCACGGGGTCGGTGAGTGAGGTCCGGGCACGGGGCACGCCGGCAGTGAACAATCCGACTCTCGAACAGCACACGGATATGTTCGACCTGCGGTGAAGCCTCGGCCGAGTCATGCCAGGATGGAGTCGTGACACACCCACGCGGATCAGCACAGTCAGCAGCCATGTCCGCCGCGCTGTCCGGCGCGGTCGATCTGTCCGGTCTCAAGGCACGCGCGGAGGCGGCCCAGCAGCAACCGGCGGGTGCGCCTGCCGGAACCGCTGCCACCCCGGCCGCCGGTGGGGCCGCGGTGATCGATGTCAGTGAGGCAACGTTCCAGGCCGAGGTCGTCGATCGGTCGATGCACACCCTCGTCGTCGTCGACCTGTGGGCGGAGTGGTGCGGGCCGTGCAAGCAACTCAGCCCGTTGCTGGAGAAGCTCGCGGCTGAGGCGAATGGTGCCTGGGTTCTCGCGAAGATCGACGTCGACGCGAACCCGCGCATCTCGCAGTTGTTCGGGGTCCAGTCGATCCCGACGGTTGTCGCGATCGCGGGTGGGCAGCCGGTGCACGCCTTCTCCGGCGCGCAGCCCGAACCGCAGATCCGGCAATGGCTCGACTCCCTGCTCGACGAACTGCGCGACAAGCTGCCCGGCATCAGTGCCGCTGAGCAGGCGGGCGCGGCTGACGTGGAGGAGGAGCAGGAGGACCCGCGGTTCACCGAGGCGGAGGACGCGCTGGAGCGCGGGGACTACGCCGCCGCCGAGGCGGCCTACGAGCGGATCCTCGACGCCGAACCGGTCAATGAGCAGGCCAAGGCAGCCCTCGTGCAGGTCAGGTTCGCGGCCCGGGCGAGCAAGGCGGACCCGTCGGCCGTTTCCCGTGCCGAGGCCGCCCCGGAGGATCTGGACGCCCAGCTCGCGGCAGCCGACGTCGAGGTCGCGCAGCAGCGGGTCGAGGACGCGTTCGCGCGCCTGGTCGCCGCGGTGCGCCGGACGTCGGGTGAGGACCGTAACCGCGTACGCGAGCACCTGGTCGGCCTCTTCGACCTGTTCGATCCGGCCGATGAACGTGTCCTGAAGGCCCGCAGGGACCTGGCCAGCGCACTGTTCTGACAGGGGTGTCAAGCAGCAGAACTGGACGGTTGCTAGGAGTCAGCGACCTCGATCGCGGCCCCGAGTTCTCCGGCCGGCTCCCGATGACACGAACTCAGCCGTAGTTCGTGCTGCAGGGAACGGATCCCTCCAGGTAGCCGGTGCGCAGGGCCGCGACCCTGGCGAACCCGCTGGCGACGGGGATGCCGTTGACATCCGCGGCGATGAGGCTCTTCGGCTGCAGCAACTCGGCGATCGCCTCGTCGAGGTCGCCGGGTGAGAGCCGGAGATTGTTGCCATCGGTGTTCGTCGCGCCGGCCCAGGCCCCGACCAGGCAGGCGGTGCGCAGGCCCGCGTTCGCGTTGTCCAGCTCCGCGCCGACACCGTGCTGGATGCCCTGTGTATAGCGGGAGGCGATCTCGGCGAAGGCGGCGAAGTCGCCGATGCCGGTCGTCTCCCTGCCGCGGAACTCCGCCTCGCGGTCCACCGGTTGTCCGAGCTCGGCCAGTGCGGCGAGGTCGATGCTCACCGTATTGGTGTCCACGCAGTACGACGCCGGTGGCGTGCTCGGCCCGTTCGGGCAGCTGCCACCGTCGTCGGCGATCCGCGGTGCCAGCACACCCGCTTCCGAGAACGCCTGATCCAGGCTCTGCTGCAGATGACCGATCGCCTTCGCGTCGATCCGGGTGTCGCCCTCGCCCTTGTCCCCGGAGTGGAACGGTTGTTCGGTGATCCGCGAGTCCACCTCAGCCTGGTCGATCTTCGCGCAGGCCGCGGGGCCGTCCTCGAAGCCGAGCTGGAAGGCGAACGTCCGGTCGAACGCGGTTCCGTGCGCGCCCGGATCCCGTGCCGACTGCCCTGCCTGGTCCCGGATGAAGAACATCGACGCGAGGACCTGGTTGAGTCCTTCGGAGGTGGACACGGTGAAGTACTGGCTACGGTCTTCGGCCATCCAGCGGAAGTAGCCGCCGGTGAAACAGTCCGCCTGTTGTTCCTTCACGATCGTGGTGGTGGACTTGTCGATTCCCGCCTTGGCCCCGAGCCGGTACTGGATGGCGTGGCCGTACTCGTGACCGAGCACCGTCACGATGGCCATCGGTCCGAAGCGTTCCCGCAGCAGTGGCAGCAACTGTCCCCTGTCCCAGGCCACCAGGTCCTCGGGCGGACAGTAGAAAGCGTTCATCATCGCGTCCCGGGTGGAGGCTCCGCATACGTCGATGGCCTTGCCACTGGGATCGTAGGACAGCAGCGACTTGACCGGCTCGAACTGCTGCCCGAAAACCGAGGGCAGGTGTTCGGACCAGTAGGCGCTGACGTCCGCGATCGCGGCGGTCGCGATCGTGTCCTCTTCGGACTCCGTCACGCCCCGCACCTCGATACCGGGATCCGGGGCGGTCGGTTTGAGGCCACTCTCGAAATGCGTGACCGGCAGCCCGGCCACATCTCCTACGGTGCGCGGCTGCCCTGCCGTCTTCTCGGTGCCACAGGCGGCCGTGCCGCCGAGCGCCGCGACGGCCAGTATCGCGACCAGGGCCGCTCGTCCGCCGTGTCGCCGTCGAAAGCCCATGCTCGCCCGTTCCCCGTCCTCTGTGCACCAACCCCGGCCGGGGGAACCTTACCCAGGGGCCGCCCGTGTCGTCCCGGGATCAGGTCAGACCGCAGTCGGCCGCTCCCGCCGTCACGCCTCCCCGAAACGCCTCGACGCGTTCGTAGCCGGAGCCGAGCGCGCCACCGGCCACGTCCCTGGCCGGGTACTCGTAGCCGAGCAGCACCTGCACGGCTTCGTCGAGGTCGCCCGGCGACACCGTGAAATCCCGCTCCGGCCGCAGCAGGGAACCGGTGTAGGCCCCGGTGAGGCACAGCACGGCACGCTGGGCCCGCGCTCCCTCGAGCGGTCGCCCTGCCGCGTGCAGTGCGGCCAACGCGTACCTGGAGGCCAGCAGAGTTCCGGTGCCGTAGTCCCCGATCGCGGTGTGCAGCTCGTTCACCCTGCCATCCGGCCATACCCGCACCGACCGCTCCCGCGGGCAGTAGGCGGCGGCGCCTTGCGCGCCACCGGAACAGGCGGGTGCGCTGTCGACGGTTTCCAGCGGGGGCGGCTTCCACTGGTGGCCCGCTTGCTCGACGACGCCGGTGAAGTATGGGCCGAGGTCCGCGGACATCGCGCGCACGAGATCCGGCAACGGCAGGTTCCCGCCCCGTTCCAGGTCGGCCGCGCTGGTGAACTCCCGCTGGGTGAATTCACGGTTTCGTGCCGTCATCGTCGAGCAGGGCCGCGCCCCTTCGGCGTAGCCGTCCTGGAACGCCGAAACGCGGTCGAAGGCGTCGCCGTGGGCGCCCTGTTCGTGGTTACTCGTCCCCACCGGATCCCGGAAGGTGATCAGCGCGCGCAGGGCCGGGTCGAGGTCGCGTGCCGTGAGCCGGAGGTGGGTGGCCTTGCCGTCGACGACCCAGCGCAGGAAGGCGCCGGCGTAGCAGTCCGCCATGGCCTCGGTGACGATCGTCGGGTACAGCCCGTCCCCTTCTGCCCTGCCACCGGTAACGCCTGCCCGCGCCTGCACGGCGTGCCCGGTCTCGTGCGCCAGCACCAGCATCACCGCGCCGGCGCCGTAGCGTTCGACCAGTACCGGTAGCAGGGCCGACCTGTCCCACACGATGACGTCCTCGCTGGAGCAGTAGTAGGCGTTGCCCGCGATATTCGCCGCGTCGCCCGTGCATGGCGGAGACGCGGCGCGGGAATCGGCGGTGTCGGACGAATGGAAGCCGCCTTCCAGTTCGCGCCACGGATCACCGAAGACCTCGGGATACCGCTGTCGCCAGAAGTCCTGCACGTCGGTGAGCACGGTCGCGGCCAGCCGGTCGATCTCGCCCCCGTCGGTGCCCTGGACGAAGCCGGGGTCCACAAGGGAGGTTGTACTCCGTTCGATCGTGTCCGCGACGATCGTCGAGCTGGGGTGCGCCGTGCCCACTGTCGTACATCCCGTGCCGAGCAGGGCAAACAGGGCGAGTATCGGTACCAGCCTGTCTGCCGCGCGGTGAGTCACGTCCCCATTCTGCGCGAGCCCCCGTCCGGCGCCACCTGGCCGGGGTGCCCGCTCGGTGCGGCACCGGCCGCGGCGGGTTGCCCGGCGGGCTAGGGTCGCGACCATGAGAGCAGTCCGCCGGTTCACCGTGCACCCCAGCCTGCCGGAGCCGTTGTCGGGACTGGGCGAATTGGCCACGAACCTTCGCTGGACGTGGCACCCGCCGACCCGGGACCTGTTCGCCTCCATCGACGACGACCTGTTCCGCAGCCTCAAGGACCCGTTGCGGATGCTGACTACCGTCGACCCGGCGCGGCTCGAGGAACTCGCGGGTGATGCGGACTTCCTGCATCGAACCAGGGCCGCGACCGAGGATCTGCAGCGCTATCTGACCGAACCACGCTGGTACCAGCGTGGTTCGGCGGATAACGGCGACGGCAGCAGATTGCCCGCGGCGATCGCCTACTTCTCGATGGAGTTCGGGGTCACCGAGGCATTGCCGAACTACTCCGGCGGCCTGGGTGTACTCGCCGCGGACCACCTGAAGGCGGCTTCGGACCTCGGTGCCCCGTTGATCGGTGTCGGCCCGCTCTACCGCGCCGGTTACTTCCGGCAGGCGCTTTCGCTGGACGGGTGGCAGGTCGAGCACTACCCGGTGATCGATCCCAGCGGGCTGCCGCTGGAACTGCTCACCGAACCAACCGGCGAGCCCGTGCTGGTGTGCGTGGAGATGCCGGGCGGTCGCGATCTGCGGGCGCAGATCTGGATGGCGAGGGTCGGCCGGATCCCACTGCTGCTACTCGACACCGACGTCGATGCCAATGACGAGGACCTGCGCCGAGTCACCGACCGGCTCTACGGCGGGGACGCCGATCACCGCATCCGGCAGGAGATCCTGGCGGGTATCGGCGGGGTCCGGGCAGTCCGGCGCTACTGCGAACTGACCGGGCACCCGCAGCCGGAGGTCTTTCACACCAACGAGGGCCACGCCGGTTTCCTCGGCCTCGAGCGGGCCCGCGAGATCCTGGGTAGCGAATCCCTCGAGTTCGAGGAGGCGTTGTCCGCGGTTCGGGCGGGCACCGTGTTCACCACGCATACGCCGGTGCCCGCCGGTATCGATCGCTTCCCGGTCGACCTCGTGCAGCACTACTTCGGGGACGGCAGGTTGCTGCCCGGGATCGAGGTCCGGCGGGTGCTCGCGCTCGGCGCCGAGGACAACCCCGGGATGTTCAACATGGCGCATATGGGGTTGCGGCTCGCGCAGCGTGCGAACGGGGTCTCGGCCTTGCACGGCCGCGTATCGCGGCGGATGTTCGCCCGGTTGTGGACGGGCTTCGACGAGGACGAGGTACCGATCTCGTCGGTCACCAACGGAGTGCACGGCCCGACCTGGGTTGCGCGGGAGATGACGGCACTACTGGGCGGGAACGACGAGGAATGGGGGCACGACGGCGATTCCGGCTCGTCGAATGCGGTTACCGACGAGCAGTTGTGGGACCTGCGCCGGGATCTGCGCGGCAAGCTGGTGGCCGAGGTGCGCAGGCGCCTGCGAGTCTCGTGGCTACAGCGGGGCGCCTCGGCCCTGGAGCTGGGCTGGACCGACTCCGTGTTCGATCCGGACGTGCTCACCGTCGGCTTCGCGCGGCGGGTGCCGACGTACAAGCGGCTCACGTTGATGCTGCGCGACCCCGACCGGCTACGCGCCCTGCTACTCGACGAGCAGCGCCCGATCCAGGTCGTCGTCGCGGGCAAGTCGCACCCCGCTGACGAGGGTGGCAAGGCGTTGATCCAGCAGATCGTCCGGTTCGTCGACGATCCCGCCGTCCGCCACCGGATCGTGTTCCTGCCCGACTACGACATGTCGATGGCGCGCTATCTCTACCGCGGCTGCGACGTCTGGCTCAACAACCCGACCCGGCCGCTGGAGGCATGCGGAACTTCGGGGATGAAGTCGGCGCTCAACGGCGGGCTGAACCTCTCCATCCGTGATGGCTGGTGGGACGAGTGCTACGACGGCAGCAACGGCTGGGCGATCCCTACGGCGGACGGAGTCACCGACCCGCTGCGGCGGGACGACCTGGAAGCGGCCGCGCTGTACGAGCTACTTGGCCAGCAGATCGCGCCGCTGTTCTACGACAGGGACGCGGGTGGGGTGCCCGGCGGCTGGTTGTCGATGGTGTGGCACACCCTGCGCACGCTGGGCCCCAGGGTGCAGGCGTCGCGGATGGTGCGGGAATACGTCGAGTCCTACTACCGCCCCGCCGCGACCATGGCGGCCGCCGCGACGGGCGGTGGCTACAACGGCGCACGCTCGCTCGCCGGCTATCGGGTGCGGCTCGGGATGTCCTGGGGACGGGTGCGGATTCTCGACACCGAACTCCAGGTGGATTCCGCGGAGAACCACCAGGACAACTCGGACCACTCGGCGCTGGTCGTCGGGAACCGGATCAGGGTGCGCGCGAGTGTCGACCTCGCCGGTCTCGATCCGTCCGACGTACACGTCCAGGCGGTCGTGGGCAAGGTCGGGGACACCGACGACCTGCTGCAACCGGTCACCGTGCCGATGGTTAACACCGGGATCGGCGAGTTCGGCACCACCCTTCGCCTGCCGCACGCCGGTGCCCTCGGCTACACCGTGCGGGTGCTGCCCCGCCACGACCTGCTGGCCAGTCCGGCCGAACTCGGCAAGGTCATCCTGCCCTGATCGACACGTCCGAAACTTAGTGCCGATGGTCACACCCATAGAAAGTAGAATCTTGTACTATCTACGCTAGTAGCGGCGCGGGCCCACGGCTCGCGGCACTACCGCCGAAGATCGGTAACCGCCTCCCCCCTCGGTTGCCGTCTTCGTGTCGATGCCGGGTAGGGCCTGACCCCCAGGGGCCCTACCCGGCGCTCGGCAACAGCGGGCAGGCGAGCACGCTCACCGCACTCAGCAGTACGAACGCGGCGATCGCCGGCAGGGCAACCGCGAGTACGGCCATGAAGCCCGCGACCACGCGACGGAGTGCGCGCGGCCCTGCGGCGGTCCGGCCGAGATTGCGCAACCGAACCGCGATGTCTCCGCTCGCCATCGCGAGCGCGCCAGGGGGACTGGGCTGTGCGGTCAGCGCGAGCAATGCGGAGCGTACGGCGTCGAGCCCGCACTCCTGTACCGCTGCACGGTCGGCGGCCAGTTCGACCTGCAGGCGGAGAACGCCGGGGGCGTGCCGCATCAGCGGTATGAACCCCAGTGCCTTCGCGATCGTGTCGGCGACCGCGACCAGTTGGTGATGGTGTCCGCGCAGATGGGCGCGTTCATGGGCGAGGACTGCCCGTAGTTGCTCGGGGGACAACCGGTCGACGAGGCTTCGGGTCGCCACGATCAGCCTGTCGCGCCCGCCGAGGCTGTAGGCCATCGGTCGCTCGTGGTCGATCCAGAGCGTCGGGATCGTGCCGTTGCTCGCCGGTCGCAGGATGCGCAGAGCCGTCAGGTGAGGACGGCGCATCGCGTCCTGGCGCCGGGCGGTCCTTGCCGCGGACGCCGCGATGCGGACCAGCACGGTCGCCGCGACGGCGAGGCTGAGCGCCGCGACCGCGGGATCGAGCTCGGGCAGGTTGGTGTGGCCCACCGTGGACACACAGTGGTGCAGCACATGGGTGATCGCGCCTGCTGGACCGTGTCCGGGCAGTACCAGCAGCAGGACACCGGCCAGCGCGCTCACCGTGATGCCTGCCATCGCGGCTGGCCAGCAGACGATGGCGGTCGTCGGGCCGAGCCCGCCGATAACACGAGGTCCCCACCAGCCCACCACGACGGCTCCGAGTAGCAGAGCGGTCGCGAGGATCATCGTGCCTCCGGTCTCCCGTGCAACGCCCTGCGCAGGACTTCCGACTCCTGCGGGGAGACGGATCTGGCGAAGTGCAGCAGGACCGACTCGGGATCGCCGGTCGAATCGAGGACCGCACGCAGGGCGAGTGCCGCGGCCTCTTCGCGGCTACTGGCGGCGCGGTAGGAGTAGGCACGCCCGTCCAGCTCGCGGACCACCAGTTCCTTGCGGTGCAGGTTGTCCAGAACGGTCAGGACGGTGGTGTAGGCGAGGGTGCGCCGCCGGTTCAGCTCGTCGAGTACCTGCCGGACCCGCAGCGGCTCGGTCGCGGCCCACAGTACGTCCATCACCGAAGCTTCCAGCTTGCCAAGTCGCACCGTGGTCACCTCCTCGCGAGGTCTCAGGTTACTGCCTCCTGTGGTCCGAGAACGCATGTCGCGGGAAAGCACTTGGCAAGTACCCCCTAGGGGTATATGGTTCTCCGCGAGGCCCCGAGGGGGCGACGGAATCGGGAGAAGGGTGCACACCGTGTCTGTGCAGCATCATCACGAGCACCACCACCACGCGGCGGCGGAGCATGCCGAGCACGGTCACGCCGAGCACGGGACGCACAGTGCCACCTGGGGCAGTGCCGCTTCCGCGACCTTGCACTGCCTCACCGGATGTGCCATCGGTGAGGTGCTCGGCATGGTCATCGGCACCTGGCTCGGGCTGCACCCGGTAGCCACCATCGCGCTGGCGGTCGGGCTCGCGTTCATCTTCGGCTACGCGCTGAGCATGCGTGGAGTGCTCCGGGCGGGTGTCGGGTTCAAGCAGGCTCTCAAGGTGGCGCTCGCCGCGGACACGATCTCCATCACCGTGATGGAGATCGTCGACAACGGCGTGATGGTGGTCGTCCCCGGCGCGATGTCCGCCGGACTGGCCAGTGTGTTGTTCTGGGCGGCGCTGGCGTTCGCGTTCCTCGTCGCGTTCATCGTGACCGTGCCGGTCAACAAGTGGCTGATCGGAAGGGGACGTGGGCACGCCATCGCCCACGCCTACCACCACTGACCGGCGGCCCAGGGCGGGCGCTCGTCTCGGAGCCTGTGGCGACCCGGGTCGCCACAGGCTCCGACGTACGGGGCCCTCTCGGCTGCTGGCGGCGGGTGGAGGTGGGTCGTCGTCAGCCCTGTCGCCCGTGTCGGTGACAATGGGGGCCGTGAGCGAGCCGACCCAGCACAGTGAACTTGCTGATCTTGACGACCTCGTGGTGCGGATGGCCGGCGTCGGCGTGCGACGCGGGGGCAACACACTGCTCGCCGACCTCGACTGGTCGGTGGAACTCGACGAACGCTGGGTGGTGCTCGGGCCCAACGGCGCGGGTAAGACCACCCTGCTCCGGCTCGCGGCCGCCGAGCTGCACCCGACCTCGGGCACGGTGCACGTTCTCGGCGAGCGGCTCGGGCGGGTGGACGTATTCGAGCTGCGACCGCGGATCGGTTTCACCTCAGCGGCGCTGGCGAACCGGGTCCCCGGTGACGAGATCGTGCGGGACGTCGTGGTGAGTGCGGGCTACGCCGTGCTCGGGCGCTGGCGCGAGGCTTACGACTCGCTCGACACCGAACGCGCGGAGGAACTGCTGACCGCGCTCGGGATCAAGCACCTGGCGACACGGTCCTTCGGCACCCTGTCCGAGGGGGAGCGCAAGCGCACGCTGATCGCCAGATCGCTGATGACCGATCCGGAGATGCTGCTGCTCGACGAGCCCGCCGCAGGACTCGACCTCGGTGGCAGGGAGGACCTCGTGTCCCGGCTGTCCACGTTCGCGATGGACCCGGACGCGCCTGCCATGGTGCTGGTGACCCACCACGTGGAGGAGATCCCGCCCGGTTTCACCCACGCATTGCTGCTCGGGGACGGTCGGACCGTGGCCTCCGGACTCATCGACGATGTGCTGACCAGCGAGAACCTCTCCACTACCTTTGGGCAGGACCTGTTGTTGCAGCGCTCGGGTGATCGCTTCTTCGCCCGGCGCCGGTAACCTGCATTTACCGACCGGTAGCCTGCACGGATACCCGAGCTGTGAGGGTTGTTCACATGCATGACTGCACGTCGGCGGCGAATGACCCGGCTTTTTGAGTAAGACATGAGGAGGATGGGCGTGGGCGAGTTCGTACGTCTCGAGGTCGAGGCCGGTGTGGGCACGATCCGGTTGGAGCGTCCGCCGGTCAACGCCCTGAACGACCAGGTACAACGGGAGCTGGCCGCGGTCGCGCGGGAGGCGACCGAGCGCGACGACGTGCGCGCGGTGATCCTGTACGGCGGCGAGAAGACCTTCGCGGGGGGCGCTGACATCAAGGAGATGGCCGCACGCTCCTACGTCGAGATGTCGTCGTTCGGCGCGGACCTCTCCAACTCCCTGACGGCACTGGCCGAGATCCCGAAGCCCACGGTCGCGGCGATCACCGGATACGCGCTCGGTGGCGGGCTCGAGCTCGCACTCACCGCCGACCGCAGGGTCGCGGGCGACAACGTCAAGGTCGGGCAGCCGGAGATCCAGCTCGGCATCATCCCCGGCGCGGGTGGCACGCAGCGGCTGGCCAGGCTGATCGGGCCGAGCAAGGCGAAGGACCTCGTCTACACCGGACGGTTCGTCAAGGCCGAGGAGGCGCTCGCCATCGGCCTGGTCGACGAGGTCGTGGCCCCGGACGACGTGTACACCGCCGCGCACAAATGGGCCGCGCAGTTCGCGAAGGGCCCCGCCGTGGCGCTCAAGGCGGCGAAGGCCGCGATCGACGGTGGGCTCGACATGGACCTGCGAAACGGCCTCAAGCTCGAGACGAACCTGTTCGTCGCGCTGTGGGCCACAGAGGACCAGGGGGTCGGCATGCAGTCGTTCATCGAGAACGGGCCCGGCAAGGCCACCTTCGAGGGCAGGTGAGCCGGGCATGACTGATGTGACGGACCCGGCTCCCAACCCACACGCGACGGCGGAGCAGGTGCAGGCGGCCTACGCCGATCCCAAGCTGGCCAACGTGCTCTATCACGACTGGGAGGCGGGCACGTACGACGAGAAGTGGTCGATCTCCTACGACGAACGCTGCATCACGTACGCGACGGATGTCTTCACCGCGGTCGCGGGAGAGCAGGACCAGCCCTATCCCACCGCGATGGAACTCGGCAGCGGAACCGGCTTCTTTCTGCTCAACCTGATGCAGGGTGGGTTGATCAAGCGTGGGTCCGTCACCGACCTCTCGCCCGGAATGGTCCAGGTGGCCCTGCGCAACGCGGAGAAGCTCGGCCTCGACGTGGACGGCAGGGTCGCCGACGCCGAGCGCATCCCGTACCCGGACGACAGTTTCGACCTGGTCATCGGGCACGCTGTGTTGCACCACATCCCGGATGTGCAGGCCGCGGTGCGGGAGGTCCTGCGGGTACTCAAGCCGGGCGGGCGCTTCGTGTTCTGCGGTGAGCCGACCAAGATCGGTGACACCTACGCCCGCAAGCTCGGCCAGCTCACCTGGTGGCTCACCACGAAGGTGACGAAGTTGCCCGCGTTGAGCGCATGGCGCAGGCCGCAGGAAGAGCTGGACGAGTCTTCCAGGGCCGCGGCCCTGGAAGCCGTGGTCGACCTGCACACCTTCGACCCGGCCGAACTGGAACGCACCGCGCTCGGCGCGGGAGCGATCGATGTCCGTGCGGTCACCGAGGAGTTCGCGGCGGCCCTTGTCGGCTGGCCGATCCGCACGTTCGAGGCCGCGGTGCCGCAGGAGAAGCTCACCTTGCGGTGGCGGCTCTTCGCGTACATGGTGTGGCTACGGCTGTCCGCTGTGGACAAGAAGCTGCTGGCGAAGGTGTTGCCGAAGAAGTTGTTCTACAACGTCATGATCACCGGTGTGAAGCCGCCAGCGGCGACGGAACTGTAACCATTGGCCTACGCCTTCTCCCCGGAGGACATCGTCTTCCTGAGATCGCGCACCGGCGAGGCCGCACTGGCCGCGTGCGCGGGCCTGCCGCTGACCGCTGACACTCGGATCGCCGATGTCGCGGCCGCGCGCGAGATCTGCGGGGCGGACCGTGCGGCCGCCGTGCTGGAAACGGTGATGCTGCGCCGGAAGGCGGAGGCCAAACTGTCCGGCGCGGGCGAATGGCTGTTCACCGGTGACGCTTTGCAACAGGCGAGCGCTTCCGCGGTCGCGGCGCATCGCGCTCGCCGGCTCGCCGGCCGGGACGTGCACGACGTCACCTGCTCGATCGGTGCCGACCTCGTGGAGTTGGCGGGCGTCGCGAACCGCTGTATCGGGTCCGATTTGGACCCGATACGACTGTCGATGGCCCGGCACAACTGTGCGGAGGCCGGGGTGGCACCGTCGCTGGCGCGGGCGAACGCTCTGCACCCGACGTCGCGGGACACGGTGATCGTCGCGGATCCAGCCCGCCGCGACTCCGCGGGCAGGCGTACCTGGCGGCCCGGTGATTTCACTCCACCGCTGGACGAACTAGCCGAC
The DNA here is from genome assembly GCF_003385185.1 of Amycolatopsis palatopharyngis. Classification (GTDB taxonomy): domain Bacteria; phylum Actinomycetota; class Actinomycetes; order Mycobacteriales; family Pseudonocardiaceae; genus Amycolatopsis; species Amycolatopsis palatopharyngis. Next base: position 644 of record NZ_PQHZ01000017.1, on the reverse strand, counting down.
GCCTACCCTGGCCGGGACCTGGTGGTGAAATGCGCGCCGGGCATCGACCCGGCGGTCGCGCCATGGGCCGGAGAGGTGGAGTTGGTGTCGCTCGACGGCCAGGTGCGCGAAGCCTGTCTGTACGGGGGCGGCCTGGCCACCGTGGCCAGGAGGGCGAGCGTCCTGCGATCGGACGGAACACAGTGGACGGTGACCGACCGGGAGCCGGATTCGATCGGCGTCGGCGAGCCGGGTGAGTGGATCGTCGACCCCGACGGAGCTGTGGTGCGGGCAGGACTGGTTCGGCATTACGGGGCGCGGTACGGTCTGTGGCAGCTCGACGAGCGGATCGCCTATCTCACCGGTGACGCGCCGCCGCCCGGGGTTCGCGCCTTCCGGGTGCTCGATGACGGTCCGTACAACGAGAAGAGTCTTCGGGCCACCCTGCGGCGGTTCGACGTCGGCAGGCTGGAGATTCTCGTCCGCGGACTCGACATCGACCCGAACGCGTTGCGCAGGCGCCTGAAGCCGAGCGGCCGCTCGGAGGCGAGCGTCGTGCTCACCCGCATAGGCCGCTCCCCCCGCGCCTTCCTCTGCCAAGCCGATCGCATCCCAATCTAAGACCCTCCCCACCCCCCCCCTCCCCACCCCCACCCCCACCCCCC
>NZ_PQHZ01000016.1 GCF_003385185.1 Amycolatopsis palatopharyngis | reverse complement strand
CCCCAGCAGGTGCAGCGAAAACTCCCCGCCCCCCGCCTGCCCGCACGACGCGGGCGGCCAGTGCTGAGTCGTTCGTCTGCGCGATTTCCTGACGCTTGCGCGCGACCATCGGAACCAAAACCACGAGCCACGCTGCTGCCAGCGCGATGATGATCAACGAGCTCGGCATCTCCCGTCACCTCCCCCGACCTTTGTCCCTACACCAAAGCCGGTTCATGCACTGGCAGGTGCACAACCATCCTTGTCTCCTCTTGTCACGCTAGCCACAGGAGTCACACGAGAGGGAGTGCCACGCCGCAGCAGATCTTGAAAAGTCATCACTGAACTAGGTGAAATCCCCATGATGTGGTAACGGGGTCGGTATGTCCCCAATGTGGCATTGGGGACGTTCAAGTTCCCCAATGCCACATTGGGGACATACCCATCGGGATCCGCGAATCAGGCGTGTTCTGCGCGACCCGATCGGACGAGACGCGCCCGTAAACCGTCCCCGGCCTCCTCGGTCGTCATCGCGAAGCAGAGGTGGTCCCGCCACGCTCCCGCGACGTCCAGGTAGCGCAGGAACAGCCCTTCCTCCCGGAATCCCGCTTTCGCCAGCACCCGCAGGCTCGCACCGTTCTCCGGGCGCACGGTCGCCTCCACCCGGTGCAGACCGGCCTCGGCGAACGCGTGATCGACGGCCAGCGCCACGGCCGCGGTCGCGACGCCCCCGCCCGCCAGTTCCGAGGACACCCAGTACCCGATCCAGGCCGAGCGCAGCGAAGCCCGGATGACGTTGCCGAGCGTGATCTGGCCCGCGAACCTTCCTTCGACGGTGATCGCGAACGGCAGGCACATTCCCTGCCTGCCGAGCCTGCGCAGACTCGTCCATTGAGGCAACCACGCCACCATGGAGTTGCGGTCGTCCCACGGTCCAGGGGCGGTCGGTTCCCAGCGCTCGAGGTACGCGCGGTCGCGCAGCCGCAGCTTGCTCCACTCGCCCGCGTCACGCAGGCGTACCGGCCGCAGCGCCACTACCCCGGCCGGAACTCGAAGGGCACCTGGACGCGCCGGCCAGCCAGGATGGCGCGATTCGACCTGATATGCACTGCCACTTGCCGGTGTCGACATAGCGCTACGTGCGCTGGGCAAGGAAGGTCACCTTGACCTGTTCGCCCACGGACACCTCGGTCAGATCCTCGTCAACGGTGATCAGGCAGTTCGCCTCCGCCAGCGAGGCCAGCAGGTGCGCACCCGACGTCCCGAGCGGCTGCACCAGGTACTCGCCATTGCCCTCGTCGCGCAGCAGCTGCCCACGCAGAAAACCCTTGCGGCCCTTGGTCGAGGTGATCGGCGAAAGCAACCTGGCGCCCACGACCCGCCGATGCGGATTCCTGGTGCCGCGGGCCGCGCGGATCAACGGCCGGATCAGCACCTCGAAGACCACCAGGGCGCTCATCGGGTTGGCCGGGATCAGGAACGTCGGGACCGAGTCCGGGCCCAGCCTCCCGAAGCCCTGCACCGAACCGGGATGCATCGCGACCCTGGTCATGTCGATGTTGCCGAGGTCGGAAAGCGCCGCGTGCACCTCGTCACCGATGTTGCCACCGGCCCCGCCCGCGACGACCACGATCTCCGACATCAGGAGCCTGCCCTCGACGATCTCCCGCAGCCGCTTCGGATCGCTCGGGACGATGCCGACCCTGCTGACCTCCGCACCGGCGTCACGCGCGGCGGCCGACAACGCATACGAGTTCACGTCGTAGACCTGGCCGACCGTCGGCGTGCGGTCGATGTCGACCAGCTCGTCACCAACGGACACGATCGACACCCGTGGCCGGGGGTACACCAGCACCTTGGATCGGCCGACCGCGGCGAGCAGGCCCACCTGTGCGGAGCCGATCGTGTCGCCCTGCCGCACGGCCACATCGCCGATCTGCACGTCCTCACCGGTCCGCCGGACGTATCCGGCCGAGGGCACCGGCCGATGCACGGTCACCTTGGCCTGGTGCCCGTCGGTGAACGACGTCGGCACCACCGCGTCGGCCAGGGTCGGCAGCGGGGCGCCGGTCGCCACGCGGACGGCCTGACCCGGCTGCAGTCTGCGCGGCTGCCGGGACCCGGCGGCGATCTCCCCCACCACCGGCAACTGCACCGGTTCGTCCCCGACCGCACGGACGTCAACGCTGCGTACCGCGTAGCCATCCACGGCGGCCTGGTCGAAGCCGGGCAACGCGTGCTCGGCCACGACCTCCTCCGCACACAGCAGACCCTGCGCCTCGGAGATCGCGACGCGCACGGGTCTCGGGCGCACTGCCGCGCCCAGCACGGCATCGATCTGGGCTTCCACCGGGCGGAAGTCGGTGGCGGGCTCGGCGGAATCCAGTGCCTCCGGCGCCCCGGGGGCGGGAATCGGTTCGGGTTCGGTCATGAGCGGGGGTTTCCGATCCGTTCGGCCAGCCAATCACGTAGGGACGGTCCGTACTCGGGGTGGTCGAGGGCGAAGTCGACGGCAGCGCGCAGGAAGCCGCCAGGGTTGCCGAGGTCATGCCGCCCTCCACGGTGAACGACGACATGCACAGGGTGCCCCTGCTCGATCAACAGCGCCACCGCGTCGGTGAGCTGCAGTTCCCCACCGGATCCTGGGGTGATCTGCTTCAGCGCGTCGAATATCGCCGTATCGAGCAGGTATCTGCCCGCCGCCGCATACGTCGAAGGCGCGTCCTCCGGCGCGGGCTTCTCCACCATCCCGTGCACGCGCTTGACGTCGGAATCCTCGGTGTCCTGCACGTCGAACACCCCGTACGCGGCAATCTGCTCCTTCGGGATGTCGAACGCGCAGAGCACGCTGCCGCCGTAACGCGCCCGCACCTGCGCCATCCGGTCCAGGACACCGGTGGGCAGCACCAGGTCGTCCGGCAGCAGCACGGCGACACAGGTGTCCTCCTCGGTGAGGTTCGCCTCGGCCTGCGCCACCGCGTGCCCGAGGCCGAGCGCCTCGTGCTGGATCGCCACCTCGACGTCCAGCAGCCCGGGTGCCCTGCGGACCTTCTCCAGCAGCTCGGTCTTGCCCTTGCGCTCCAGCGTCCGCTCCAGTTCGGGAGCGTCCCGGAAGTAGTCGACCACCGATTCCTTGCCCGGTGAGGTGACGATCACCAGGCGATTCGCGCCTGCGGCCGCCGCCTCGGCGGCGACGAGTTCGATGCCCGGAGTGTCGACCACGGGCAGCAGTTCCTTGGGTACTGCCTTCGTCGTCGGCAGAAACCTCGTGCCAAGGCCTGCGGCAGGCACGATTGCGGTTCGGAACGTCTGGTTATTCGCGGCGCCCGTCATGGGCGCAAAGCCTAACCTGGCGACGTGCACCCCTGTGGCAATGAGCGTCCGAGCAAGGCGGAGTGGCGCGCGCACCTGCTCGCCAGGCGCGCCGAGGTACCACCGGCCCAGCATGCGGCCGAGGCCGACGCCCTGGCTCTCGCGACCGCGAGCATCCAGGCCGGGACCGTATGCTGCTACGTCCCGTTCGGTGCCGAACCCGGCTCGCTCGCGCTGCTCGACGCACTGCGCGATCGAGGCTCCCGAGTGCTGTTGCCGATCGTCCCGCCACGCCCCGGTCCGCTCGACTGGGCCGAGTACACCGGCAGCCCGCTCCTGGTCGAGGGCCGATTCCGCGGGGTCATGGAACCCGCGGGGGAGCGGCTAGGGCCTACCGGAGTGGCGGCAGCCGAGGTGGTGCTGGTGCCCGCGCTGGCCGTGGACCACCGCGGTGTGCGACTGGGCAGGGGCGCGGGCTACTACGACCGGACCCTGCCGTTGACGAGACCGGGAACGGTGTTCATCGCCGTGATTCGCGACACAGAACTCGTCCGACGGCTGCCTGCCGAAGCACACGACACGCGCATGGACGCTGTACTCACACCCGGACGGGGGATGCTGGCGCTTCCCGAACAAGGCGAACCGTGAGTGGATCCGGCTTGGCCCGGTGTGCTGTGATGTGTGGCCGCACGCGATCCGCACCTGACCGACCCGGGTACGGCACCGAGTGTGGTGCGGCCCTGCGCTGGCCCAGCCGGCGAGTGAGACGCGAACAGGGCTCGTGACCAGCTGTGACGAATCCGTGTTTGCGCTCGGGGAATGTCGTCCCGCAGAATTGGGTTAGCACTCTCGCGGATCGAGTGCCAACTCGCGAAGGAGCCCCCGTGCCCACGTACCAGTACGCCTGCAAGGAATGCGACCACCGTTTCGACACGGTGCAGTCGTTCTCCGACCCGAGCCTGACCGAGTGCCCCCAGTGCTCCGGCCAGTTGCGCAAGCTGTTCGGTTCGGTCGGCGTGATCTTCAAGGGAAGCGGTTTCTACCGCAACGACGCCCGCTCCGACTCCGCGAGGTCCAGCAAGTCCGAAGCGAAACCGGCAGGCGAGAGCAAGAGCGGCGACTCGAACGGCTCGGCGAAGTCCGAGTCCTCCAGCAGTTCGTCCTCGGACTCCTCTTCGTCTTCCACTTCTTCGACGTCTTCCACGTCGTCCACGTCGGCGTCCTCCGGTTCCTCGAGCTCGTCCTCCACGTCGAAGGCCGCTGCCGCTTCCTGACCGGCCTCACCGGTTCATCCACACCCCCTGAGTTGTCCACAGGCGCGTGATTCCGTCCTTCCGGATCGCGCGCTCCCGCCCCTAACGTCGATCGGGCCGGGCGAGGACGACTCGCCGTCCGCAGGTCGAGATGGGGGTTGCGATGCGAGCAGTGCGGCCAGGGAGATCGACGAACGAGGTGGCTCCACCCGGACGTTCCCGTTCCCGGCACCGCTGGCGAGCCCTGCTCGGCTTCTTCGCCAGGGCGCGACCCGTGACTCTCGTCCGCTGGGCGCTGTCCGTCGCGCTGCTGGTACTCGCGACCGTACTGGCGGTGCATCCCGCCGCCACCGGTGCGGAACCCACGCTGCCCACCCTGGTGGCCGCGCGTGACCTCCCGCTCGGCACCAGTCTCGCCGCCGATGACGTGCGGGTCGCCGATGTCCCCGAGTCGCTGCGTCCCGGCGGGGCGATCCGCGCCCCGGACAAAGCACTGGGACGCCCGCTCGCGGGGGCCGTCCGGGCAGGCGAGTTCCTCACCGACGCACGACTGGTCGGCGCCCGGCCCACCGCGCCAGGCACCGCCACCGTGCCCGTCCGCCTCGCCGATCCGGGCATCGCCGGTCTCCTGCACGCCGGCACGCGGGTCAGTGTCGTGACCGCCGCGGCAGACGACTCGGATCCACAGCTCATCGACGACGACGCCGGAACCGCCACGGTGCTGGCCGTGCTGCCGGCCGCCGACGACCCTCGAGGTGGTCTTCGCCCTGGGCCCGACGGTGGCCCACTCGTGCTGCTGTCCGTCCCGGTGGCGTCCGCCACCACGCTGGCGTCGGCGTCACTCGGGCAAGCGGTAACCGTTACGCTCCGCTAGGGCGTGTCCGGGTCCACAAGGGAGCGACCGCCCCTCACCCCCGTCTCGACACCGCTTAGGAGAGCACTGTGCTGAAGGGCTTCAAGGACTTCATCATGCGCGGCAACGTCGTCGACCTCGCGGTCGCGGTCGTCATCGGTACCGCGTTCACGGCAATCGTCACGTCTTTCACCGAGGGCCTGATCAAGCCCCTGATCAACGCGATGGGCGGGTCCGAAGCCGGTCAGGGGCTAGGGTTCAACATCCTCAGCGGAAACGACTCCACATTCCTCGACTTCGGCAGCGTGATCAACGCCGCGATCAACTTCCTGCTGATCGCGGCGGTGGTCTACTTCGTCATCGTGCTTCCGGTGCAGAAGTTGCAGCAGCGGCGCAAACGCGGCGAGGAAGCTGGCCCCGCGGCGCCGACCGACATCGAACTGCTCGCCGAGATCCGGGACCTGCTCCAGCAGCAGCAGGGCCGCAGCTGAGCCGGCCCAGGCGCGCGGCGCCCTACCGGTCGTGGTGCGGAGGCCGGTTCTCCAGATGCCAAGCATCGGAGTCCCGGCTCCGCGCCTCCGGCTCACGCTCGTCCGACGTGGTGTCCGGCAATACGTCCCCGAAGACCGCGTCGAGCTCTCGCTTGGCGGGTCTACGGGGTGGTCGAGGCGAATCAGCGACCTGATCCGGCTCTTGTTCGGTCACGCCTGAGCTTCCTCGAGCCCCGAGAGCTCACCGATCACGAACGGCACCAGACCGGACAACGTCGCCATCCCGTCGCGGACCGCGGACCGCGAACCGGCCAGGTTGACCACGAGGGTGCTGCCGGACACGCCGACGAGCCCGCGAGAGATCCCGGCGTCCACCGCACCCGCTGCGAGCCCAGAGGAGCGCAGAGCCTCCCCGATGCCGGGAATGGGACGGTCGAGCACGCCTGCCGTGGCGTCCGGCGTGACATCGCGCGGGGACACACCCGTTCCACCGACCGTGATGACGAGGTCGGCGCCGCCGATGACCGCGGTGTTGAGCGCATTGCGGATGGCGACGGTATCGGCGTGCACCACCACGGTGCCATCAACGATGAAACCCGCTTCCTCGAGCAGCTCCGTCATCAAGGGGCCCGCGGTGTCCTCGTTCTCACCGTGGGCGGCGCGGTCGTCGACGATCACAACGAGAGCGCGGCCGAGGCGCTGTGCACTGCGTTCCATGAGCACCACCGTAGCCGGTTCGGCCGTCTCCGTCGGAGACAGCCGCGTCCAGCGCGGCGACCACCCGATGAACACGGGAAACCTGACCGAAGGCTTACGGCCGGATCGCTGGTACCGCGGCGGGCTCCGCCGCGTCCTAGTGCCCCATCAAGAAAGGTTCAGCACGATTCTCCACAGCCTCCCGCGCCTCGCCGGCGAACACCTCGATCCACGGACAACCACACCAACCTTCCTTGACGGGGCACTAGCGTGTGCTGGGTGCGAGTTCTCGTGACCGGTGGCGCCGGTTTCATCGGATCCCAGGTGGCCGATCTGCTGAGCGAATCAGGCCACGAACCAGTGCTGCTGGACAACCTGCTGCCGACCGCCCACGGGCCCGGTGGAGCTCCTCCCTACCTCGGCGGTCACCGGTTCGTTGAAGGCGACGTGACCGACGGCGGGCTGCTCGCCGAGCTGATGACCGAGGTCGACGCGGTCTGCCACCAGGCTGCCGTGGTCGGCCACGGCGTCGATCCCACCGACGCCCCTTCCTACGCGCTGCACAACGACTACGGCACGGCCGTGCTGCTGTCCGCGATGTACACGGCCGGCGTGGGCAGGCTCGTCCTCGCTTCGTCGATGGTCGTCTATGGCGAAGGCCGATACGCGTGCCCCGAGCACAGCACGGTGACCGCTGCTCCCAGAGTTCCCTCCGATGTGGACACGGGCAGGTACGAGCCGCGCTGCCGGGACTGCCAGGCCGAGCTCACTCCCCTGCTCGTACCGGAGGACGCTCCGCTGGCTCCGCGCAGCACCTACGCCGCCACCAAACTCGCCCAGGAGCACCTCGCGGGCGCCTGGGCGCGGCAGAGCGGGGGCGCGGTCTGGGCACTGCGCTATCACAACGTCTATGGGCCACGGATGCCGCAGAACACGCCGTACGCGGGAGTCGCGTCGCTGTTCCGGTCCGCCCTGCGCCGTGGGGAGTCCCCCACCGTGCTGGAGGACGGCCGGCAGCAGCGCGACTTCGTGCACGTCCGGGACGTGGCACGGGCCAACGTGCTGGCCCTCGAGTCGCCGGCCCCCGAGGGGGACCTGACCGCGGTCAATATCTGTTCCGGTCATCCGCACACGGTCGGCGAGCTCGCCGTGGAACTGGCCAAGGCGTGCGCGGGACCCGCGCCGACGATCGTCGGCGGCGCTCGACCCGCTGATGTGCGGCACGTCGTCGCCGACCCCGCGCTGGCGCGCAAGCTGCTCGGGTTCGAGGCGCGGACCGGATTCGCCGAGGGCATCGCGGCCTTCGCGAACGATCCCCTGCGTGAGGCCACAACCACCTGACGACCGGCCGAGGCCCGCCCACGATCGCTGAGGTCAGCGAGCGGCCAGCGGCAGCCGGACCTCGAATCGGCATCCCCGGCCGTGGTTGCACACCCCGATCCGGCCCCGGTGCGCCTCGACGAGTCCCTTGGCGATGGCCAGCCCCAGCCCGCCACCGGTGGTGCCGCCCGAGGGCTCGGGGGTGCGGGCCTGGGTTCCCCGGAACGCGACGTCGAACACCCGGCCGATCTCGTCCTCCGGGATGCCGCCGCAGGCGTCGTCCACGGAGAGCAACGCGTCCCCTCCGTCGACACCGACCTGCACGGCGACCGTTCCGTCCGGCGGGGTGTGCCGGATGGCGTTGGAGACGAGGTTGCGCACGATCCGCGCCAGCTCCGGATCGCTGCCCGCGACGACCGGCCAGGTCTGCGCGGTGGCGAGCACCTTGACCCGCTTCTGCTCGGCGAGCGGGGCCTGCGCGGCCACGGCGTCGCTGACCACATCGCGCAGGGGCACGGCGGAGAGCGTGAGCTGGAGTGCCCCCGCGGTGATCCTGGAGAGTTCGAAAAGGTCGTCGACCATTGCCGAAAGCCTGGTCGCCTCCCCGCTGATCCGGTGCGCGTACCCGGCCACCTCGCCCGGTTCGGCGACCACGCCGTCGGCAAGCGCTTCGGCCATCGCCCGGATGCCCGACAGCGGGCTCCGCAGGTCGTGACTGATCCAGGCCACCAGTTCCCGCCGCGATGCCTCCGCGGCCCGTTCCCGGTCCCTCGCCTCCCGTTCCCAGACACTGCGGCGGGCGATCGCGCGGCCGAGCACGATGGCCGCGGGAACGGTGACCGCGGCGACCAGTAGGCAGACCACCAGCATCGTGGTCAGTGCGGGGGTGAACATGAACCCGCTGACGCCGAGCACTCCGGCCAGGGTGGCGCCCACCGGGATCAGCACGAGCACGGTGAGCGTGCTGGCCAGCGAGCCCCGGCGCAGCCAGAACAGGATCACGCCACCGGCCACTGCCACCGGCAGCGCGAACAGGAGCGCGAACGGCAGGATGTGCCAGACGTGGATGAGTAGCTCGGCGAGCGACTCGCCCGACTCGATCATGGCGAGCACTGCGCGCTGTCTCCGTCCCCGGCCGGGTCGTAGCGATACCCGACACCCCATACGGTCGTCACCCGTTCCGGTTTCGCCGGATCGCGTTCGATCTTCTCCCGCAGGCGGCGGACGTGCACGGTCACCGTGGACTGGTCGCCGAAGTCCCAGCCCCATACCCGTTCCAGCAGATCGGATCGGGTGAACGCGGTGCCGGGATGGGTGAGGAAGTAGGCGAGCAGGTCGAACTCCCGTGCCGTGAGCGGCAGATCCGCGCCGCCGAGCCACGCCTGCCTTGCGTCGAGCTGCAAATGCAGGTCGCCGTCCACCAGTTCGGCGACCGCTGGTTCCTGCCGGGGCATCCGCGACCGTCGCAGCACCGAGGTGACCCGCAGGGTGAGTTCTCGTGGGCTGAACGGTTTGGTCACGTAGTCGTCGGCCCCCAGCTGGAGCCCGGCGATGCGGTTCTCCTCCTCGCCGAGCGCGGTCAGCATGACCACAGGGACCTCGCTGGACTCGCGCAGCCGCTGACACACCTCGAGCCCGCTCATTCCCGGCATCATCACGTCCAGCACCACCAGGTCCGGCCGGTGCTCGGCGAAACTGCGCAACGCCTGCTCACCATCACCGACCACCCGCACGGTGAACCCGGCGAGCTCCAGGTACCGGCGCACGACGTCGCGAACCGTCTCGTCGTCATCCACGACGAGGACCTGTCCGGTCTGCGCCAAGTCCCGCACCCCGTTCACCTCACGTCACTCCCGCCGGGCTCGACCACGCTCGGTGCCTTACCCGAACAGGTCGCGGTGCCGGTCGCGTGCTCATGATTCCCTCACCACACCGTCAGCACCAGGTGGTTCACCGTCAGCGCGACCACCGCCTGCCCGGCGAGCCACCAGCGCCGGGTCGCCGGCGGCAGCAACGCGGTCAGTGGCAGCAGCCACACCGCGAACGGCAGCCAGATCCGCTCAACCTCGGCCTTCGACAGCCCGGACACGTCCGCGACCAAGATCATCACCAGGGCCGCTCCGCCGAGCACGAGGGCGCCGTCCCAGCGCTGGATCGGCGTACGGGCACCAGCAGCGACACCCCGGCGCACCGCGGCGACCACGGCGGGGCCCACCGCGATGGCGAGGCAGGCCAGGTTCGCCCACACCCAGTACGAATACGGCCGCTCGCTGGCGATGCCCTGGTAGTAGCGCTGCAAGACGAGGTGATAGCCGTCCAGCCACCAGAATCCGGCGAGCGCGAACACCCCGACCACGGTCAGCGCGCCGCCCGTGGCCCACATCAGTGCGCGAAGGCTGCGACCGGCGAGCACCACGGCCAGCGCCAGCACGCCGAGCAGCACCAGACCGTAGGACAGGAAGACTCCGAAACCGAGCAGCACACCCGCGGCGGCGGCCAGTGGGATCGCGGAGCGCGCCCGCCGCGCGAAAGCTCGCACACTCAGCGCGAGCAAGGCGATCCCGCTCGCGGTGACCCCGGCGAACAGGGCGTCCGCGGAAACGGCGATCCACACCGCGCCGGGGAAGAGCACGACGAACGGCAGTATCGCCCGCGCCGCTTCCGGGCTGCCGAGGGCTCGCACGGTGACCGGCACGGCCACGGCGACGAGGCAGCCGGCGAGCACGCAGGCCCAGCTCGCGGCGGCGCCGCCGGAGAGACCGAGCCGGTCCAGCCAGACGAACACCAGTGTCGCGCCGGGTGGATGGCCGGAGACGTGCGTGGTCCACGAGTCCGGCCTGCCCATCAGGATCCGATCGGCAAAGGTGTGCACCATCCTCGGGATGTCCACGATGCCCGGTACCTCACGCAGGTACTCGGTGGGATGGGTGAGCCGCTGGGTGAATCCGCGGGACCAGCCGTCGATCAGTACGAGCGCCAGCGACCAGCACAGCGCGGCGAGGTAGCTCACCGGCAGCAGGCCGCGCCAGGGCAGGCGGGCGGCGAGTACAGGGCCCCAGGCGATCACCACGAACGCGACGAGCAACGCCAGTGGAGTGCCCGGGCCCACGTGTGGCAGCCAGTTGCCGAACAACGGCGGCGCGAACGCGAAGATGAGGACGCCGGAACCGTCCCGGTTGTAGTACAGCCCGACGGCGATGGCGGTGGCGACCAGCACCGCGGCGAACGTGACCACCAGCAGGTCAGCCCGCGTGCCGCCGGCCCGTTTCACCGTCTCTCCTGGCGCAGGCCTGCCTGGGGAGTCGACCACCAGCCGCACGATAGCCGCAGCCGGCGTTCGCCGTCAGCTGGACGGATGGTTCGTCAGGAGTCGGTAAGATCTCGTCACCCCAACGGTCTATGTCAGAGTTCGGTAAGCACCACAATCCTTTGGCTGACTCCATGGCGGACTTAGCCTGTCTGTTGTGCGAACCGAAGACGTCGACGTGGTCCTGCCGTGTCTGAACGAGGCAGGAGCCCTTCCCGGCGTGCTGGGCGCCATACCCTCCGGCTATCGGGCGATCGTGGTCGACAACGGCTCCTCGGACGGCTCGCAGGCCATCGCTGCCGGGCTGGGCGCGCTCGTCCTCACCGAGGCCCGCACGGGCTACGGCGCCGCGGTGCACACCGGCCTCGAGGCCGCCACCTCGGACGTCGTCTGCTTCATCGACGCCGACGGTTCCCTTGATCCCGGCGACCTGCCCCGGCTGGTGGCCGAGGTACGCATGCGGGGGGCGGATCTCGCCGTTGGGAGGCGGGTGCCCGCCGAGCGCGGGGTGTGGCCATGGCATGCGCGGGCGGGCAACCGGTTACTGGCGGGCGTCCTGCGCAGGCAGGGTCTTCCGGTGCACGACATCGCCGCTGTTCGAGCTGTCCGCAGGCAGGCGTTGCTCGATCTCGGCGTAGCGGACCGGGCATTCGGGTACCCATTGGAAATGCTGATCAAAGCGGGCAGGGCGGGCTGGCAGGTGCGCGAGTTCGACGTCGCCTACGGCAAGCGCGCGGCAGGCACCAGGTCGAAGGTCTCCGGTTCGGTACGGGGAACCGCTCGCGCCGTTCGCGACATGGCCAGGGTGCTGAGATCGTGAGCACGAAAGGGTTCTGTCTGCTCGTGGTGGCCCGATCGCCGGTACCCGGGGAGGCGAAGACCCGGTTGTGCCCACCTGCCACTGCCGAGCAGGCGGCCGACATCGCCGCGGCCGCGCTGCTGGACACCCTCGACGCCGTGCTTGCCGTGCCGGACTCCGTGCCGGTGGTGGCCTTGACCGGCGACCTCTCCAACGCGGCCCGGGCGACGGAGCTACGGGAAGTGCTGGAGCGGACGACAGTGCTGCCCCAGCGCGGCGACAGCTTCGCCCAGCGGCTGGTGAACGCGCATCTGGACACCGCGCGGCTGCGGCCACGACGGCCGGTACTGCAGATAGGTATGGATACCCCGCAGGTCAGCCCGGACCTGCTCGCCGGCCAGGCCGCCCGGCTGCTCGCAGGAGCCGACGCGCTGCTCGGACCCGCCTACGACGGCGGCTGGTGGACGCTGGGGCTGCGCGAACCCGTGACCGCGCGGGCGCTGGCCACGGTGCCCATGTCCCGGCCCGACACCGGAGTGCTGACCAGGAACGCGCTTCGGTCGGCGGGGCTGCGAGTCGTCAAGGGGCCTATGTTGTCCGATGTGGACACGATGGCGGACGCTGAATCGGTGGCGAACACGTTGCACGGCGGGCGTTTCGTCGAGGCGGTTCGGGCCGTGCGGCTCGACGCCCACCAATGACAGTCGCGCCGGCGACGCGGTAAGCGGACTCGAGTTCGCGCACAGACAGCGAAACGAGAGCCGCGGACGACCTGGCCGTCCGCGGCTCTCCGGTATTCCGACAGTATCGGTTTGCTGGTCTCGGTCGCGAGGCGACCGAGCGTGTGTGGTCAGTTCACCTCGACCGGTTTGCCACCGAGGGTGACTTCGACCGTCGAGTCGTCGGCGAGGGTGAAGGTGACGGTTTCGTTCGGCGCCTTCGTGCGGATCGCCGCGACGAGGGTGTTGGCGTCAGGAATCGGCCGGTCGCCGATCTTGGTGAGCACGTCACCCGGCTTCAGACCTGCCTTCTCGGCGGGGCTGCCCGGTTCGATCTCTCCGAGCACGGCCCCTCCCTGCGGGCTGTTACCCACCCTGGCACCGATGAAGGTCTGCTGCGCCTTACCGGTGTCGATGATCTGCTCCGCGGTCCGGCGGGCCTGGTCGATCGGAATCGCGAAGCCGATGCCGACGTTCCCGCCCTCCGACTGCTGTCCGGGCATGCCGCCGGACTTGGGGCTGTAGATCGCCGAGTTGATGCCGATGACCTGTCCGGCCATGTTGACCAGCGGGCCACCGGAGTTACCCGGGTTGATCGCCGCGTCGGTCTGCACGGCGTCCATCACCGTGGCCTGGTCACCGCCGCCACCACCGGCGCTGACCGGCCGGTGCAGCGAGCTGACGATTCCGGACGTCACGGTGCCCGCGAGCGAGAACGGCGAACCGATCGCCACGACACCCTGCCCGACGTCGAGGTCGTCCGAGCGGCCGAGCTCGGCAGGGGTGAGGCCGCTGACGCCCTCGGCCCGCACCACGGCGATGTCGGTCGTCGGGTCGCGGCCCACGATAGTGGCCTTCGCCTTGTCGCCGTTCTGGAAGGCGACCTGGATCTGCCCGCCGTCGGCGGCGGCCTCGACGACGTGGTTGTTGGTGAGGATGTAGCCGTCGTCACTGATCACGAAGCCGGATCCCTCGCCGCTGCCCGCGCGGCCTGCGACCTGGAGCTGCACAACGCTCGGCAGCACCTTCTGCGCGACGGACTCGATACTGCCTGCGGGCGCGTTGGCGGTCTGCTTGGCCGGCGGCGGGGCGTCGAGCGAGTTCGTCGCGCCGCTGCCCGTTGCGTCGCCCGCCACGAGGTAACCGGCCGCGCCACCCGCGCCGCCACCGAGCAGCAACGCGAGCAGGGCGATGCCGACCACCAGCTTGCCCGGTCCCTTGCCACCGCCCTGCCGCTGCTGCTGGGCCCCCGGCGGCTGCGGATACATCATCGTGGTCGAGGACGGGGAGTAGTGCGCCTGCTCCGGCGTACCTGGAGCGGCGGGGTAACCACCGGGCTGGCCAGGGCTCGCGTAGGGATTGCCACCGGGCCTCTCGGCGCCGAAGGGCTGCTGTTGCTGCGCGGCCTGCGCGTCTGGCTGGTGCTGCGTTCCAGGGGACCAGTGCGCCTGCGCGGGCTGCTCGCCTGTGGCGGGTATGCCTCGGGGTGGCGTGCTGGCGTCGTCCTGCGCCGGCCAACCGCCTCGCTCGACGGTGCCGGGCTCCTCGGGTGTGGCCTGACGGTCCTGAGCTGTGGGGTCGTTCTCGGTCATGTCACCACCATGCGCGTCCGTCCTGAGAACAGGCTGAGCTGATGCTGTGAGGGTGATGCGCAATTTGGCGGATGGTGCCAGGCCTGCGTTCACGCGGACCGGCTCGCGACAGCCGGACGCGGGCGACCCTCGCACCATATTCGCACTTGAGAGCGTGCATCACCCGAATATCCCATCCAACACTGTGCTTAACGCGTGAGTCGCGCCGGCGACTCAGCCCGCGGACCGCAACCGCTGCGCGATCTGCTCGGGAGTGGCGTCATTCACCCACACAGCCATGCCCGACTCCGAACCTGCAAGATACTTCAGCTTGTCGGCCGAGCGCAGCACGGAGAACAGCTCGAGATGCAGCCAGCACTCCTCCCTGCCCTGATCCACCGGCGCCTGGTACCAGCCCGCGACGTACGGCAGCGGCCGGTCGTAGAGCGCGTCGCAACGGCGCAGCACCTGGAGGTAGACCGCGGCGAAATCATCGCGTTCGTCGGCGCTCAGCGCGGGCAGGTCGGGCACCTGCCGATGCGGGACGATCTGCACCTGCACCGGCCAGCGGGCGGCCGGGGGAACGAACGCCGTCCAGTGTTCACCCTCGGCAACCACCCTGGTGCCGCCACGGCGCTCGGCGGCCAGCACGTCGCCGAGCACGTGCCTGCCGGTTTCCGCGCGATACTCCCGCGCGGTGCTGATCATGCGCTCGGTCCGGGGAGTGACGAACGGGTAGGCGTAGATCTGACCGTGCGGATGGTGCAGGGTGACGCCGATCTCCTCACCCCGGTTCTCGAAGGGGAAGACCTGCCGTACACCGTCCAGCTTGGACAGTTGCGTCGTGCGGTCCGCCCAGGCGTCGACGACCGTACGCACCCTGCGCTCGCCGAGTTCGGCGAAGGAACGGTTGTGGTCGCTGGTGAAGCACACCACCTCGCACCGGCCGCGCCCCGGAGCCACCGGGACGATGCCAGCGTCATCCACAGTGGATGGTTCGCCGGGCACGTCGAGCGCGAAGGAGGGGAAGCGGTTCTCGAACACCGCCACGTCATAGTCGGACTCGGGAACCTCGCTGGGCCGGCCCGGTGAGCTCGGGCAGAGTGGGCACAGATCCGCGGGTGGCTTGTAGGTACGGGTCTGGCGATGGGCCGCCATCGCGACCCACTCACCCGTCAACGGGTCACGCCGAATCTCCGAGGAGGCCGCGACAGGTGGCAGGTCACGGGTGTCGCGCGCCTGTCGCGGGGTCGCCGTGTCCGACTCGTCGAAGTAGATGATCTCGCGACCGTCGGCGAGGTGACGGACGGTCTTCAGCACGCAGATTCCTCCGGCAGGTCATCCGCCCCTTGCACAGGAGCGATCATCAGTTCGCCGACCCGTTCGGTCAGCACGTCACGGGCGGACTCCGGCAGGCCCGAGTCACTGACGACAGCGTCGGCCTCGTCCAGATCCGCGATGGTCGAGATCCCGATCACGCCCCATTTGGTGTGGTCGGCGAGCACGATCAGCTTGCGCCCGGCCTCGACGAGCGCGCGATCGGTCTCGCTCTCGGTGAGATTCGGTGTGGTGAACCCGGCCGTTTCGGACATCCCATGCACGCCGAGGAAGACCAGGTCCAGATGCAGGGTGCGCAGACTGTGCACGGCGACGGGCCCGACCAGCGCGTCGGACGGGGTCCGGACACCGCCGGTGAGCACGACCGTGCGGTCAGCCTGGCCGGAGGCGCGCAGGACGTCGGCGACCTGGATCGAGTTCGTGACGATCGTGAGCCCGGGGATCGAGTCGAGTGCGTGGGCGAGCGTCCAGGTGGTGGTGCCCGCCGACAGTCCGATGGCGGTGCCCGGCCGGACGAGGGTCGCGGCCGTCTCGGCGATCGCGTTCTTCTGGGCCCGTTGCCGGACCGACTTCGCCTCGAAGCCTGGCTCGTCGGTGCTCTTCCCCATCATCGAGGTGGCCCCGCCGTAGACCTTCTCCACCAGCCCGCGGCCTGCCAGCACGTCGAGGTCGCGGCGCACGGTCATGTCGGAGACGCCCAGCTTGGCGACCAGGTCACTGACCCGGACGGCGCCGTTGCGCCGGGCCTCCTCCAGGATGATCGCTTGCCGCTGCCGCGCCAGCACCGTCAACTCCCGTCCCCACGCCATAACCAACTACACAAAATCCTACACGATCAAACACGCGCGGGTGGGGTCCCCGTGTTTCAGCCGGGGATTCCCGGCAGCCGGATCGTGAGCAGGGCGCCGCCCTCAGGGAGGTTGGCCGCGTAAACGGCTCCGCCGTGTCGCTCCGCGGCCTGTTTGACTATGGCGAGCCCGAGCCCGGAGCCGGGTAGCGTCCGAGCCTCAGATGAGCGGTAGAAGCGATCGAACACCTTCGGCAGGTCGTCTTCGGCGATCCCAGGGCCAGCGTCGGCGACCTCCAGCACGGCGGTGCCGTCACCGAGCGGGCGCAAGCGCACCCGGACCACGGAACCCTCCGGCGAGAACTTCACGGCGTTGTCCAGCAGGTTGAGCACGGCGCGTTCGAGTGCGTTGGAGTCACCGGTCAGCACCCACGGCTGCAGCTCGACGTCGAAGTCGAGCTCTCCGGCACGTCTGCGGGCACGGTCCAGCGCGCGTTCGACGGTCTCCACGAGCTCGACCCGTTCGAACTCGGCGCGGGGCTCGTCCTGTCTGGCCAGCTCCACGAGATCACCGATGAGCTGGGTCAGTTCGTCGAGCTGACCACGAATATCCGTCTCGATCTCGCTTCTGTCCTGCTCCGAAAGGGTCGCGGTTCGCGACCGGCTCGCGGCGAGGAGCAGTTCCAGGTTGGTGCGCAGGGAGGTCAGCGGGGTGCGCAGCTCATGGCCCGCGTCGGCCACGAGCTGGCGCTGCCGTTCCTGGGACTCCGAAACGGCACCGAGCATCGTGTTGAAGCTGTGCGTGAGCCTGGCCAACTCGTCGTCGCCACTGACCGGAATGGGCCGTAGGTCGCCGGTGCGTGTCACCCGCTCGGTGGCGGAGGTGAGGCGTTCGACGGGGCGCAGGCCGCCGCGCGCCACCGCGGTGCCCGCGAGCGCGGCGACCACCACGCCCGCGCCGCTGATCAGGAGCAGCACGATGGACAGTTCGGCGAGGGTGTGTTTGGTGGGGCCGAGGGACTGTGCGAGCACCATCGCCTCGCCGATACCCGAAGGCAGGGCGATCACCCTGGTGTCGGTGGCGGTGTCGGTGCGCAGCGAGTACGGGGACTCGCCGCGGGCTACCGCGAGTTCCTTCTCGCCCCAGGGCGGTTGCCTGCCCTCGCCGGGGTAGACCAGCCGCCGGTCGCCGGAGTAGAGCAGGCCGATCTGGATGTCGGTGCTGGCCAGGAAGGCGCCGGGGATCTGTTGCAGCCTGCTCTGCACCGGAGGCGTCTCCACCGCGGCGGTGGCGCGCTGGATGAGGCTGTCGTCGATCTGCTGGTAGAGGTTGTCGCGGACGGTGAGATAGGCACCGAGCGAAACCAGGCCGACGGCGCCGGCCACGCAGATCGCCGCGAGCAGGGTGACCCTGACCCGCAGGGAGAACCGGCGCTGTACCGCGGGCTCGGGCGGCGGCGCGCCAGCGGGGGCGGTCGGGGCGACACTGCTCACGGAGGCGTCTCCCGCAGGACGTAACCGACGCCGCGAACGGTGTGGATCAGCCGGGGTTCGCCGCCGGCCTCGGTCTTGCGCCGCAGGTAACCGACGTAGACCTCGAGCGCGTTTCCTGAGGTCGGGAAGTCGTAGCCCCAGACCTCCTCCAGGATGCGGCCGCGAGTCAGGACGTGCTTCGGGTAGGACAGCAGGAGTTCCATCAGCGCGAACTCGGTCCTGGTGAGGCTGATCGAGCGCTCGCCCCTGCGGACCTCCCTGGTGCCGGGGTCGAGGGTGAGGTCGCCGAAACTGAGCATCTCGGTGTGCTGGTCGGACTGGCTCTCGTTGCCGGAGCGGCGCAGCAGGGCGCGGAGCCGGGCGAGCAGTTCCTCGAGCGCGAAGGGCTTGGGCAGGTAGTCGTCGGCGCCCGCGTCCAGGCCGGAGACCCGGTCGGAGACGGTGTCGCGTGCGGTGAGGACGAGGATCGGCAGATCGTCACCGGTGCTGCGCAGCCTGCGGGCGACCTCGAGGCCGTCAAGTCTGGGCATCATGACGTCGAGGACCATCGCGTCTGGGCGGTTGGCGACGATGGCGTCCAGGGCCTGCGCCCCGTCGCTGGCGAGTTCCACCTGGTAGCCGTTGAACTCCAGGGAGCGGCGAAGGGACTCCCGGACCGCCCGGTCGTCGTCGACAACGAGAATGCGCATAACCCCAGTCTTACTCGCGAGTCTGAGCCGCCGCTGAGAACACGCGCGGGACGGCCGGGAGTGTCACTCGACTCCGGTCCCCCTGGCGACGGGCGCGTTCCACTTCCGCCAGAGGGCGAGCACGCGAACGGTGACCACGACGGCCGCGGCGAACACGGTCACCGGTCCGGCGGGCAGGTGCACGAGGTGCCCCACGCCGACGAGTACGGCGCCGGCGAGGGCGGCGAGGGCGTAGATCTCCTTGCGCAGCACGAGCGGGATCTCGCGCAGCAGGACGTCGCGCAGCGCGCCCCCGCCGATGCCGGTGGTCATGCCGACGAGGCAGGCGGTGTAGACAGGCGCGCCCGCGTTCAGTGCGATCGCGGTGCCGGAGGTGGCGAACACGCCGAGGCCGACGGCGTCGGCGAGCAGGACGGCCTTGCGCAGCTTGGCCAGGACCGGGTGGAAGGCGAACACGGCGATGGCGGTGGCGGCGCAGACGGCGAGATAGGGCCAGGTGCGCAGAGTGGTCGGCGGGTTGATGCCGAGCAGGACGTCACGGATGATGCCGCCACCGAGCGCGGTGGTGAGGCCAAGTACGACGACGCCGAAGACGTCGAGCCGGGCCCAGACCGCGGCGAAGGAGCCAGAGGCGGCGAACGCCACCAGCCCGAGCATCTCCAGCGCGTACAGCACGTTCTAGTACTGGTCAGTGTTCGATCGGCGGCGCTTCGCGAACTCAGCACCGCGTGCAACTCCCTCGGAGGAACAACACCCACCGTGGTCCACCACCGTTGCCTCCTCAGCCAGCGTTCAATCGGCAGCGCTTCGCAAGCTCAGCACCGCGTGCAACTCCCTCGGGGGAACGACATCCGCCGTGGTCCATCACCGTTGCCTCCTCAGTCGATCAGGCCGCCCCGGTAAGCGAGCAATGCCGCCTGCACCCGGTTGGCGGCCCCGATCTTGGACAGGACGGCTGAGACGTAGCCCTTGACGGTCGCCTCGGAAAGGTGCAGCTTGCTGCCAATCTCGGCATTGGACATGCCCTGGCCGATCAGGCCGACCACCTCGCGCTCACGGTCGGACAGCGAGGAGAGCAGCTTGCGCGCGGGCTGGGCCGCGCGCTGCTCGTCGCGGTGGGCGTGGACCATCCGGGCCGCGACCCCGGGGTCGAGGACCGCGCCACCCCTGGACAGGTCCCGAACCGCGCGCAGGAGCGCGGCAGGGTCGATGTCCTTGAGCAGGAAGCCATTGGCTCCGAGGCGGAGGGCAAGGCTCACGTACTCGTCGATGTCGAACGTGGTCAGCATCGCCACGAACGGTGGTTCGGGCAGCGCGTGGATGGCGCGGAGCGCGCGGATGCCGTCGTCGGCGGCGCGCATTTTGATGTCGAGCAGAGCGACATCGGGACGGTATCGGCGGGCGGCCTCCACGGCCGACCTGCCATCGCTGGCTTCTCCGACGATCTCTATGTCCGGCGCTCCCGACAACATGGCGCGCAGGCCCGATCGGACCAGCTCCTCGTCGTCGGCAAACATGACCTTGATCAACGACGCCTCCGGAACGTGTGGCGGGGTTCACCCGCTTGTGGTTAACGAAGGCTACCCACTGACGGTTTGTTGACGGTAACCACACACCCACCCGGGCGAGGCGCACGCCGATCCCGCCGCGCCGATACCACCCGCCGCCCGGTAGGCTATGCGCGCACGTCCCCGCCCTCGTAGCTCAGGGGATAGAGCACCGCTCTCCTAAAGCGGGTGTCGCAGGTTCGAATCCTGCCGGGGGCACAGAATCCCTGGTCGCGACAGTGATCAGGGATTTCGCGTCTCACCGGCCTTCCTTAACCCTTCCTTTTCGCGAGGTAGTCCGCGATCTCCCGAGCGTGTTGTCCGGGTCCCTCCGCGTCCCGGTGGCCGACGGAACACCAACTACGTGGTGGTCCTGTTCGCATTTCCCAGGCTGCCAATTCCTCGACGAGATCGTTGCGCTTAGCCGGTGGCCGGGCGAGGACCCGAAACCCGTCGCGCCTGCTCACTTCGCCCGGTACGGTCTCGAGCTGTTCCGACTGCGGAGAGCCGCTCCCACGCTGAAAGTAGGTTTTCGTTAATGGCATGTCGTATCAGTGAGCTCGTCCTTGATTGCCGCGACCCAGAGATGCTGGCGCGGTTCTGGTGCGAGGTCCTGGACTTCATAGAACTCGGTCGCGAAGAGGGCCAGGAGGGTTACGCCATCGAGATCGGACCGCGCGAAGAGTTCGGCGGGCCGCAGCCGACGATCATCCTCAGAAGCGGGAACGAGCCGGAGCACGGAAAGCCCAGGCTGCACATCGACGTCAACCCCACCGACCGCGATCAGGAGGCCGAACTCGAACGCCTCCTGAAGCTCGGGCCCGTCCGGCCGACATCGGCCAGACCGGCGAGGAGCAATGGAAGGTCCTCGCCGACCCCGAAGGCAACGCGTTCTGTCTGCTCAAGACCCGCCTCAACCCACTCTGAGTCCCAGTCGCGACAAGCTGTGCGCCACGCTTTGGAGGTACCGCGATGAGGACATTACATATCGGACTGCGGGTGACCGACCTCGAGCGCTCCCTGGCGTTCTACTCGGCGATCGGTTACGAGGTCGTCGGCAGTGTGCCCGAGACGCCGATCGGGCATCTGACCATGCTCAAGCTCCCCGACGATGAGTTCGTCACCGTCGAACTCGTTCATGACGGCAAGCCGGTCGACCGCGGCACCGATTTGAGTCACCTCGTCGTGAAGGTCGACTCGATGCCCGACATGCTGGACATCCTGGCCCGCCACGGGATCGAACCAATCGGCCAGGGACAGGAAAGCGACGACGGTTTGAAGACGACGTTCATAACCGACCCGGATGGTCGCCGCATCGAACTCGTCCAATGGCCTGCGGGCCACGCTGACGGCATCACCAGTGCCGACTGGCCAGCGAAGGATCCCCATGAGTAGGACACCAATCCCGCTCGGCGAGACCGGACCGCAGGGCGAGCAACGGATGTTAGCGGGACCGGTACCTCTCAACCCGCGCTTTGGCGTTCGGGTTCGATAAGCAAGACGACTCGCTGCTCGCCGCGCGAGTAGGGACCGCCGATGTACTTCGTTGAGATCTGGTCGACGATCTCCCAGGCGGCGTCGCCCTCGATCCATTCGACGACCCTGCCGCGAACGATGACCGGCTGGAACGGGTTGCCAGCCGGCGTCATGGACAGCGCGACCCTCGGGTCGCGGCGCAGGTTGCGAGCCTTGCGGGTGCTCGGGCCGGTGAGGATCGCGATGTGGTCGTCGTGCGTGCCGATCCAGACAGGCACGGAGTGGGGAGCACCGTCGGGAAGAACGCTGGCAAGGTGGGCGATCGGGGTGCCTTCGAGCACGCGGCGCACGGTGGGGCCGAGCGGCGCCGTCTGTCCAATTGCGACGGTCATCGCACGACCTCGTAGTGGAGATGCGTGACGCTGGTCGCCGGGACAGCGTCGACGAGCCGGAGACGCACGTGCTCGGGCAGTGCCTGAAAGAAGGGCCTGCCCTCGCCGAGCAGGATCGGCACCTGATGGAGGACCACCTCGTCGACGAGCCCGGCCTTGAGCGCCTCGGTCGCGACGCCGCCGCCCATGAGGCCGACATCCTTGTCGCCCGCGGCCTCCTTCGCCGCCGAGACCGCGTCCTCGATGCCGGTGGTGACCAGGGTCTGCCGCTCGGTCATCTCCGGAGCCGGCCGGTGGCTGAGAACGAGCAGCCGAGCCGCCGGATGGGGGCTGCCGCCACCAAAATGGTCGGAGTCCTCATAGGTGTTGCGGCCTGCCACGACCGCCCCCACACGTGCGGCGAGGCTGTCGAAGACCCGTGCGCTGGGTTCGCTCAGCCGGAATCCGTCGAACACCTGACTGGGCGTGTCGCCGTCGAAGTACCAGTCGAACAGCATCGTCCCGTCCCCGAGTCCGCGACCGGCACCCGGATCGCGACCGGTGATATACCCGTCGACCGAAACCGCATGGGCGCTGATGACCTTGCTCATCTCCGAGATCCTTTCTGGAGTTCCTTCAAGAGACTTCGCGAGCATAGCGTCATCAGTTCCCTAAGGGAACCCCGATTTGTTAGATTGGTTCCATGCAACGCACCAACTTCAGTCAGATGGCTTGCTCGATCGCGCGCACGCTCGATGTCATCGGGGAGCCCTGGTCGCCGCTGATCCTGCGGGACGTATGGGTCGGGCTGAGCCGGTTCGACCAGCTCCAGGGCGACCTCGGGATCTCCCGCAAGGTCCTGACCGAGCGGCTGAACCACCTCGTCGACCAGGGCGTACTCGAGCGCCATCCCTACGACCAGCGGCCGCGGTACGAGTATCACCTGACGGAGAAAGGCGTCGAGCTGGTGGACCTGCTCATGGTCATGGTCGGGTGGGGGGACAAATGGCTGGCCGGCGAAGCAGGTCCGCCAGTGCTCTACCGCCACCACGCTTGCGGCGAGATCAGCGGTGTCGACCTACGCTGCGCCCGCTGCGGCGAATCGATGCACGCGGGCGACGTCGACCTGCTGCCCGGCCCCGGCGCCGCCGTGTGACGGGTTGGTCTTGTTCCCTGTCCGGCGTGCTGACCACGGCTTTCACCGGCACCGGGCGACCCGCCACGCCAGCGTGATCCCTGATCGGCGCTCGGCGGCGTGGCGGGTGCCCGGATGACCTGTTACACCGGCGCTGGCTCCTGAGTTGGCTTGTCTGTCATGGCGAACTCGGGCACGGGCTGCCGAAGTCCCTTGGTGAGAACGATGAGGTACATGATTCCCAGCGCCAGCCAGCCGAGACCGAGGTAGATCGCGGTGGAGCTGAGCTGGCTCAACAGGTACACGTTCACGGCCGCGCCGACGGCGGGCACAAGCAGGTACCCCAGTGGCGAGGGCCGTTGCGATCGGTGCCGATGGCGAATGAAGTAAGCGATGACCGAGACGTTGACCAGGGTGAAGCCGAGAAAGGCGCCGAAGTTGATGAACGACAGGGCCAGGTCCAGGTTCAGGGTCAGCGCGATCATCGCGACGACGCCGATGAGCAGCAGGTTCGGCACTGGAGTACGAAGCTTCGGGTGCAGGCGACCGAAGAAGCTGCGGGGAAGCACACCGTCACGACCCATGACGTAGAGCAGGCGGCTCGTGCTCGCCTGGATCGCCAGTCCGGACGCGAATCCGCCGGTGATCCCGATGACGTTGACGACATTGGCGAAGGTCGTACCGCCGACCAGAGCCGCGATGGAGTACCCAGCGGCCTCTGGGTTGTCGAACTGCCCTCCGGGGTGGACCCATTGCAGCAGGAACGACATCGTCACGAAAATCAGCCCACCGATGACGACGATGAGCACGATCGCTCTCGGGATGGATCGCTGTGGTTGGTGGGTTTCCTCGCTGAGCGTGCTGACGGCGTCGAAACCGAGGAACGAGTAGGCCGCGATGGCGGCACCGGCGACGACCGCGGTGACCGTGGTTCCTGAGTTCCAGAACGCGTCGGCCGGTGGCCCGGTCGAGGTGGTGGACAGGTAATGCACACACACGGTCGCCAAGGCCACGATGCCGGTGAGCGTCAGCGCCATCAAGGTCTTGTTGACCCGGTCGGTGAGCACGATGCCGACGATGTTGATGCCGGTGGTCAGGACGATGTTGATGATCAGCCAGATCCAGACCGGAACGGCGGGGAACTGCGCATTGAGATAGATCGACTGGATCAGCCAGGCGACCATGGGCAGGAAGAAGTAGTCCAGCAGGATGGCCCACCCTGCCAGGAAACCTATACGTGAACCCAGCATTCTGCGTGCGTAGGTGTAGACCGACCCGGATTTCGGGAACGCCCGGGCCATTTTGCTGTAACTGAGTGCGGTCAGCAGCATCGCGACGGTGGTAAAGATGTAGGCCAGTGGCGCACTGCCGTCCGTCGTGGACGCGATCACCCCGAAGGTGGTCACCACAATGACGGGTGCCATATAGGCCACACCGATGAGCACGACCGAGGGCAACGTGAGCTTGGCGACGAGATCATTGTTCTGGGAAGACATCACGAACTCCCCTCGGCCGAGACAGCCACGACGGCAGGTGCGCCGGACGTGCTCGCATGTGGACCGTGACCGCTGTTCCAAGTGCCCGGGGTGATCTGGCCGCCGTACAACGGCAGCGACAGTGGTGTGTCCTCCGGATGGAACTGGCTCCACATGCGATTCAAGCCAGCCGTGCCGTACTCACGAACCTTGGTCACCTCTGCGAGATCCACCGTGGCGTCCAGGACAACGCTTTCATCACCGCGCGCTTCGCTGAGCACGGATCCCTCGGGATCGACCAGCAGACTCCGGCCCAGTCCGTCGGGACCCGCCGCGTTGACGCTGCCGATGAAGACCTGGTTGGTGATCGCGGTCGCGCGGGCAAGTACGGTTTCCTGCGCCCGATCGACCGTCGGTGTCCGCACCAGGTTGAGGACGAGTTCGGCACCCATCCACGCGAGATGGCGGGCGTGTTCGGGGAACCAGGCGTCGTAACAGATAGACAGCCCGACGCGGCCGAAACCCGCCATGTCGAACACCACGAACTGCGAGCCCGGCGTCGTCGTTTCGTAGGGCCGCCACGGGAAGATCTTGCGGTAGTACGCAATCCGCCTCCCCTGGGGGGAGTACACGGAAACAGTGTTGAAGATTTCGTTGTCAGCGCCGCGCTCATACACCGTTCCGGGTGCCAACCAGATCCCGAGATCGCCCGCGAGCTCGGCCAGCGCACGATCGCGGGGCCCGTCCAGCGGCTCCGCGGTCGCCTCCATCGCCGCGGCCGCACCCCCTACCGGCAGATCGGCGCACAGATGCAACTCGGGGTAGACGACCAGACTGACGTGCGGAGAGGTACGGACGAGCTGTTCCAGGCTCGAAGAGAACTCGGCAAAGTCACTCCCCGGACAGGCGGGGGCCTGAACAAGGGCCATGGGCAGCGGTTGCCTCATGAGGCCTCCTTGTGGGTCGGATTCATTAAACGAAGTTTGTTTAATGAATTTCTGGTTGTCAACCCCCAACGACTTCATGACGTGCGAGGATCCAGGCATGCCCCGCCCGAAGAACCAGACCGCACGACGAGCCCAGCTGGTCAACGCCGCCGCGGAGACCGTGCTCGAACATGGATCGGCCGCCGCGAAACTGCGCGACGTCGCCGAGCGAGCAGGCCTGACCCCGGCATCGGTGCTGTACTACTACCCGGACATTCAAGATCTATTGGCTGCCGTGTTCGAACACGCGAGTGCCGTCTACTGCCAGCGCCGTGCAGAGCAGATCGCGGAGGCAGCAGGCTCCGTACAGCAACTGCGTGCCTGCATCCGTTCAGGACTCCCCCGCGACGACGACACCGAGAACACCACGCGCCTGCTGTTCGAGTTGCTGCCCGTCGCGCTCCGCAACCAAGCCACCACCGAGCTGCAACGGGCGTTCGTGGCCCAGCAGACCGCCCTCTACCAGCGCGTACTCGAAGCCGGCGAGCACGCCGAGGAATTCCGGCTCACCGCGGCCGCGCCTGTGCTGGCACGCAGTTTCGTGGCACTCGAGGACGGCTACGCACTGGACACATTGGTAGGCGCCGCGACCCCCGACGACATCGAAGAGTGGCTACTCCTGCACGCTCGAACCGTCACCCGAGCCGAGATATGACAGGTAGCTGAACGCGTCCAAACAGGACCCCCGCCTCGCATTCAGTCCGTGAGAACAAGAAGCCGCCTGCCACGTGTACAGAACTGCGCCGGGGCGGGGCCGCCGTTGTGGTGGCCCCGCCCCGGGTTTTGTGGGTGGTCAGGCTGGGAAGCAGTAGGCGGAGGTGCCGAAGTCGTAGCACTGCAGGGTGCGCTGGGTGCTGTCGGTGTTGCCGTCGTTGTCGGTGACGGTCAGGGTGGAGGTGTGGTTGCCAGCGGTGGCGTAGTCGTGCCGGGTGGTTTCCCCGGTGCCGGTGTTGCCGTCGCCGAAGTCCCAGGCGTACGAGGCGATACCGGTGTCGTCGGTGGAGGCACTGGCATCGAAGGCGCAACCGGTGTTGAACCCGCACTGCACCGTGAAACTGGCCTCCGGAGCGTCACCCGGCGGGTCCGGATCCGGATTACCCGGCTCATCGCCCCCGATGAAACCGGTGTAGAGCAGGAGGTTCGGCGAGCCGCTACCAGGGTTGCCCACGACACCGTCGGTGGCGTTGCTGGCGAGTTCCTGGGCAACCTTCGCCGGGGTCGCCGACGGGTCGGTCTGCAGATACATGGCGGCGGCACCGGCCACGTGCGGACTGGCCATCGACGTACCGCTCATCGTGGACGAACCGCTGTTGATCCCGGTGGAGGTGATGTTGCTGCCCGGCGCGAACAGGTCCACGCAGCTGCCGTAGTTGGAGAAGCTCGAACGGTTGTCGCGGCGATCGGTGGCCGCGACGGTGATGGCCTCGGGAACCCGCGCGGGACTGGTACCGCACGCGTCGGCCGAGCTGTTACCGGCCGCGACCACCACGACGAATCCCTGATCCACCAGGCTCTTCACCTGCTCGTCGCCGACGCCCACGTCGTACATACCCAGGCTCATGTTCACCACGGCCGGTTTGGTGCCGTTCTCGGCCACCCACTCCATCGCGCTCACCGTGGCCGAGTCCGGCCCTGCGTTGTCGCAACCCAGCGCACGGACGGCGACGATGTCTACCTGCTTTGCCAGGCCGTAGCTCTTGCTCCCGATGGTGCCCGCCGTATGGCTGCCGTGCCCGTGGCAGTCCTGGGCCTCACGATCGTCGTCGATGAAGTCGTAGCCGTAACTCGCCCGGCCTTCCCATTCCGGGTTCGACGGCGCGATCCCGGTGTCGATGACGTAGGCGGTGACGTCGGAGGCCGAGTTGCTGTAGTTGTATGTCTGGTCGAGCGACGAGCTCCGCTGGTCGACCCGGTCCATTCCGTAGGAAGGCGGGTTCTGCTGGGAGCCGATGCCGCGGGTGATGCCGTCCTCGTACACGGTGCGCACCGAAGGGTCGGCAGCCAGTCGCCCGGCGTCCTGTTCGGACAGCCCGCGGACCGAGAAGCCGTGGATTGTCGCGGTGTAGGTGTCGTTCAGTGAACCGCCATATCGCGCCGCGAGTGATGCCGACGCCTGTTCTATCGCCGACGCGTTCGCCGTCGCCTGCATTCCCTCCTTCAGCACCACGATGTAGCTACCGTCGACGTGCTCGGCCGTCTGCACCACGTCGCCCTCGGGTGCGGCAGCGATGGCGGGGCCGGTCGAAGCCGCGGCCATCGCCACGGCTGTCGTGACGAGGACGGCCGCAGCCGGCAGCCTTCTCCACAGATGTCTCTCTCGCTTCATTGCGTCCCTTCCAGAAAGTGAGATCGACCGTCGAAGGTGTCGCGGCCACAATGCGAACGACCTCCACAATGGCCACTCACCTCGGTCACAGTGCTCAACACTGTTGGCGAGCAACGAGGCGGAGACAAGCAAACCTCCGCTTTCTAGGGATACGCATCTATTGCGACAGGACCGCCCAAGCAACCTGCCAAAGAAGGTATCGACCGGGCGATCACCCGGCCTACGCTCCCTGGATGGTCCTCCTGCGTTCCAGCTCAGCCGCCACGGCCGGATGCCGTGGGGAACGCAGGGCGTCGACGGCCGAGACCTTCGCCGGCAGTTCGGATGAGCTTGCCCGCCTGCTCGACTCCCTGTCCGCCCCGCCGAAAGTCGTGCGAGTGGAGGGCGAGGCCGGGATCGGCAAGAGCGAACTTGTCCGTCAAGCGCTCCGGCATCCGCGACACCGGAACCGCCAGGTGCTGACGGGTGCTTGCCTGCCACTGTCCACGCCGCTTCCGTATGGCCCGATCGTCGACGCTTTGCGGCAGGTCACCTCGGGAACTGACACGACCACCGGACAGCTGAAATCCGCGGTTGCCGCCCTCAACGGACCGATGTCCGGCCGTAACGAGGCGTTCCACTCGATCCGGCAACTGCTGGGCGGGCTGGGGCAGGCGATTCTGGTCGTCGAGGACGTGCACTGGTGCGACCAGGAGACCGCGGACCTGCTGATCTTCCTGACCCGCAGTCCGCCACCTGAATTGTCCGTCATCCTCACCTTGCGACCCGAGGAGATCTCGGCGGGCCACCCCACACC
This sequence comes from Amycolatopsis palatopharyngis, assembly GCF_003385185.1. Lineage (GTDB taxonomy): Bacteria > Actinomycetota > Actinomycetes > Mycobacteriales > Pseudonocardiaceae > Amycolatopsis > Amycolatopsis palatopharyngis. The sequence continues at coordinate 89,680 of NZ_PQHZ01000016.1, read as the reverse complement.
GCGAGTCGTCGAATCGGTCGCCGGCATGGCGACGACTCGGATCGCCCTGGGTCCTCTCGCCCCCGCCGAGGTGCGCGAGATGGCCGCAAGCCTGCTCGAACTCTCGGCGGTACCGGTCGGGTTCGCCGACGAACTACACCAGCGAACCGCTGGGATCCCGCGACTGGTGGCTGAACTGCTGGCGGATCTACGCCGCCGCCTCGGTTCCGCACCGCCGACGCGTAACGAGCTCAGGCCGGAACTGCTCGATGCACTGGACCCGCCACGGTCGTTGTGTGATCGCCTGGGCCTGCGCGTCTCCGAACTGGGACCGACCTCGGTGGCCGTGCTCAGTGCGATAGCGGTACTGGAGGAACCTGCCACGGAAAGCGAGATCGCGACCGTTGCCGGGCTTCCCGCGCGCCGGGTGGCCGATGGCGTGGTGCGGGCATTGCGCGCCGGGTTGCTCCACGAAACCGCCGATCGACGATACGGGTTTCGACCTCCCCTGGCCCGAGATGTCGTGTACGCCGCCGTGCCCGGTCCGCCACGCCGACTCCTGCACGCTCGGACGGCCGAACTGCTGGCGGCGTCGTCCACCCCGCCCGAACTGCGGCTGGCGCAGCATCATCGGCAGGCAGGGAATTTCGAGGCATGGGCGCGCCACACCCGCACCGCCGTCGACCTCGCCATGGGCGCGGGCGACGTAGCCTCCGCGCTGATCCTGCTGGAAGACGCGTTGGACGATCCGGACCTTCCGCTGCCTGCCCGCAACACGTTCGCCGTCCGGTTCAGCTGCGAGGCCTCCCACGGCATCGTGCAGGCCCACACGATCGAGCGGTTACGTGCCGTACTGCGGGACGAGCGGTTGAGCCGTGCCACTCGTGCCGAGGTGCGGCTGAACCTGGGTCGGCTACTGATCAACCAGGTGGGATTGGTGGAGGCCGGGACCACGGAGATCGAGTTGGCCATCGATGACCTGCAGCGGCACGCCACACTCGTGGCGCGTGGTCTGGCCAGCCTGACGATGCCGTCGTTCGGACCGGCCCCGGTCGAGGCGAACCTGCGCTGGCTCGGTGAGGCCGAACGAATCGCGCGGGACAACAACGACGACGAACTCCGCATGAACCTGCTCGCCAATCGCGTCACCGTGCTCATTCAGCGCGCCGATCCCTCCGTCTGGGACGTGGTGGCCGGCCTGTGGGACGAGGATGCTTCGGGCAAGGTTCGCAAGCAGTTGACGCGTGCCTTCGTCAATCTCGCCGACGGCACGGCATGGAACGGACATTTCCAGCAGTCAAAGGACTTCCTCGAGAAGGCCGGTCAGCTCATCGAGACGGATGAGGACCCGTACCTGTCACTGCTGACCACCGGTACACGGCTACGACTCGACGCGCTCACCGGCAACTGGGATGCGTTGGGCACGCATGCGCGAGAAATGATCCACACCGCCGGAGAAAGCCACTTCCTCGCCGCCGAAGCCTGGCTCGCGCTCGCCTGGGTCTCACTCGCGCACAGCGACTGGCCCGTCGCTACCGAGCAGTTCACCAAGGCCGCCTCCTCCGCGGGAGGCAGCTTTCCCATCCTCGCGGCGGCCGACGCGGGAAAAACCACGTTGCGTCTGGCACAGGGCGCTGTCGCCGCCGCGGTAACGGAAGCGGAAGCCGGAATTGATCGGATGCGCCGTAAAGGCAATTGGGTCTGGGCCGCAGATCTCGCGCCGGTCGCGGTACAGGCATTCGTGCGCAGTGGCCGCATCGACGACGCTGTCCGCCTTTCCGAGGAATACACCGCAGGCATCGCCGGTTGCGACGCGCCACTCGCGTCGGCTGCCGCTGCTGAGTGCCAGGCGTTCATCACCGCGAGGAAAGGCGGGGCGGATGAGGCCGCGACTCATTTCGGCGAGGTTGCGGCGCTATATGCGGAGTTACCCAGTCTGCTGTCCGCTGCCAGGTCGAATGAATCGGCGGCCCGATTCGCCGCGCAGGCCGGGAACACAACGGATGCGGCCAGGTACTTCACCAGTGCCCTCGACACCTACACACGACTCGGCCTGCAACGGGACATGACCCGGTGCAAGCGAACTCTCGGCCGATTCCAGGACGGTGAAAGAAAACGTGGGCGCAAGGGTTACGGTGCCGCGCTGTCCCCACGGGAGCGGGACGTCGCCCGACTGGCCGCCCAGGGCCTCACTAATCGACAGATAGCGGAGGCACTGTTCCTTTCGCCGCGGACGGTCGAGCAACATGTGGCGAAGGCTCTTCGAAAGCTGGGATTGCAAACCCGTGTCGCACTGGCCCATTCAGGAGCGAGTATTCACCTCAACCCCGAATGACGATTCAACGCTCAGTTTTCACTTGTCAGGTTTTCTGTATTTGCTTCCGCAATCGTACGTATCGTTTCGCCAATTAGTTGCGTGCGTCTACGTATGGAAAAACACGCGTCGCAACTGCTTACATAGCGTGATCGTCGTCTCGGCATGACGGTACCTGCCGAGTGTTTGTTCACTCGATTGTGAGAATTGGAGTAACTGATGCGTGTACATCATCGGTCCCGGCGGAGATTGCTCTGCGCCACTGTGGTGGCAGGGGCGACCGCCCTGGCCGGCTTCGGGACCAGCGGCGCGGCCATGGCGCAGGACACCGGGGAGATACGCAACGCGGGCGCGGCCAACACGGTGCCGAACAGCTACATCGTGGTGTTGAAGGAATCCGAGGTCAGCGCCAAGACGGTGAACCAGGCCGCGTCGAGCCTGGCGGCCCAGTACGACGGCGAAGTCACCTTCACCTATGACAGCGTGCTGCGCGGTTTCTCGGTGAAGATGTCGGAGCAGCAGGCGCTGCGCCTGGCGGCTGACCCGGACGTGGCTTACGTCGAGCAGGACGCCATCGCCACCACCAGCGCGACACAGAACAACCCCACCTGGGGTCTGGACCGGATCGACCAGGCCAACCTGCCGATGGACGATCAGTACACCTACCCCGACAGCGCGGGTCAGGGGGTCACCGCCTACGTCATCGACACCGGTATCCGCACCACGCACAACGAATTCGAGGGCCGGGCCAGCTCCGGCTACGACTTCATCGACAACGACAGCAACGCCAACGACTGCAACGGGCACGGCACGCATGTGGCGGGCACCGTGGGCGGCAGGAGTTACGGCGCGGCCAAGAACGTCGACCTCGTCGGCGTGCGGGTGCTCAACTGCGAGGGCCGGGGGGCCTACTCGGTGATCATCGCCGGGATGGACTGGGTGGCGGACAACGCCCAGAAGCCGGCCGTGGCGAACATGAGCATCGGCGGCACCACCGACAGCTCGGTCAACCGGGCCGCCACCAACCTGATGGAGTCCGGCGTCACCACCGTGGTCGCCGCGGGAAACTCGAACGAGGACGCCTGTAACTCCTCCCCCGCCAGCGCCTCCGCGGTGATCACTGTCGGCGCGTCCAACGCACGCGACGAACGCTCCACCTGGCCGGAGATTCCGGGCGCGGAGTCGAACTACGGCCGCTGCCTGGACATCTGGGCTCCGGGTACCGACATCACCTCCGCCTGGATCGGCGGCGACACCGCAACTCGCACCATTGACGGCACTTCGATGGCCAGCCCGCACGTGGCCGGTGCCGCCGCGCTGCACCTGGGCATCAGCCCGTCCGACTCCTCGCAGCAAGTGCGCGATGCCCTCGTCGGCAACGCCACCACCGACGTACTCACCGACATCAAGTACGGCTCACCCAACAAGCTCCTCAACACCTCGTACCTGAGTGGCGACGGTCCGGGCGACCCGGACCCGAACCCGCCGGGTGACGCTCCGGAGGCCAGTTTCACGGTGCAGTGTGGGTTCAACACCGGTTGCGCCTTCGATGCCAGTGCCTCCACCGACGACACCGGTATCGCCTCGTACGCCTGGGACTTCGGCGACGGCAACACCGGCACCGGGGAAACCACCCGGCACGACTACGCCACCGCTGGCAACCACACCTCCACCCTCACCGTCACCGACAACGACGGCAACACCGACAGCACCCAACGCACCCTGCAGTGCTACGACTTCGGCACCTCCGCCTACTGCTTCCCAGCCTGACCACCCACCACACCCGGGGCGGGGCCACCACAACGGCGGCCCCGCCCCTTTCACGCATGCTCCCGTGCCAACGAAGGGGTCCGCGCTCGTCGGCCAACGACACCGCTCACCGAAGCACGCGGCGCCGATAGTCTGTGTCCATGACCGTGCTCGACGCTCGGGCGCTCAACCGGGCCCTGCTCGCACGCCAGCTGTTGCTGCGCAGGCATGAGATGACCGCCGAGGACGCGCTCGAGCGACTGATGGGGTTGCAGGCGCAGGAGCCGCTGGAGCCGTACGTCGGTCTGTGGAGCCGGTTGGCGGCGTTCGAACCCGCCGAGCTCGTCGCGCTACTGGAGGGCCGCAGAGCCGTTCGCACGCTGTTGATGCGCCGGACCCTGCACCTGGTCACCGCCCGCGACTGCCTCGTACTTCGTCCGGTACATCAGTCGATGCTGGTCGCGCGGATGGTTTCGACGTTGCGCAGGCGACTGCCCGAGGTCGACCTCGCCGAACTGACCCTGGCCGGCCGGCCGCTCTTCGAGGAACAACCGCTCACGGTATCCGACGCAGGGCGCACTCTCGCCGACCGCTGGCCCGGCGCGACGCCCCGCGACCTCGGCGACGCGCTCAGCTCGCTCGTGCCACTGGTGCAGGTGCCGCCGCGCGGCATCTGGGGGCAGAAGGGCGCGGCGCGGAACACCACCATCGAGGCCTGGCTGGGTAGTCCGCTCCCCGCGGCGTCCCCGGAGACGGTGGACGACCTGATCCTGCGTTACCTCGCCGCGTACGGACCCGCGGCCAGCGCGGACATCCGATCGTGGTCGGGGTTGAGCGGGCTTCGTGAAGCCATCCGAAGACTGCGGCCACAGCTGCGGTCCTTCCGCGACACCCGCGGCCGGGAACTGTTCGACGTGCCAGACGGTGCCCTGCCCGATCCGGACACCCCCGCGCCGCCACGCTTCCTGCCCGCGTTCGACAACGCCGTACTCGCCTTCGACGACCGGAGCCGGATCATCGACGCCGAGCACCGAGGACTCAGCGTGAGCGGCGCCCGGTTCCTGCTCGTCGACGGCCGGGTCGCAGGCACCTGGGAGGTCTCGGCGGAGGACGAGACGGCGACCCTGCACGTCACACCGCTTTCCCCACTGACTCGCCGGGATCGCGCGGCGGTGGTGGCCGAGGGCGAGAACATGCTCGGCATGCTCGGCGAGGGCGCCGCCCATCGAAGCGTCGAGGTTCTGGCGTCCTCCGGTCCCCCGCGTGCTACACGAGGAACGTGAACAGTGGACTGTCCGGAGAGACCTGCTCGATGCGGTGCGGGGCGGAGTCCATCCGCTTGAGCATGGGCTCCAGGTTCTCCGGCGCTCCCAGCTCGATCCCGACAAGGGCCGGGCCGGTCTCCCGGTTGTTGCGCTTGACGTACTCGAAGAGCGTGATGTCGTCGTCGGCTCCGAGCACGTCGTCGAGGAACCGGCGCAACGCTCCCGGCTCCTGCGGGAACTCGACGAGGAAGTAGTGCTTGCGGCCCTCGAACACGAGCGCCCGCTCCACGATCTCGGCGTACCGGCTCACGTCGTTGTTGCCACCGGAGAGGATGCAGACAACCGTCGCCCCCTCCTGCAGGCCGAGATCCAGCCCGAGCGCGGCCGACGCGAGCGCTCCCGCGGGCTCGCTGATGATCCCGTCCGACTGGTAGAGATCCAGCATCTCCACACAGAGCTGTCCCTCGGGTACGGCGACGAGGCGCGGCCGCCACTGCGCCGCGATGGCATATGTGTGCTGCCCTACCTGGCGCACCGCGGCACCGTCCACGAACGGATCGACATCGGCCAGCGGTACCGGCCCTCCCTCGGCGAGCGCGAGCGCCATACTCGCGGCGCCGAACGGTTCCGCCCCGATCACCGTCACCTCGGGATGGTTTTCGCGCAGCCAGGTCAGCGTTCCGGCAAGCAGGCCGCCACCGCCGACCGGGACGATGATCGCGTCCGGCGGGTGCCCGAGCTGTTCGATGATCTCCTTGACCACCGTGCCCTGCCCGGCGATGGTCCGCGGGTCATCGAAAGCGGGGATCAAGGTGGAGCCGGAAACCTGCGAGTACGCGCGCGCCGCCGCGGCGGCCTCGTCATACGTCTCGCCCTCCACCACGATCTGGACGTGCCTGCCCCCGAGGGTCGCGACTCTGTCCCGCTTCTGCCTCGGGGTCGTCCTCGGCAGGTAAACCCGAGCCGTGACGCCAAGCGATGCGCACGCGAACGCGACGCCCTGCCCGTGATTGCCCGCGCTCGCGCACACGACTCCGCGTTCCCGCTGCTCGACGGGAAGACCACTGATCAAGTTGTAGGCGCCACGTCCCTTGTAGGACCGGACGGCGTTGAGGTCCTCGCGCTTGAGCCGGATGTCGAGCCCGTACCGGACCGACAGCCGCTCGTTGCGCTGCAGCTGACTCGGCGAGATCACGCCCGCGAACCGTTCCGCGGCCGCGGCGACGTCGGCCGCGTTCACCAACCCCGTATGCGAGGAGTTATCGGACACCGTCCCGTCCTCCTGTCCTGTGTGCAGTCCACCAGTCTACCGGCCCGCCAGCGTCCACTGTGCAACGGCTGATGCCGGAGCGACCCGGCAGGCCCGCGCGGTGGCGCTCATCAATCAGTCAACAAAACCCAACCACGACCTCAACCCAGATTCCCGTCCTTTCGCGGCTGATTGTCCCGTCCTTTTTGTCCTACGCTCGCGTCAGTTCCGTATCCGTGAAGGAGGCAGCCGTGCATCACGAGCAGGCCGGAAATCCGCACACTCGACGCGAACTGTTCCGCGCAGGAGGTGTACTCCTCGCAGCCGCGGCAACCAGCCCGCTGCTTCCGGCTCCCACGGCCGCGGCGCGCACTCGCCCCGCGTCAGGCGCACCATCCGGACCCTCCGCCGGATGGCAGTCGAAAATCTTGCACTACGGCGATGACGGAAAGCTGGTCTATGTTCCAGATTCGAACGGAAATCGCATTCCGGATTTCAGCTTTGCCGGCTACCGCAACGGCGAGACACCGCTTCCCGAGGTACCGGCGGTATTGACGATCCGCCCTGTCTCCGGCGACAACACCGCGCATATTCAAGCCGCTCTGAACGAGGTCGGCCAGCGCGAGCCGGACGGGAACGGCCATCGTGGTGCCGTCCTGTTACGTCCCGGCACCTACCGCGTCTCCGGCACGATCCGGGTGAACCGGACCGGAGTAGTGCTGCGCGGTTCGGGCGAGAGTGTCGACCCGGAAATCGGCACGATCATCAGGGCGACCGGAGACTCCCGGCAGACGTACGTGATCGAGGTCGGCGGGCAGACCGACGAGTGGGCCACCGAGGTCCCGGGCACTCGCACCGACGTAACCTCCGAGTTCGTTCAGGTCGGCTCCCGGACGTTCACGGTCGCCGATGCCTCCCGCCTCTCGATCGGCGACAATCTGATCATCAGGCACCCCTGCACGAAGGAGTGGCTGAGCGCGATCGACGGCGGCGGAACCGGCAGCCAGCCATCGTGGGGCGTCGGTGAACGGCCCATCATCTACAACCGCTACGTCAGAGACATCCAGGGAAACGAGATCACGGTCTGCGCCCCCGTCTTCAACCAGCTGGACCGCTCGCTCGCGCGATCCTCGGTATACGTGTGGGACAACACCGAACTGGTCCGCGACGTCGGCGTCGAGTCACTGCGGGTGGACATTCAGGCTGCGAGTGCCGAGGACGAGAACCACGCACAGAGCGGCATCCGGCTGCGGCGGGTGGAGGACGCATGGGTCCGGGATGTCACCGTGCTGCACTTCAGCTTCGCGGGAATCGACACTCGTGCGGCCACCCGGGTGACAGTGCGGGATGTCCGGGCCAGCCATCCCCGATCGCGGATCGCGGGCGGCAGGCGGTACAACTTCAATGCTGGTGCGCTGGCCCAGCAGGTGCTGTTTCAGGGACTGTGGGCCACCCACGCACGACACGCCTTCGTTTCCAATGGCACCAGCCGCACTTCCGGTTGCGTCTGGCAGGACGGATTCAACCAAGAGGGATACAGCGAGAGCGGCGGCCATCACCGGTGGAGCCAGGGTCTGCTGCTCGACAACATCAAGGAACTCGACAGCAACAGCGGACGCGGGCACGTGATCGCCCTGCACTGCCGAGGTGCCCTTGGCACCGGGCACGGCTGGTCCTCGGTGCACAGCGTGGCCTGGAATTGCACGGTCGACAACGGTAAGCACGTGGCCGTGCAACGACCACCCACCGCACAGAACTACGCGATCGGCACGGCGGGGAAGGCCAGCGGCAACGGTTGGACCGACCAGCCCGCCGGCCATATCGAGGGCACGAACCGCGGCGGACTCGAACCTTCCTCGCTGTACCGGGCGCAACTGTCCGACCGCCTCTAGTCCGGCTGAGCGCGTAGACGGACCTCGCGGACCGGCTCGGCCGTTGGTTGCCGCTGCCCCCTTGCCGCGTCAAACTTCTCGGCGCAGCAAGCAGGTCCCGGAGTCAATGAGGTGACATGAGCGAATCGGCTTACCAACTGCGGCCCATCGGCTGGGTACGCTCCCCGCTGACCGACCGGAGCAACGCGCCGAAACAGGGTGACGAAGGCGCGCCGGAGGCACGAGTCGTCTTCCTGCCCGAACTACAGGTGGCAGCGGCGGATCTGCGTGCTGGAGAACAGGTGGTCCTCCTGACCTGGTTGCACCTCGGCCGCCGGGACGTGCTCTCGGTGCGTCCACGTAGCGACGCCAATCGGTCCCCCCGGGGAGTCTTCTCGACCAGATCCCCGGATCGCCCGAATCCGATCGGTCTGCACACGGTGACGATCGTCGAGGTGCCGGACGCCGAGGAAGGGGTCATCGTGGTGCGCGGCCTCGAGGCGATCGACGGAACCCCGGTCCTGGATGTGAAACCCGTTCTTCGACAGATCGCCGAGCGCTGAGCCGGCGAGGACGCGCGCATACGTTCAACTTTACAAATCGCCAGACCTTGTCAAGTCAGCTTTACATCCGCTACGGTTCTGTAAAACGACGCGGGAGGTCCGATATGACGAGCCTCGGCAAGGACACTGGCACGATCCTGGAAGGATCCACGGACCAGTGGCGGGACAAGAAGCGATACCTGTGGCTGATCGGCCTCGTAGTGCCGTCCCTGGCGTTCGCCGCATTGGGATTGCACGCGCTGACCGGCTGGGGTGTCTGGTTGTGGATCGGCCCGATCGTGATTCTCGTGGTCGTCCCCGCCATCGACCTGCTGGCCGGCCTGGATCGTTCCAACCCGCCGGACGACGTGATCGAGGCGCTGGAGAACGACCGCTACTACCGCTGGATCACGTACCTGTTCCTGCCCATCCAGTACGCGGGGTTCGTCGTCGGGTTCTGGCTGATCAGTACTGGTGATCTCGCTGTCGTCGACAAGATCGGCCTGGCCGCCACCATCGGTTCCATCGGCGGTATCGGCATCAACACGGCGCACGAACTCGGCCACAAGAAGGAAAGTCACGAACGCTGGCTCTCCAAGATCGCTCTGGCACAGAGCTTCTACGGCCATTTCTACATCGAACACAACCGCGGCCACCATGTACGGGTCGCGACACCGGAAGACCCGGCGAGCAGCCGGTTCGGCGAGAGCTTCTACCGGTTCTGGCCACGCACGGTCTTCGGCTCGCTCAGGAGCGCGTGGCGGCTCGAGAAGCGGCGATACGCCCGCCACGACAAGCACCCGTTCCGGATCGGCAACGACGTGCTCAACGCCTGGTTGATGTCGGCCGTCCTCTGGGGCGCGATGCTGCTGTGGCTGGGTGTCGGAATACTGCCGTACCTCCTGCTCCAGGCGGTCGTCGGGTTCTCCCTGCTCGAGGTCGTCAACTACATGGAGCACTACGGGATGCTGCGCCAGAAGGTGCGCAGCCGCGGTAAGGAGCGCTACGAGCGGGTGGCCCCCAGCCATAGCTGGAACTCCAACAACATCGCCACCAATGTGCTGCTCTACCACCTGCAGCGGCACAGCGATCACCATGCCAACCCCACGCGTCGCTATCAGACACTGCGTGACTTCGAGGAATCCCCGGTACTGCCCACCGGGTACGCGGGAATGATCGTGCTCGCGCTCGTCCCGCCGCTCTGGCGCAGGGTGATGGATCCGCGCGTACTCGCACATTTCGACGACGATGTGCGCGGTGCCAATATCTCGCCGCACAACAGGGAAAAGGTGCTGGCGAAGTATCCCGCACCCGCCGCGACGGCCGATCCGCCCGGCCGCCATGCGGCCGGCAACCACCAGTCCGGAAAGGACATTCGGCAGGCAGCGACACGTCGGGGCGGCCAGTGCCCTGGATGTGGTTATGTCTACGACGAGGCCGTCGGCGACCCAAGGGAGGGGTTTCCCGCGGGCACCCCGTGGTCAGCGGTTCCGGACAACTGGTGCTGCCCGGACTGCGGGGTCCGAGAGAAGATCGATTTCGTCGTACCGGGGACGGTGAGTGCGTGATGCGTATCGAGGTCGATCGGGACAAGTGTGCGGGTCTCGGCATGTGCGAGGCGATGGCCCAGGAGTTCTTCGAGGTACAGGACGACGGCACGATGCTCGTCCTCGACGAACACCCCGGCGAGGAACACCGCCAGGATCTGACGGCCGCCGTCGACTCCTGCCCGGTGCTGGCACTGAGTCTGCGGGACTGACCATGCGCAGGCTCGTGATCGTGGGCGCGTCACTGGCAGGCCTCCGGGCCGTGGAGTCCGCACGCCGCAACGGCTTTACCGGGGAGATCGTCCTGGTGGGCGCGGAGGAGCACCTGCCATACGATCGGCCGCCACTGTCCAAGGCGTTCCTCCGGCAGGACGGCCCGGCGCATGTGGTGCCGTTCCGGCCCGAACGCGAGCTGCGCGAGGAGCTGGACGTCGACCTACTGCTCGGGGCTCCGGCCGAGGGACTGGACACCACCGCCCGCGAAGTCACGGTCGCGGGAATGGGGCTGCCATACGACGCGCTGGTGATCGCCACCGGCGCCACGCCGCGCTCGCTTGCGGGTACGGCTGGCGTCGCGGGAGTACACGCGTTGCGCACAAAGGACGACGCTGTGTCGATCCGAAATGGACTGGATGCCGGTGCGCGAACAGTGGTGATCGGTGCCGGCTTCATCGGCTCAGAAGTAGCCTCGGCCGCGCGCGGACGTGGCCTGCCGGTCACAGTGGTCGAGGCACTCGACGTACCGCTGAGCCGAGCCATCGGCAGCGAGGCCGGTCTGGCGTGCGCCGAACTGCACCGCGCCAACGGCACCGAGCTTCGCCTCGGCACCGGCGTCTCGGGCATCGAGTCCACCGGGAGCAGGGTGACCGGCGTACGACTCGACTCCGGGGCCGCACTCCCCGCGGACCTGGTCGTTCTCGGGATCGGCGTCACTCCGGCCACCGGATGGCTGGAAGGCAGTGGTGTCGACCTGCACGAATCCGATCGCGGAGTGGTGTGTGACGCGACCCTCGCGACCAGCGCGCCGGGGGTGTACGCGGCTGGCGATGTCGCGCACGTCGCCAACCCGCTGTTCGACGGCGAGCTGATGCGGCTGGAGCATTGGACGAATGCGGCGGAACAGGGAGCGGCCGCGGCGCGGCACGCCGTGGACCCCGCGGGGGCGAGAGCACTGGCGACGGTGCCGTACTTCTGGTCCGACTGGTACGCCCACCGGCTGCAGTTCGTCGGCACCGCTCGTGCTGACGAGGTCGCGGTCCTCCGTCGGGACGACGCGGGCCTGGTCGCGCTCTACCGGCGCGGGGACCGGATCGCCGGAGCGCTCACGGTGGACCGGCCGAAGGAAATCATGAAGTACCGCAAGCGGATCGCGGACAGCGGACCCTGGACGGAGGCCTTGGCATTCGCCGACGCGGGGAAGGCCTCCGCGACTGCCTAGGATGGTCACCATGACTGCGTCGGCGACCGCACGGGAGAACGGGACCGCACTGCGACGAAGGATCATCGCCGCGGCGGTCGAGCTGACGACGGGTTCCGGATGGGCCACGGTCACGATGGCTCGCCTCGGAGACGAGGTCGGGGTCAGCAGGCAGACGGTGTACAACGAGATCGGCTCGAAGACCGCACTCGCCGAGGCCATGGTGCTCACCGAGCTGGACCGGTTCCTCCGCGTGGTGGAGGCGGCGCTCGACCAGCACCCGGACGACCTGGTCGAGGCCATCCGGGAAGCGGCACGGGGAGTGCTGGAGCTGGCCAGGGACAACACGCTGCTGCACGCGATAGTTTCGGCCACGCACGGCGCGGGCACCGACCTACTGCCGTTGCTCACCACCCACGCCGACTCCCTGCTTGCCACCGCGAAAAGCGTCATCACCGATCGCCTCGCCGCGTTCACCCTGCCGCTGGACGAGGACAGGCTGGCGGTGACGATCGACGTCGTCGTCCGGTTCGTGCTCAGCCACGTAATGCAGCCGTCTGGCACACCGGCAAGTACCGCCGACGGTATCGCGTGGATGGTACGGCAGGCACTGATCGTGCAATAACGTCCACATGGGACGGTAGTTGGGCCGGACGGTGTCCTGCAGGCTCCAGCGGGAAGCAGGACGCAGCGGACGCGGAGGACGTCTACCGGGAGGTCGACGGCCCTACCGGCACCGGCCATCCCCGGGCTCGCGGAGCTGCGGTTGCCGCAGGAGCGCTGAACGAATCTCCCGCTTCCGGTTTGTACGCCGAACCTGGGGGTAGTTCGACAGGTACCCACCGACGAAGGACTCGCATCATGGACGTACCGCGAAACAGCGACCTGGATGCTGCGGCCACCGACCTCGCTGCGCAGGCCGAACGGGCGACCCACGACCTGTACCACCGGACCTGCGGAGACGAGTGCGTCGACGGACCTGCCGACGTCTACCAGGTCCTCGGATCACTGAAGTTGCTGGTGAACAGCCTCTCCCGGAGCTTGCCCGAGATGAGCAGATGGCTCGAGCAGAAGATGTGGTCGGGTGAACTGGGGCGCGCGGACAATACGGACAGTGAGGTGAACTTCGACCGCCTCACCGACTCGGTGTTCGACGCGACCACGGCACTCGCGCGCGCTCACCTGATCAGCGCACAACTGGGCCAGGAGCTGGAAATGGCCGAGGCGGCAAGCAGACAGCTCGCCAGACCGTGACCCTGCGTTCACGGCCGACCCGCCGCGTCACGGCCGGGCCTGCGGGCCCGGCCGCTTTTCGGACCAGGCGAAGGCCGCGAGCTGGTCGTCCAGGGGCGCTTCGGTAAGCCGGTTCGCCAGAGTCGACATCGTGTAGGTCCCGATGCCCAGAACGACTTCAAGAGCGTTGCGATCGCTGAACCCGGCCGCGAGGAAGGCTCGCAACGCTTCGCCTGAGACCGCACCGGCGCTCGCGAGGACCTCGATGGTGAACTCGCGGATGGCGTCGAGCCGGGCATCCCGCAGCGGCCGTTGCTCACGTAGTGCCGACACGAGTTCGTCTGCCTCGCCCATCTTGACCAGTTTCGCCGAGTGCATGGCGACGCAGACATGGCAGCCGTTGCGCGTCGCGATCGTCATGATCACCACTTCCCTGGCCACCGGATCGAGGGTTGCCATCTCGAACATCGCGCTGAGTTGCAGGAAGCCGTCCAGCAGGTGCGGCGAGGTGGCCAGCCGCGCGACCGGCGAAGGCAGGTAACCGAGACGCTTGCGGGTGGCCTCCATCGAACGCCTGGATGCGGGTGGCGCGGACTCGACAGTGTGTTCGGCGAACAGGTTCTCGGGCATGTGCTCCCTCTCGGCTAAACTAGACAACATGGTTGACTATCCAGGGGAAACAGTAAACCAGGTTGTCGAATCTGCCAACCCTGCTCCCCAACAGGGGCCCGCCTGGGAGCTGCCCCTTCTCCTGTTCGCCGGCTTTCGCTCACTCATCGACCGGCTGCACGACGAACTGGCCGAGCAGGGGCATCCGGAGGTACGTCCCGCGTACGGCTTCGCGATGCAGGCGATCGGACAGGACGGCGTCACCGCGAGTGAACTGGGCAAGCGGCTCGGCGTGTCCAAACAGGCGGCGGGCAAGACGGTCGAGCGGCTGACGCGTCTCGGTTACGTGGAACGGCTTCCGGACGCCGCCGACGGCAGACGCATGCTGGTTACACTCACCCCGAGGGGAATCGACGCACTCGCCCGATCCGCCGCGATCTTCGAGCAACTGCGGGCCGAATGGGCCGCGGACCTCGGTGCCCGGCGATTGGCCGACTTGACCGCCGCGCTGCGCACCATGGCACCGGCAGACGGTTTCCGGATGGATGTGGCGGGCTGGTTCGGCGGCTGACCGCCCTGGCGGAAAGGACAACGATCGTGGCCAGCGCGACTACTACGGTCAACGACGATTTCCTGGCCAAGGCCAACCCGTTCCGCCGGGAACTGCTCGCGCACTGTTACCGGATGGTGGGTTCGGTGCACGACGCCGAGGACCTCGTACAGGAGACCTATCTGCGAGCCTGGCGCGCCTACGACAAGTTCGAAGGACGCTCGTCGTTGCGCACCTGGCTCTACCGGATCGCCACGACCACCTGCCTGACCGCGCTCGAGGGAAGGCGCAGGCGGCCGATGCCCGCAGGACTCGGCGGAAGCGCCCACCCGGATACGCCGGTCGCCGAACAACCCGATGTGCCCTGGCTGGAGCCGGTCCCCGACGCCATGATCGGTGCTACCCGAACCGATCCAGCGGCCATCGTCTCAATGCGCGCGAGCACCCGGCTCGCGCTGATCGCGGCGCTGCAACATCTGCCACCCCGTCAACGGGCCGTCCTGCTGCTGCGCGACGTGCTCGCCTGGCGGGCCGCCGAGGTCGCCGAACTGCTCGACATCTCGACCGCCGCCGTGAACAGCATTCTGCAGCGCGCACGGGCCCAGCTCGACCAGGCGGCGCCCAACGAGGACGAGGTCACCGAACCCTCGACACCGGGGCAGCGGGAGCTACTCGATCGCTACGTCGCGGCCTTCGAGAAGAAGGACGTCCCTGCCATCGTCGAACTGTTCAGTACCGACGTCGTCTGGGAGATGCCGCCGCTGAGCGAGTGGTACCGGGGCCCCGAGCACGTCGGGAGACACCTCGCCGTCCGCTGCCCCGGCGGTCCGGACGACATCCGGATGGTTCGCACCAGCGCCAACGGGCAGCCCGCCTTCGCGCAGTACCTCCGCGCCCCGGCGGGATCCGGTACCCACTTCCTGCCGTTCAACCTGCAGGTCCTCACGCTCACCGGGAACCGGATCACCCACGTGGCGAACTTCCTCGACACAGGGCTGTTCGAGAAGTTCGACCTGCCGCAGCACCTCGCGGACTGAACCGCGAAGCGCCGAACGGTCCCTTCGTAGGTTGTATGGTTTAGACCATTCCCGTTAAGTGGTGGCCGATCGTGTCCGGTCAAGCCGCACGAAAGGTGTACCGCTGATGAAACTGAATCGTTCCCGGATAACGGCGAGCCTGCTCGCCATGGCCGTGGCCGGTGTCCTGGCCGTCGTCCTACCGGCATCCACAGCGTCCGCCGCGGACTGCGCGACACCCTGGAACTCCTCGGCGGCGTACTGGGGCGGCACCACGGTCTCCCACAGTGGGCACAACTGGTCCGCGAAGTGGTGGACCCAGAACGAGATTCCCAGCACCGGCGGTTCCGGAGTGTGGGCCGACCAGGGGACCTGCGGTGGCAGCACACCGACCGACCCGAACCCCTCGGGCTTCGTCGTCAGCGAGGCCATGTTCAACCAGATGTTCCCGAGCCGGAACTCCTTCTACACCTACAGTGGACTGACCGCGGCGCTGAGTTCGTATCCCGCTTTCGCCAACACCGGCAGCGATACGGTCAGGAAGCGCGAGGCGGCGGCCTTCCTGGCCAACGTCAACCACGAGACCGGCGGCCTCGTGCACATCGTGGAGCAGAACACCGACAACTACCCGCACTACTGCGACGCGAGCCAGCCCTACGGCTGCCCGGCGGGACAGGCGGCGTACTACGGCCGCGGTCCGATCCAGCTCAGCTGGAACTTCAACTACAAGGCAGCGGGCGACGCTCTGGGACTCAATCTGCTGCACAATCCCTACCTGGTGCAGAACGACGCGGCGGTGGCCTGGCGCACGGCGCTCTGGTACTGGAACACCCAGAGCGGCCCCGGCACGATGACCGGCCACCACGCGATGGTCAACGGCCACGGCTTCGGACAGACGATTCGCAGCATCAACGGAGCGCTCGAATGCGACGGCCGTAACCCGGGGCAGGTGCAGAGCCGGGTCGACGCCTACCAGCGGTTCACCCAGATCGTGGGCACCACCGCCGGCGACAACCTGTACTGCTGATCGAACGTCCCGCGCGGCCGGGGGAAGGCGCACTGCGCGCCTTCCCCCGGTTCGCCACGCTTCGCCGGACTACGCGGTTAATCTGAGGAAACAGAACCCAGGGAGCCGGTGCAGCGTGGAACTCGATCTCGCCCAGGTACGGGCCTTTGTGGTCACCGCTGAGCGGCGCCACTTCAGCCGGGCCGCGGAAACACTGTTCCTCAGCCAGCAGGCGTTGTCCAAACGCATCCGTAAGCTCGAGGAATCACTGGCGCGGCCGCTCTTCCTCCGCACCAACCGATCGGTGGAGCTGACCGAGGACGGCGAGCGGTTCCTGCCCCATGCTCGTGCGCTGATCCGCGCCGCCGACACCGCGCTCGCCGCGATGACGGAGGGGGACCGGCCGCTGCGGGTCGACCTGATCGACAACCGCCTCGCACCGATGCGCATCCTGCGCAGACTCGCCGTTCGCGATCCGGAACTACGAATCGAACGCGGTGCTCGCCACGGCCTCGCCAACGCACTGGACCCACTGGTGCTGGGCGAGATCGACGTGGCGTTCGGCCGGGTGAACGACCTCGGCCGGGATCTGCCCACGGAACTCGAACACCGGCTCGTCCGCCTCGAACCACTGGTCGCCCTGCTGGCGCCGGAGCACCCACTCGCCGGAGGGAAGGTGATCAGGTGGGCCGATCTGCGTGCCGAGGGGATCTGGTTGCCGTCGCTGGCCGGGCCGGTGGAGTGGCTGTCCTACCTGCGGCATATGTGCGCGGCCTTCGACGTCCCGATCGACGACTCCGGCGTCAGCTTCGATCTGCGGCACACCCTGGAACAGACCAGGTACGGCAGGCAGCGGGTCACGCTGGCAGGGGCCGATATGGAACTCGCCCCGGACCTCAACCTGCGGGTACTGCCGTTCGAACCCGCGCCGTTGTTCCCGTGGTCGGCGGTGTGGCGCAGGGACGGTCAGCATCCGGCCCTCCGGCGGATGCTGACCCTGCTGGGCCGGACGAGCCGAGCGGAGGGCTGGTGCGACCACGATCCCGAGCGATCCTGGCTACCCGATGCCGATCAGCTCACGCTCGCAGATGCCGCGCGAACCACGCGGTGAACTCGGCGTCGACAACGGCCGCGTGCGGGGTCTGCGGTGCCGCGTCCAGACCTGGCTCCTCGGCCAGGGCGTGCTCCATGCCGGGCACGGTGACCAGGCGTGAGCGCTCGCCGAGCACCTCGTGCAGTGCGGCCGCGGGCTCACGGAACGCGATGTCATCGTGCTCGCCCACGACCAGCAGCACGTTCGCGTCGAGTTCACCGCAGCGCCGCACGAAGTCGTAGTTTCCCGCGACAGCACGAGACCGTTCGGACCACTCGTAGGTGACGCCGAACCGCCGTTCGTTGGCGGCGACGGCCGGTGCCAGTTGCGTGACCGGGCTGACCAGCGCCGCCGCGTCGATGGACACCTCGGAACGGGCCAGTACCTCGAGTGCGATCGTGGCACCGGCCGAGCCGCCCGCGACACCGACCGGGCCTTCGGCCAGAGACAACTGGGATCGAAGCTCCGTCAGGGCAGCGGGAAACTCGTCGGCGGCCTGCGCGGTCACAGGCTCCGCGACGTTGAGTACGTAATCGGCACTGGCAAGGCGGAAGAACTCGTCGAACCCGCCCTCCGGCATCCGGGCGCCGGACATCGGCAACCCGAAGTACACCCGCCAGGCCCGCAGTCCGGCCATCGGCAGTGCCGCGGCCATCGCGGCCTCGCTGCGCGGTGCGTCCATCAGGTGCCAGGTGACCACCAGTGGAGCCGCCGCAGACGCGTCGGCAGGTGGCAGCGCCACGAACGGAACTCCGGCGGCCACACCCTGAATTTGCGCTGAGGTCTGCATCGTCATCTCCTCGTCCCCGCCGGCTCGATGTGTCCGGCTGCTGAGAACGAGCAAACCCCAACTGCGTATCCCCTGGCCAACAGCTATTCGAGGGCCGATGACAACCGTTGGTTGTGATCGGCGGTCAGGATCCGGGCTGTGAACTCCTCCACCACGGACCCACCGGCTTCGACAACCTCGCCCCGCTCTGCGAGTCGACCCCGGAAACGGCACCAACCCTCATGCGCTCCCGCCCCCAGTACCTGACCGTGTCCGGCTCCGGAGCCGGCGCAGCATCCGGGCATCGCCGAATCCGACGGCACGGGCAGCCGACTCCACCGTGGCCCCCTGCCCGATCAGGTTCTCCGCGTGCTCGACCCGCAGAACCTGCTGGTAACGCAGCGGAGTGATCCCCGTTTCCCGCGCGAATGTCCTTGTCACGGTCCGCTCGCTGCATCCGGACGATCGCGCCAGTTGCGCGAGCGAGAGTGTCTCGGTGAACCGGGCGTCGATCAGATCCTGCACTCGGTGTACGACATCACTGAGGTGCGAACGGTGCCGCAACATGGCGCTGGACTGCCATTCGCCGCCGTTGCGGCGGGCGTAGACGACCATATTGCGGGCGATCCGCGCGGCGACCGCAGGGCCGTGACGGGTGGACACCAGGTACAGGGCGAGGTCGATCCCGCTGGCGATCCCGGCGGAGGTGACGATCCGTCCGTCCACTGTGTATAGAACGTCGCGGACCACAGTCGCCTTCGGGTACCGGCTCGCCAGCTCGTCCTGCAGATCGTGGTGTGTCGTGCACCGGCGGCCGTCCAGCAGGCCGGCCCGGCCCAGCGCCTCGGCTCCCGCGCACACGCTGGCGACGGTGCCGCCCGACTCATGGTGCTCGCGCAACCAGCGCAGGGTCGACTCCGCCAGCGGCCCGGTGCGGGCGAGCCGAGGAGCCCGCCAGCCGGGCACGAGGACAAGATCGCTCGAGTCCAGCTCGGGCAGGCCCTCCTGCGCGCACACCGGAAGACCCTGCGCGGTCGGCACCTCCGCCCGCTCCGCCACGTGTTGCAGCGTGTAGTCCAGCCCGAGGTCGGCGGCGCTGGAGAACACCTGCGCCGGCCCGGCGAGGTCGAGCAGGTGCAACCCCGGAACGAGGAGGAAAACGACTCGGCTCACGATCCGGTCAGCTTACTCCGGCCGGCTCCACCACGTCGGCGATCGTCGCGATCCTGGCGAATCGGTGGGCGAGAGCGTACTCCGTGCGCGACACGACGTCCTCCGCGGAGAGCGTGCGCGGGTCCGCGAGCAGCTCATCGACCGATCGGTCCCGAGGTGCGTCCGGGTGCGGGATGGGGAAGGTAGCGGTGGCCTCGGTGACGAAGGTGACGTCGAAACCGAGGTCCGTGGCGACCCGCGCGGTCGTCTCACAGCACTGCTCGGTCTGGATCCCGCAGATCACCAGTTCGCGAATACCCGCGGCGGTCAGCGACTGCTGCAGGTTGGTTGTGGTGAACGCGTTACGGGACGTCTTGGTGAGTACCGGTTCTCCCTCGCGCGGAGTGAGCCCGGCCATCGGCCGGACGAAGCCACCGTTGGGATCGAAGACATTGCCCGTGCCCGGCTCGGTGTGCAGCACCCAGACCACCAGATCGTCGCTGTCGCGGGCCGCGTCGACGAGCACACCTGCGCGGTTCGCGATGTCCGGGTTGGACACCGCGGACCAGATGGGCCGCTGCTGGAAGGATTCCTGGACGTCGATGACGAGAAGTGCTCTGTTCATACGGTCGAGTCTTCCCCTGCACAACCGCGATCGGCAGACACGATCACGCCGAGGTACGGAACGATCCGGTCAGGACGCTCACGCCTTCTCCCCTACCGGCACAGCCATCCCGTGCCTTCCGGCGTACGAGGCGACCGGCGGCGGGCTCCAGTCCTTGGTGAGTTCGGCGCGTGGCCGGTACACCTCCACGCCCAGCGGTCTGCACACCTCGATCGGATCGCGCGCGTCCGGCCCCCACAGCGGGATCGACAGGTCACCCGCCGGGCAGGTCGAAAGTGCGCACAGCAGGTCCTGTTCCGCGAAGAAGTCGAAGTGGTCACCGGCCCGGGCCGGAGACGTCTTCATGAAGTAGCGGTCCTCGTCGTTGAGGCCGGTGCACTGGAAGACGTTGAGCACGTCGTGCACGTCGAACTCGGTCAGGCCGTACGGCAGCACCGCCCGAACCAGGTTGGAGTGGCAGTGGAAGTCGTAGTCCGCACCACTGAGAATCCGGTTCACATACGGGTCACAGCGGGTGCCGAGCAGGTCGTGCACCCGGCCTCCCTCGCTGTCCGTTCCGTAGGACTCCAGGCTGTCCGCGATCACGGTGAGCAGTGGGCGCAGGTACGGCAGAGTGGACCAGAGCCGGTCGTACCGGGTCACGTGCGCGGCCTGCAGTTGCCGGGTCCGCGAGGCCCACAGCCGCTCCCTGGGGTTGTGCCGGTTCCACACGTTCAGGTCCCCCACCTGCGGACCTTCCGGCGTGCTGATCCGGCATACGTATCCCGCAGGCACCTCCCACGCCCTGCCTGACCTGATCGGCAGGACGAAACTCTCGACGAGCTCCCGGCCCTCCTCCACGGCCAACCGGTCGTAAAAGGGCTTGTCGACGTCCATGATGCTGCCGGGTAGTGGCTGGTATGCCGCCTTCGGAGATCCCATGGGCGGTCAATCTAGTTCCGTCCGCCATCGTTCGCGAGGCGCTGGATCTCGTCGTAGCCGGGAATCCCGTCAGGCAGCGAGCCCCCGTCGCGGATCGCCTCGGCCGCCCGCACCGCGGCCTGTACCGCGCGGCGGAACAGGAGAGATCCGGTGCTGATCCGCCGCACCCCCAGCTCTCCCAGTTCGGCCACGGACTTTCCGCCCGGCAGGTGGAGCACGTTCAGCGGCGCGTCGATCCCGGCGACCAGGGCGCTGATCTCCACACCGGCACGCACCCCTGGCACGAAGACGCCGTGTGCTCCCGCCGCGACGTACCGCTCGGCCCTCGCCAGCGTCGGCGACGGTGTCGACATATCGACTCCAAGCCAGTACGTGTCCACCCTGGCGTTGACGAACAGCGAAGGCACCCGCTCCGTGATCGCGGCGATGAGCTCGCTCTGGTGCCCCGGGTCGGCGAGTTCGCTGCCCCGGCCGTCCTCGATGTTGAGCCCGGCCGCTCCCCTTGCCGCGATCTGCTCGGCGAACGCGGCGACCTCGGCCGGATCCTCATTGAAGCCGGCCTCGATGTCGACCGTGACAGGACAGGGCAGGTCACCGAGGAGTTCCGCGAGGGCGAGGGTCTGGTCGCGGGTACGGGCGACGCCGTCGGGCAGACCATGCGCCGCCGCCACACCCAGGCTGGTCGTGCCGACAGCGGCGAAACCGGCGGCCGCCAGCGCCGCGCCCGAGGCGTGGTCCCAGGCGTTGGGCAGCAGCAGCGGCTCGTCGCCGTGGTGCAGTGCGTGGAAGATCTCCCTGCTCATCGAAAGCTCACCCCTTCTGCGACGCCCGCCGCGACGGCGACGGCATGTTCCTGTCCCGGACAGCGGTGCAGGCCCGCTCCGAACGGTAGTCCGGCCGCGGCGAGGTCGACCTCCAGCCGCACACCGCCGGGAGCGATGCGTCTGGTGCTCCGGACCGGTGGATCACGGCGCAGCACTTCCGCGACGACAGCGTCCGGGACCCGGTTCCCGTCGTGCCGTACGGCGTCCATGACGCTTTCCACCAGGGCCGCCGTAGCGTCGCACGCCTGCACGAGCAGCCCGATCACTGCCGCGGTGCGTTCGTCCGCGGTCCCCCCGCAGCAGGCGACAAGCCGCGCGACGGCGCGATCGGCGGCGGAAAGTGTGACGGAGTCATGCGCGGTGTGCGGGTGATAGGCCGCGGCGATCGCGGAGACCGTCGCCGCACGCACACCCGTGATCCCCAGCGCCTCGGCGAGCAGTTCGACCGGCGGCGTATGTGGCCTCGCGGCCGCGTTGGCGCGCAGATCGCCCGGTGGCACCTTGGCGAGCAGTTCGACGGCAGTCGCTCTGCGGCGTTCGTGATCTACTCCCGAACTGAACCGGGCGACGGTGCAGCGGAGCCATTCGATGCCCGCGGGAACGGGCGGGACCGCGCAGCGGTCGTCTTCGAGTGTGGCCGCGTCCGCGGCGGTGTGGGTCCGCATAGGGCGAAACTACGAGCGGAACGGTTCGGTGGTGGCCGAAACGTTCGAGGGGCAGAATCGAGTCCATGTCGCGCAGCGCCGAACTCGCGGACCTCGCGGGGTTGCTGGCCGATCGCACCAGGGCCGCCTTCTGCCTCGCACTGCTCGACGGCAGGGCCTGGACGGCCGGTGAACTCGCGACGCACGCAGGTGTCGCCGCCTCCACCGCCAGCGAGCACCTGGACCGGCTACTCGCCGGCGGGTTGCTGGTCCAGCGCAGGCAGGGCAGGCACCGGTACGTCCAGATCGCGGGACCGCAGACCGCGCAACTGCTGGAGACGCTGACCGCACACCTCGAACCCGCGCCGCGTCCCGCCAACTCGCTGCGCTCGGCCACAGTGTCGGCCGCACTGGCGCGCGGACGCACCTGCTACGACCACCTCGCGGGCAGGCTCGGCGTTGCCATCACCGACGCGATGACCGCGCGCGGACTGCTCGACAGGCGAAACGGCTTCACGCTGACCGAGTCCGGAGTGGACTGGCTCACCGGCCCACTGGGCGTCAATCCGGAGGTGTTGCGCACGAGCCGCCGTCCGGTCGCCAGGGAATGTCTGGATTGGACCGAACGGCGGTCACACCTCGCGGGAACGGCGGGGGCGCAGCTCCGGCTGCGCCTGGCCGGCAACGACTGGATCCGGCGAACCGGCAGTGGCCGCGCCGTCCGGCTGACACCGGCGGGCGCGGCCGCACTGCACGAACTGCTCGGGCTGGAGGCCGACGCGATGGAGCTGCTCTGACCTCAGGCGTCCCTGCGAGCGAAGACCACCATCGCGCCACCGACCATCAGCACGACGTAGACCAGCAGCACCATTCCCGCCCCCATTGGCGACAACAGCGCACCAGGGTTCGCTGCCGCCAACTGTCCCGGCAGGTTCGGCAACATCACCGAGGCGATCCTGTCGTTCCACGGTGCGGGCAGGAACATCGTGATCACCGGTGCGACGAACAGCAGCGCCGTCATCGTCACCAGGGTGCCCGCACTGGAGCGAAGCACCGTGGCAAGACCGAAGGCCACCAGCGCGACGACCATCACCACCAGTCCGTTGGCGAGTACCAGCGGGATCGCGTCGGCCGGTGTCTCCCACGGCGAGATCGGGCGGGGACGGTCACCGACGATCAGCCAGGTCGAGAGGAACGCCAGCCAGGCGAGCATTTGCCCGGCGACGAGCGCGCCACCACCGAGTACCACCGTCCGTGCCAGCATCATCGTGCGGCGCCGCGGCACGGTGACGAGACTCGTCCGGATCATCCCGGTGCCGTACTCCCCGGCTACCGCGAGTCCACTGAGCACCGCGAGGCAGAACATGCTGAACGGCGTCGAGAGCAGTCCGACGTCGGCGCTCGCGAACAGGGCCTGCTCGCTCGGTGGCGAGTCGTCCCAGTCGGCGGTCATCAGCATCGCGATGACAGAGGTCAGTGCCAGTGCCACCAGGGCTGCTCCGAGCACGAAGTAGGTGGACCGCACCGTTCGCAGCTTGGTCCACTCCGAGGCGATGACATCTCCCAGCATTGCTGTCCTCATCGGACACTTTCCTCCAGTCCTGCCCGGTACTGCACGCTCTCGTCGGTGATCTCCAGGTAGGCCTCCTCCAGCGAGGCACTTCGCGGGGTGAGTTCGTGCACGGATATCCCCCGTTTCGCGGCGATGTCACCGATCTTCACCGGATCGCATCCGGTCACCGAGAGCGCTCCGTCCGGCTCGCCCAGCACTGTCGCGCCCGCGGCCGCCAAGGCCGCGCCCAGCTCGGCGGGTTTCGGGGTACGCACGAACACGTCCCTGCGGAAGTGCGCCAGCAGGTCGGCCATCGAGGTCTCGGTGACGAGCCTGCCGCGTCCGAGCACCAGCACGTGATCCGCCGTCAGCGCCATCTCGCTCATCAGGTGGCTGGACACCAGCACCGTGCGCCCTTCGCCGGCCAGCGACCGCATCAGCTCACGGATCCAGCGGATGCCTTCCGGGTCGAGCCCGTTCACCGGTTCGTCGAACAGCAGCACCCCCGGATCACCGAGCAGCGCGCCCGCCACCCCCAGCCGTTGCTTCATTCCCAGCGAGTAGCCGCCGATCCGCTTGCGCGCGACCCCGCCGAGTCCGACCTGCTCCAGTACCTCGCTCACCCTGGCCCGCCCGATCCGGTTCGCCCGTGCCAGGCAGTACAGGTGATCTGCCGCCCTGCGTCCCCCGTGCACCGCTGCGGCGTCCAGCAGCGCACCCACCTCATGCAGTGGCCACCGGATCTGCGCGTACCGCTTGCCGTTCACCAGCGTCCGTCCCGAATTCGGGGTGTCGAGGCCGAGAATCGTGCGCATCGTGGTGGACTTGCCCGCGCCGTTGGGCCCGAGGAACCCGGTGACCCTGCCGGGCCGCACGGTGAAACTCAGCCGGTCGACGGCGAGCGTCGCGCCGTATCGCTTTGTCAGTTCCGCTACTTCGATCATGTGCACAACGCTGCCGCTACCAGCGCGAAAGCACATCGGACCGGAGCCTGGGACCGCATTCGGCAGGTCAGACCCAGGGCTGACCTACCGGGGTCCGACGCGCGAACGAAGGCGACCGGCTAGCGTCGCCGGGGTGGCCGAGACCCGCGTACGTGAGCTGATGAGCAGCAGGTTCCGCGACGCCCACCTGCACCTGCTCGATCTGGCCGTCGCCATCGCCACGCTGGTGGTCTACATCGGATTCTCCCAGGCCGGCACCAGTCACGTTCCCGAAGGCGCCCCGTGGCTCGGCTGGCTGATCGCTGCGGCTGTCGGCCTTCCGCTGGCGGTGCGCAGACGGTGGCCGCTTCCGGTGCTGTTCGTCGTGCTCACCGGGCAGTTGGCCGCGACCTGGCTGCACATGATCCTGGAGCCCTACCTCGCCTCGGCCTACGCGCTCTATCTGGTCGGTCTGGCCGAATCGCTGCGCCGCTCGATCGCCGGTCTCGTGCTGGCGATGGCAGGCTCGGCGATCGCGGTGCTGGCGAACCAGACCGCGACGGAAAGCGACGCCACCTTCGCGGCGGTCTGGTTCATCCTCGGTGCCGCGTGGGTCGCAGGACGTGCGATCCGGAACAGGCGCGCCAAGACCGCGGCGGAGTCCGAGCACCGGGCCAGACAGGCGGTCCTCGACGAGCGCCTGCGCATCGCCCGGGAACTGCACGATGTCGTGGCGCACAGCATGAGCCTGATCGCGGTGAAGGCGGGTGTGGCGCACCATATCGCCGAGGACCGTCCCGAGGAGGCAAGAGCCGCGCTCGGGATCATCGAGACCACGACACGCGAAGCCCTCGTGGAGATGCGCCACGTCCTCGGTGTCCTGCGTTCGGGTGCGGAACTGGATACCGAACTCACGCCCGTACCTGGCCTTGCCGGGCTGCCCGCGCTGGCCGAGCACGCGAGGATGGCGGGGGTGACGGTGGAGCTGGAGGTCGACGGGCAGGACCGATTGCCCGACGGAGTGGAGGTGTCGGCGTTCCGGATCGTGCAGGAGGCGCTCACGAACGTGGTTCGGCACGCGGCGCCCGCACACTGCCAGGTGCGGGTGCGAATCGGGGACGGCGAGGTGCGAATCGAGGTGACCGACGACGGACCCGGCCTCCGCCAGCCGGCGGATCAGACCGTCCCCGGCCACGGCCTCATCGGAATGCGGGAGCGGGTGGCCGTGTACGACGGCACATTCGAGGCAGGACAACGGAATCCGGGGGACTCGGGAGGATTCGCCGTGACCGCCACCCTGCCCTTCCGGGGCGGGGACGCGACGTGAACGCGGAGAGACAGGTCCGGGTGCTGATCGCGGACGATCAGGCACTGTTGCGGGGCAGTTTCCGGATGCTGCTGGAGAGCGCGCCAGGGCTCACCGTCGTCGGCGAGGCGGGAAACGGTGCCGAGGCCGTCGAACTGGCCGTGCGGGAACGACCCGATGTCGTTCTGATGGACGTGCGCATGCCGGAGATGGACGGCATCGAGGCGACGCGGCGGCTGTGTGCGGCTGCCGCCGGTCCCCGTGTCCTGATCCTCACCACCTTCGATCTGGACTCCTATGTCTTCGCGGCGCTGCGGGCCGGGGCAAGCGGCTTCCTGCTCAAGGACACCCCGCCCGCCGATCTGCTGTCGGCCGTCCGCGTCGTCGCGGCGGGTGAGGGCCTGCTCGCACCCACCGTCACTCGACGGTTGATCGCCGAGTTCGCGGCCCGTCCGCTGCCCCGGCGCACCCCGCAGCGCACGCTCGACGGGGTGACCGCACGCGAGCGGGAGGTGCTCGCGCTGATCGCCGCAGGCTTGTCGAACGACGAGCTCGCCGCCGAGCTGCACCTGAGCATGGCGACGGTGAAAACGCACATCGGCCGGCTACTGGCCAAACTGGGTGCACGCGACCGCGCCCAACTGGTCATCGCCGCCTACGAAAGCGGCCTGGTAACCCCGGCAGGCTGAGCGTCAAACGCCCCCAATGTGGCATTCGGGACGCTGGTGTTCCCCAATGCGGCATTCGGGACGTTCAAGTTCCCCAATGCGGCATTCGGGACGTTGGAGTTCCCCAATGCCACATTGGGGAACACCTCTGGCGCGGGGCTGCGGGCCGGCGGGCGGCGTCCGACTCATGGCCGTGGCAGGCGTTCGGCGGGGTCCGATAGCCTGCGTAGGCATCACCGAACGTGACGGGGGTAACCAGCATGACCGACGGCGAAGACCGTTCACCAGAAGCGCCTCCTGGTGTCGACCTCGAGAAGCCGTCGGCGGCCCGGATCTACGACTGGTACCTCGGCGGCACCCAGAACTGGGCGGTCGACCGCGAGTTCGGCAGGAAGATCGAACAACTCTGGCCGCACGCCAAGCACGGCTCGCGGCACAACCGGCAGTTCATGAACCGCGCCGTCCGCGCGGCCCTCGATGCCGGGATCAGGCAGTTCATCGACCTCGGCTCCGGCGTGCCCACCGTGGGCAACGTGCACGAGGTGGTCCGCGACCACCTGCCGGAGTCGGAGCACGCCAGCGTGGTCTACGTCGACTTCGAGGCGGTCGCGGCGGCACACGCCAGGCTGATCCTGGAACGCGAGGGCGCGACCGACTGGGCTGCCCTCGTGCAGCAGGACATGCGGCATCCCAATGCGATCCTCAACGATCCGGAGACCCAGCGGCTCATCGACCTCGATCAGCCGGTCTGCCTGCTGATGATCGCCGTGCTGCACTTCGTCGGTCCCGACGACCGGCCACTGGACATCATCAAGGCCTACACCGACCGGCTACGCGCGGGCAGCTGGCTCGCGCTGTCACATATGACCGTTCCGGACGACCCGGAGGCCGCGGCGGGTGTGCTCCGCTTCGCCGAGCAGTACAAGTCGACGGCCAACCCGGTCTGGCTGCGGCCACGCGAGGAGATCGCGTCGTGGTTCGACGGACTGGACCTGCTCGAGCCCGGGGTGACCCACCTGACCGACTGGCGCCCCGACTTCGACGCGGACAACCTGCCGCCACGCGATCTGGCTGCGAAACCGTTCGCCTGGTGCGGCGTCGCCGAGAAGCAGGCGTAGGGCTTCTACCGCACCGCCACGGACAGTGCCTGGGCGATCTCCTTACCGAGCGCGTGCGTCGCCGCCTGCGCCGGTGACCCCACCCGGACCACTATCGGCCCGCCGAACGGCTGGCGCTCGACCACCTCGATCCGCTCACCGAGGCCGATAGCACGCTCGGACAGATACCGCAGCAGCTCCGGATCGGTGTCCCAGACGCGCACGATCTCGCCAACGGTGCCCGGCTCCAGCTCGTCCAGCAGGTGCGTGGGCAACTCCTCGACACTGCCGTCCATCGCTGGAATCGGATCGCCGTGCGGATCGCGCACCGGGTTGCCCAGTTTCGCCGCGATGCGCTCGATCAGCCGGTCGGATACCGCGTGTTCGAGCTGGTCGGCCTCGACGTGCACCTCGTCCCAGGTGTAGCCGAGTTCGGAAACCAGGTAGGACTCGATCAGCCGGTGCCTGCGCAGTACGGCGCGCGCGAGCAGGCGTCCTTCCCCGGTCAGCTCGATACCGCGGTACGGAACGTGGGCGACCAGCCCCTGCTGGGAGAGCTTGGTCACCATGCCCGACGCCGACGAAGGGCTCACCTCGAGGCGGCTCGCCAGCGAGGTGTTCGTCACCGGCTCGCCCCGCTCCGCCAGACCGTAGATCACCCTGAGGTAGTCCTCGATGGACGAGGACCGCCGATTCGTTCCATCAGGCATACCGCATACGATACGGCGCCCTCACTCCCGCGCGGGCCGCCACCGGTAGCGGGTCCACCCGTGCACCTCCTGCGCACCGAGCTGCTTGTAGAACGCGGCCGCCCTGTCGTTGCCCTCCTGCATATCCCACTCGACCCTGCCGGCGGTGCGATCACGCAGCTCCGCCAGTAGTTCCCCGCCGAGTCCGTACCTGCGGTGCTCGGGCCGGATGAACACGTCGTCGAGCCAGATCCCCGGGCGCGCCTCCCAGGTGGAGAAGCTCCAGGTGCAGAAGGCGAAACCGGCCACCGTGCCCTGCTGCCCCGGCGGCTCGGCGATCAGCACCCACGCCTTGGGGTCCGTGCCGAAGAGGTGCCGCCGCATGTCCTCGCGGTCGAGGACGAGCTCGTCGTTTCCCTCGTAGCGGGCGTGCTCCTCGATCAGCGCGCAGATCTCCTCGACGTCGCCTTCCACGGCATCGCGTACGGGCATGTGCTCTCCTTTTCTCAGCTCTGGTACACAAGTTCACCGCCGACGACGGTGCCCAGCACACGGACCGAGTCGAGGTTGGCCTCGTCGGTCGGATCGGCGGACAACGCCACGAAGTCGGCCAGTTTGCCGGGCTCGAGGGTGCCGAGGTCCCGTTCGCGAAACGCCGCGTAGGCGGACCCTTCGGTGTAGGCGCGCAGCGCCTCGGCCGCGGTGAGGCACTCGTCCGCCCCGAGCAGGTGCCCACCGGCCGTTTGCCTGCGCACCAGGTCTGCGAGGCCGAGCAGGGGAGCTCCGTTGACCACCGGGCGGTCGGAGCTGGCCGGGAGCATGCAGCCGGCGTCCAGGAAGCTGCGGCCCCGGTAGCACCATGCTTCCCGTTCGGGGCCGAGCGCTTCACGCATACCGTCGCCGATCTCGTTGACGAACCGGCCCTGCGGCACGGGGATCAGTTCCAGCTGGGCGAGCCGGTGCAGCTCGGCGGGCGGGAGCACACCACAGTGCTCGATGCGGTGGCGATGTCCGGCGCGCGGGTGCGCGGTCAGCGCCGCGGTGTAGGCGTCCAGCACCGCGGTGACCGCCCTGTCCCCGATCGCATGCGTGGCGATCTGCCAGCCCGCCGCGTGTGCCCGCAGGATGGTCTCGGCCAACTCCTCCTCCGGAAGCTGGAAGTAGCCCCGGTTGCCCGGCTCGCCTGCGAAGTCGTCGTGCATCGCAGAGGTGCGGCCGATCAGCGAGCCGTCGGCGAAGATCTTCATCGGCCCGATCCGCAGCCATTCGTCGCCGAAACCGCTGCGCAGTCCCAGGTCCAGGGAGAACGCCACGTCGTCGGCCGGGTCGTGCTCGAGTTCGTGGAGCACACTCGAGGCGACCATCAGCGTGGAGCGCACGTGCAGCGTGCCCTCGTCGCGGGCACGCTGGTAGGCCGCCACCTCGCAGGGCGTCTCTCCGACGAGGCCGCCGCCGACTCCCGCCTCCTGCACGCTGGTGATGCCCTCGGCGAGGAACTGCCTGCCCGCTCTGTCGATCGCGCGAGCGACGGTGGCTATCGGCGTCGGGTAGATCAGCGGGCGAAGCAGGAGCTGGGCCTGTTCCCGCAACAGGCCGGTCGGTACGCCATCGGCGTCGCGGACCAGATCGCCACCGACCGGCACGTTCGCCAGGTCGAGCTGGTCGAGCACGCGGGAGTTCACCACGGACATGTGTCCCGACGTGTGCTTCAGGCGTACGTGGTGCTCCGGGGCGGCTCGGTCGAGGCCCTGCCGGGTCGGGTGTCCACCCACGAGCTTGTTCTGGTCGTATCCGCTGCCGACGATCCAGCCGCCCTTTGGCTCGCTCGCGGCCCTGCGGGCGACGGCGGCGTAGACGTCTTCGACGCTCGCGCAGTGGGCGGGCCCGAGCGGAACCTCGTCGAGGGTCATCCCGAACCACGCCATGTGGTTGTGCGCGTCGTGGAAGCCGGGCACCACGGTCGCGCCGTCGAGGTCGATACGCCTGCGTGCGGTGAGTTCCGCCGCCTCGTCGCCGAGCGCGACGATTCGGCCGTGCAGCACGGCCAGTGCGCGCACCGGCTGCCACGGGGTGAGGAACCGCGCGTTCTCGTAGACCGCATCAACTCGCATGGGCGCCAACTCTATCGATCGATCGATCGGATGGCTAGGCTCCTGCCATGACCTCTGTACCGAGCACCGTCGAACTCGCCGTGGACGGCGGCGTCGCCGTCGTCCGGCTGAACCGCCCGCAGCGACTCAACGCGGTCGTGCCAGAACTAGTCGATGACCTGCTGGCCGTCCTGCGTACGGCCGGCGCGGACCCAGAGGTCCGCGCGGTCGTACTGACCGGGAGGGGCCGCGCGTTCTGTGCAGGCCACGATCTCAAGGAGCCGCCCGCGCAAGGAGACTCACGGGCACGGCTGGAACGGCTGCAGGACGTCACCCGCTGCCTGCGCGGGCTGCGCCAGCCGGTGATCGCCGCCGTGCACGGCTACGCGATCGGCGCAGGAGCCGAGTTCGCCCTCGGCTGCGACCTCGTGCTCGCCGCCGAGGACGCGGTGTTCGCCTTCCCCGAGGCGGGCCTCGGGCTGAGCGTCACCGGCGCCGCGTCTCGCCTGCTGCCGCTGCTGGTCGGCCCGCTCAAGGCGAAGCAACTGCTGCTGCTCGGCGAGCGGATCGACGCCGAGACCGCCGCGAAACTGGGGCTGGTGAACGAGGTACTGCCCGGCGACGAGCTACTCGAGCAGGCACTCACCTGGGCACGCAAGGTGGCCGAGCACCCCGTTTCTTCGGTGGCGCTCGCCAAACGCGCGTTGGACCAGGGCATCGACAGCTCGCTGGAAACCGCGCTGGAACTCGAGATCAGCCATGCTCTGGTCACCGAGCACTCGGCAGAGGTCGCCGAGTCCTCCGCCAGGTTCCGGTCCCGTTCCGGAGCCGACCGATGAGCCCAGCAGGCCTCGACGACGTGCACGACCTCGCCACCCTGCTGGACAGGGCTGTCGAAATCTGGCCGGACAAGGACGCCTGGGTCTTCGATGCCACCGGCGAGCGCTTCACTTTCGCCGAGGTGGGCGACCGGAGCGCCGAACTCGCCGCCGCGCTCGCCGAGACCGGGGTGCGGCCAGGCGATCGGGTGGCCGTGATGCTGCGCAACCAGCCTGAGTTCCCACTGCTCTGGCTGGCGCTGGCGAAACTCGGCGCCGCGCTCGTCCCGGTGAACATCAACTACCGGGAACTGGACGGAAGACACGTGCTGGCACACTCCGGTGCCCGGTTCGCCGTCACCACACCGGAGTTCCACGAGCTGCTCACCACCATCGCCGAAGGCACGGCTGTACTGCGGGTGCTCGACGTGGCCGAGCTGACGTCGCGGACAGCGGCCCCGGAGTTCCATCCGGTCGGGGAGTCAACGGCCAATATCCAGTACACCTCCGGCACCACGGGCGCACCAAAGGGATGCGTGCTGCCGCACAGTTACTGGACGACCCTCGCCAGGGGGCTGGTCACGGAGTTTCCCTCGATCCAAGACGATGACGTACTGCTCACGGCCCAGCCGTTTCACTACATCGATCCACAGTGGAACGTCGCGGTGGGGCTCGCCTCCGGCGCGACACTGGTGGTGCTGGACCGGTTCCATCCCTCGACGTTCTGGGCCAAGGTGCGCGAGCACGGCGTCACCTGGTTCTACTGCCTCGGCCTGATGCCCACATTGCTACTGCGTGTTCCGGAGTCCGAGGAGGACCGTCGGCACCGGGTAAGGGCGATCAGCGCCTCAGCGATTCCCCGCGACCTGCACGCCGAGCTGGAGCGACGCTGGGCAGCTCCGTGGCACGAGGCCTTCGGCATGACCGAGACCGGCGGCGACATCCGGGTTTCCGCGGCGGATCACCGCGACGCGGTCGGCACCGGCTGCCTGGGCAGGCCGGTTCCCGGGCGGGAGGTGCTGATCGCCGACGAACACGGCCGCGCGCTCCCGCGTGGCGAGACCGGCGAGTTGCTGATTCGGGGCGTGGGGCTGATGCACGGCTACCACGAGGACCAGGAAGCGACCGAGCGGGCGTTCCGGGGCGGCTGGTTCCATACCGGCGATCTGGCCACGATGGACACCGAAGGCCGGGTGTACTACGTCGGCCGCACGAAGGACATGATCCGGCGCAGCGGCGAGAACGTGTCGGCCGACGAGGTGGAACGCGCCCTCATGTTGCACCCCGAGGTACGCCTGGCCGCGGTGATCGCGGTCCCGGACGAGATTCGCGGCGAGGAGATCAAGGCGTACGTGGTGCTCGACGGCGAGCACGACGTGTCCACGCTGCCACCCACCGAGCTCGCCGAGTTCTGTGCGGAGAAACTGGCCTACTTCAAGGTTCCGCGCTACTGGGCCTACGTCGAGGAGTTGCCGATGACACCGTCGGAGCGGGTCGCCAAGGGCGAACTGCGCCGGGCGGGACCGGATCTGCGGGTGGGCTCCTACGACAGGACGGACGGCACGTGGCGGTGAAGGACCCGGTACCGAGCCGGGAACGCGTGCGCCGGGCCGCGCTGAAACTCTTCGCGACACGAGGGTTTCACGGCACCGGGATCCGAGATCTGGCGCAGGAGGCGAACCTGTCCTCCGCCAGCCTCTACCACTACATGGGCACAAAGGAGGCGTTGCTGGCCGAGCTCATGCGGGAGTCGCTGGTGTCGCTGCTCGGCTCGGCCCGCGCCGCCGTGGCCGGTATCACCGATCCGAGGGAGCGGCTACGCGTGCTCGTCGCCCTGCACGTGACCACGCATGCGACACAGCCCGACGAGACGCGCGTGGTGGACAACGAGGTGCGATCCCTCTCACCCGAATCCCAGCAGGCCGTCATCCGATTGCGCGACAGTTACGAGACGCTCTGGGCCGAGGCCATCGACGACGGTGTCCGCAGCGGGATCTTCCACACGGACGAACCCACGGTCAGCAGGCTGGCGTTGCTGGAGATGTGCAACGGCGTGGCCAGGTGGTATTCGCCCAGCGGCCCGTTGTCTCTGGAGCAGCTGTCCCGGCACTACGCCACGCTCGCATTGGGTGCACTCGGCGCGTCCGGGTCAGCGGAGCCGGCCGGAAAATCCCCCTGAACAGGGGTGGAGGTGAGGTCGGCAGCGTGTTGGGCCCCGCTAACGCTTGCCCCGGCAGCGATGCTGGGGGACGCTCGAAGGGTGACTGAGGAAACGATCCAACTGGAACTCACCGAATCGGGCCTCGCACCTGGACTTCCGGTGCCGACCGACCCTCGGGACCAGGTACAGGATGTGCCTTATCGCCCGGTCGAGTTCCGCGATGATGATCTACCTGCGGCCCTGGAACGTTGCGCCGGGTGGCTTCGGGACGCACAGCGTTGGCTGGGTGAACCCGTGGACGTTATCGCCATCCACCTGGACTACGACGAGCGGGAAGGTTCGCCGTACTACGACCTGAAACTGCTCTGCAACGAAGAAGATCTGGCAGGCGTTCCCCTGGCACTACGCGCACGCAAGGACGACTGAGAACCTGACCATCGCCCACCTCGGGAGCTGCTGACGCTCCCGAGGTGGGCCATGACGGCTTCCGCTCCGCTCAGCCCAGCGCGCCACTGACCTTGGCGTGCCCCTTCAACAGGTTTCGCGCGATTGTGCGGCGCTGGATCTCGTCGGTGCCCTCGTAGATGCGCAGCAGGCGCAGTTCCCGGTACCACCGCTCGATCGGCAGTTCGCGTGTGTAGCCCATGCCACCGTGAATCTGCATCACCCGGTCGACGATCTCGTTGGCCTTCACGCCGCCGTACAGCTTCGCCATCGACTGTGCGTGCCGGGAATCCAGGCCGGAGTCGACCTGCCAGGCCGCGTGCAGGACGAGCCAGCGCAGTGCCTCGAGTTCGACACCGGAGTCCGCGATCATCCATTGGATAGCCTGCCGTTCGGCGATCGGCGCGCCGAACGTCTCCCTGGTGTTCGCGTGCTCGATCGCCATCGTCAGCAGCCGCTCACAGGAACCGATCGCCCTGGCGGGCAGCAGGTATCGGCCACGGCCGATCCACTGCATCGCCAGCGCGAAGCCCTGACCCAGCTCACCGAGGATCTGACTCTCCGGCACCCGGACGTCCTCGAAGACCAGGGCCGCCGGGCCCCACTCGCCCATCGTGTCGATGTACTCCGAGCGCCAGCCCATCTCCCGGTCCACGAGGAAGCAGGTAACGCCGCCGTCGGCGCCCTTTTCCGGATCCGTGATGGCGAACACCATCGCGAAGTCCGCCTCATTACCGCCGGTGATGAAGGTCTTCTCACCGTTGATGATCCAGTCCGTGCCGTCCTTCTTGGCGGACGTACGAATGTTCTTGGCGTCGGAGCCCGCACCCGGCTCGGTGATGGCGAAACAGGACTTCCGCTCGCCGGAGATGGTGGGCAGCAGGTAGCGCTCGCGCTGCTCTTCGTTGCCGTGAAACAGAATGTTGTCAGCGGAGCCGCCGAACTGGAACTGCACGAACGTGCGACCCAGCTCCGCCTCCAGCAGCGCGGTCATGACCGCGGACAGGCCCATACCGCCGTAGGACTCGGGGGTCTGCACTCCCCAGAAGCCCGACTCCTTGGCCTTGAGCTGCAACTCGGTCAGCTCGTCCCTGGTCAGCCCCGGCTCGCCTGCCCGCTCCCTGCGCAGCACCTCCTGCTCGCGGGGAACGAGTTCACGCTGGACGAACGTACGCACCCAGTCGCGTACCTCGCGCTCTTCGACACTGAGACTGAAATCCATGGGGCACGGCTCCTTCGACTACCCGGCGGTCGCGCAACTAAGCGGTCGCTTAGTACTGACCGTAACGTATGCCGAGCACTGGCGGCAGTCCCCGGTCTGCCCGTACGTTCGTCTGGTGATCGACTGCGCCGTCTGGTGGGCCACCCCGGTCGCCCGTACCGACGAGTTCCTCCCACTGCTCAGCCCTTTGGAGGCCGAGCGATACGACGGCTACCGGCAGGAGCTGGACCAGCGACGTTTCCTGACCGGCCGGGTACTGGCCAAAACGCTCGTCGCGGCTCGGCTCGGCATCGCCCCCGAAACCGTGACGTTCGACGCCACCTGCGCGGACTGTGGCAAACACCACGGCCCGCCGCGCCTGCCGGACGCCCCGGTGCGGTTCTCGATCTCCCATTCCGGGGAACGAGTCGGCATCGCGCTGACCGAGGACACCCCGGTCGGTCTCGACGTCGAGGCCGCGAACCGGCGCGCCGAGGACTCCCTGATCGACTACGCGCTCAGCGAGACGGAGCGGCGCACCGTGCACGCACTACCTGAGGACGAGCGCGCGGACGCCTTCTTCACCTACTGGGCCCGCAAGGAGGCGGTACTGAAGGCCACCGGCAAGGGTCTGCGGCTCCCGCTGCGCAGCATCACTCTCACTCCGCCGAGTGAACTCGCGGGCCTGCTCAGCTCGACCGACGACTCGCTCACCCCGGAGAGCACCAGGCTGGCCGACCTCACACCGGGCCCCGGGTACCGCGCGGCCGTCGCCCTGCTCACCGAGCAGGAGATCGCCGTGACCGAGCACCACTGGTCACCGGCCTAGGGCGTGTCTGATGGATCCGGAAAGCGGATCCGTCGGACACACCCTAGAAGTCCAGTTCCAGCCCCATCGCGTGCAGCAGGGTCTGGAACTTCGCCGAGGTTTCCGCGAGTTCCGCATGCGGCTCGGAGTCGGCGACGATCCCGCCACCGGCGTACATCCGCAGCCCGTGCCCGGCGACCTCGGCGCAGCGGATCGCGACCGCCCACTCACCGTCGCCCCTGGCGTCCACCCAGCCGACGGCCCCGGCGTAGTACCCCCGGTCGAACGGCTCGAGCTTGCCGACGAGTTCCCTTGCGAAACCCGTCGGTGTGCCGCAGATCGCCGGTGTCGGGTGCAGGGCCGCGGCCAGACGCAACGCTGTCACATCGGGATCGACGAGTTCGCCGCTGATCGTGGTGCGCAGATGCCATACGGCCGGCGTCGCCACGAGCGAGGGCTTCGCGGGCACGTGTAGTTCCCGGCAGAACGGCCCCAGCGTCTGCACCACGGCCTCGACGAGCACCGCGTGCTCGGCGTGGTCCTTCGCCGAGGCCAGCAGGGCCTTCGCGTTGGCCGCGTCCGTCTCCGGGTCGTCCGATCGCGGGGCCGATCCCGCATGTGGGTGCGCGAGCACCGAGCGGCCGGTGCGGGAGATCAGCAGCTCCGGGGTGGCACCGACAAGGTTGCGCCCATCGGGCAGACCTGCGGCGTAGGTATAGCCATTGGGGTTGTCGAGCACCAGGTTGCGCAGGATCGTCGCGGGATCGACGGGATCGGCGAACTCGATGTCCAGCGCACGGGCGAGCACGACCTTGCGCAGCTCGCGATGGCGCAACATCGTGATGGCCCTGGAAACGGCTTCGACGTGCCGGGCGGGTTCGGGAACGGAGTGCGCGCCGATGGGAATGCCGACGGCGCGGCGAGGCAGGCCGATGACGCCGGGATGCGCGGGCCCCGCGGAACGGACGCGCTCGGGCAGCACGATTCGACCTGGAGCGCCCGCGGTCGCCGTGGTGTCGAAGGGCAGCGCTCCCGCGGCGAAACCAGCCGCGGAGCCAGCCAGCGCGGTCGCGGTGTTCTCGCTCAGCCGAACAGCGTCGGTGTCGGTGAACTCGGTCGTCTCCCCCGCGCCCAGCAGTGTGTGCCGGGTGGTAGCGAGGAAGAAGTCGCCAGCCGTGTAGTCGTCGAGCAGCTCTCGTGCGGTCGCCGCCTGCTGCTCGACACCCTCCTGCGTCACGCTCACCGACCTCAGCTCCTTCACGCGCGGGATTTCCGCACCCGTCCAGTTCAGCATGCACCCCTACGGGTGAAATGCCGGACCGGACGGCCAGTGAGGTCGGTCATGGTGCCGCAGGAGCGCAGGCTTGTTTCTCGCGCGGGCCGGGGTGCTGGACACCCCGGCCGCGCGCGAGTTCGAAACGCTCCTGGTCGGGCTACTTCAGCGCGTCGAGCAGAGCTTCGCGCTGGCGCTCACCGAGGCCGGCAGCACGCCGGTCGGGGTCGATGCCGGCCTGCTCGAGCAGGGCCGCCACCTTGACCGCGCCAAGACCCGGTACGGCCTTGAGTAGCTGGGTGACCTTGGTCTTGCCGATCGTCTTGTCTTCCTTGGCCCGCTTGAGCACCTTGTCGATGCTCTCCTTGCCGGACTTGATCGACGCAAGCAGCTCGGAGCGCGCCTTGCGAGCCTCGGCCGCCTTGGCCAGGGCGTCCGCACGCTGCTCCGGAGTCAACGTAGGCAGAGCCAACGCACTAGTCCTTCCTTCTCAGGTGTCCACCTCACGCCCGGCACCAGAACGGTGAAATCCGGGCGGAGGCCCTCAGTGGCGACAAGCAGCCACCAATGCTTGCAACTGCAAGCGCTGGTAGGACCGCCCTGCCACGGCCCCAGTAAACGCCACCTGCGGTTCGCGCGTGACACCGACACGCATAAATGACCCGGTAGAGCACAACCCGCCACAGCACCACTACCTGCTGCAACCTGCGGATCGGTCTATCACTCGGCCCAGTGGGCCGACGCAACGCTTGTGCATCGTGCACATGCCTCGTATGCCCGAGTCGCATTAGAGTCGCCCGTGACTTGGTTCACTGAGGAGTCTTGAGCAAGACACTGTCGAGCGAGCAACGATGCGGGAGTCACGATGTTGAGCACCATGCAGGACGCACAGCTGTCACTGGCGGATCTGCTCCGCCACGGCACTACCGTCCACTCCGAGAGCGAGGTCCTCACCTGGACGGGCTCGGAATCCCGCCGTAGGACGTTCGGGGAGATCGGCGAGCGTTCGGCCAAGCTGGCGAACGCGCTTCGCGGCCTGGGCGTGGACGGGGACCAGCGGGTCGGCACGTTCATGTGGAACAACGCCGAACACCTCGAGGCCTATCTCGCGATTCCGGCGATGGGTGCCGTACTGCACACCCTGAACATCCGCCTGTTCCCCGAGCAACTGGTCTTCGTCGCCAATCACGCGGAGGACCACGCGATCATCG
This sequence comes from Amycolatopsis palatopharyngis, assembly GCF_003385185.1. Classification (GTDB taxonomy): domain Bacteria; phylum Actinomycetota; class Actinomycetes; order Mycobacteriales; family Pseudonocardiaceae; genus Amycolatopsis; species Amycolatopsis palatopharyngis. The sequence goes on along the minus strand of NZ_PQHZ01000016.1, from coordinate 51,064 downwards.
TGGACGGCACGCTCGTGCCGTTGCTGGCCAAGCAGCTGCCGGAGATGAAAACCGTCAAGCACGTGATCGTGGCCAACGGCGACCCCTCGACCCTGCAGGCCCCGGACTCGATCCAGGTGCACTCGTACGAGGAGCTGCTCGCGGCCGCACCGGACACCTTCGACTGGCCGGTCGTGGACGAGCGCTCGGCCGCGGCGATGTGCTACACGTCGGGAACGACCGGCGACCCGAAGGGTGTCGCCTACTCGCACCGGTCCATCTGGCTGCACTCCATGCAGGTATGCATGAGCGACAGCATGCGCCTCTCGCAGGCGGACAAATCGCTGGCGATCGTGCCGATGTTCCACGCGATGTCCTGGGGACTGCCCTACGCCGCGCTGATGGTCGGCGCCTCACTGGTCATGCCGGACCGGTTCCTGCAGCCGGGCCCGATCGCGGAGATCCTGGCGGCGGAGAAGCCGACCATGGCGGCCGCCGTACCGACCATCTGGCAGGGACTGCTGGCCCACCTGGACGCCAACCCGCAGGACATCTCGCATGTCCGGGAGGTCGTGGTCGGCGGATCCGCCGCGCCGCCCGCGATGATGCACGCCTTCGAGGAGCAGTACGACGTCCCGGTGCTGCATGCCTGGGGCATGACCGAGACCTCGCCGCTGGGCAGCGTCGCCCGCCCACCCGCTTCGGTGAGCGGGCAGGAGGCGTGGGCATACCGCTATACGCAGGGCCGGTTCCCGGCCTCCGTGCGCGCCAGGCTGATCGGCGACTCCGGCGAGGAGATGCCGTGGGACGGCGAGAGCGTCGGCGAACTCGAGGTACAGGGCCCGTGGATCGCTGGTTCGTACTACGGCGGCGAGTCGGTCGACCCGGAGAAGTTCCACGAGGGCTGGCTGCGCACCGGTGACGTCGGCAAGATCACCCCGGACGGCTTCCTGACCCTGACCGACCGCGCAAAGGACGTGATCAAGTCCGGCGGCGAGTGGATCTCGTCGGTGGACCTGGAGAACGCCGTGATGGGGCACCCCGCCGTCGCGGAGGCCGCGGTGATCGGTGTGCCGGACGAGAAGTGGGACGAGCGCCCACTGGTCGCGGTCGTCGTGCGCGAGGGCCAGAACGTCACGGCCGCCGACCTGCGGGAGTTCCTGGCCGACAAGGTCGCCAAATGGCAGCTGCCGGAGAACTGGACCTTCGTCGAGGAGGTGCCGAAGACCAGCGTCGGCAAGTTCGACAAGAAGCGTCTGCGCGCCTTCCACTCCGAGGGCAAGCTCGACATCAGCCGCCTCTGACTGGCCGCCGCAGCCGCCTCAAGGGGTTCCCCAATGTGGCTTTCGGGAACTTGAACGTCCCCAATGCCACATTGGGGAACCCCCACCCCCGCAAAACGTGACGAAATTTCGCGTTTGGCTTCCCCGGTGTTCACCGCTCGGTTAGCCTCGGACGGCACTGTGTTCGCACCGACACCGTTCGTAGCTGACTGGGGAGTGCCGTGGCCGAGCTGACTCGAAGAGGATTCGTCACCGCCGCCGGGTTGTCCGGCGCCGGACTGCTTCTGTGCACCCCGGCAGCGAGCGCGATCGACAGGGCGCTGCGGGAGACCACCCGGCGCACGATCGCGCCCTCGGGCACCACGCTGGAGTCGGTGGCTACGCCGGTAAGCCCGGGGCCGGGTTACACCCGCCTCACCTCTGGACCGGGCTGGCCGGTCGTCGTGCGGCAGGATCTCACACCAGCCAAGGCCGGCCGGGACGACCGGCGCACCGCAGTCGCCTCCTTCGTCCAGTTCACCGACCTGCACATCACCGACACCCAGTCCCCGGTCCGGTTCGAGTACCTGCACTCCTTCACCGGATCCGCCCACCGTCCACAAGAGACATTGGGGGTGGTGTCGACGGCCTCCCTGGTGAACCGGGTCAACGCACTGGCAGGCGGGCCGTTCACCGGTCGCCCACTGGACTTCATGATGACCACGGGGGACAACACCGACAACCACGAGCAGGTCGAACTCTCCTGGTTCCTCGACCTGCTGAACGGTGGCAGCATCACCCCCAACACGGGCGATCCGAACAGGTACGAGGGCGTACAGGACTCCGGATCCGCGCACTACTGGAATCCCGGCACCGTCCTGCGGGACGAGTACACCGAGAAGGGTTTCCCGCACCTGCCCGGCCTGCTCGACGCGGCGATCACGCGGTTCTCCTCGCCAGGTCTGGACATCCCCTGGTACTGCACGTTCGGCAACCACGACAACACCCCGGTCGGCACACTGCCCGCCAACCTTCCCGGCATCGAGTACTTCTACACCGGCCGACGCAAGGTGATCGGCAAGGACGAGCGCACGTCCAGGACACTGGCCGCCGCGATGAAGAAGCCGGGCGGAACGCTTCCGATCGCCGAACTCTTCAGCGGCGGCGGCACGATCCGCGAGATCACCCCCGACGAGCGGCGCACCCCGTTCGGTACCGCCGAATTCGTGCAGGCGCACCTTGACCCCGCCAATGCCGGCCCCGGCCCGAACGGTCACGGCTTCACCGAGGCCAACGCCGACGGCCGCGAGGTGTACTACACGTTCCAGATCGCCCCCGGCATCACCGGAATCAGTCTCGACACCACAACTCTGGCAGGGTTCGCCGACGGCTCGATCGGCCTGGCCCAGTACCTCTGGGTCGAGCGAACCCTGCGTCGCGCCAGTTCCACCTACTACAACTTCTGGGGCCGCAAGGTCACGCAGAACGTCAGCGACGAGCTGTTCGTTCTCTTCAGCCATCACACGAGCGACACGATGGGCAACGTCCTGCCGGACTCGCGCAGTCCGCTCGACCCGAGGCTGAACGGGGACACCTTCGCCGGAATGCTCAACCGGTTCCCGAACGTGCTCGCCTGGGTCAACGGCCACACACACCTGAACAGGGTCGTCGCGCACCAGGGAAACACGCCCGCACAAGGGTTCTGGGAGATCAACACCGCCTCGCATGTGGACTTCCCCCAGCACGCGCGCGTGCTCGAGTTCGCCGACAACGCCGACGGCACGCTGTCGCTGTTCACCACGCTGGTCGAGTCCGATGCTCCCTACTCCGCGAGCTACGACGACACCTCACCCGGCGCGCTGGCCTCGTTGTACCGCGAACTGTCGTACAACGACGTACATGCGGAACCAGGCCGGGTGGGCGGCACGGCAGACCGCAATACCGAACTACTACTGGTGCACCCGTTGCGCTGACGCCACCGCGATTACCCCAGAGGTAATGGACGCACCTCTGCCTGCCCCGGCAGGCTGGCGGGCATGGACACCGAAGGCACCGCACTCTTCCACCGCACCATGCCGTTCACCGAACGCCTCGGCGTACGGGTACTCGAACATGCCGCCGAACTCGTGCGCAGCAGTGTGGCGTGGGACGAGACGCTCTGCACGCTCGGTGGTGTGTTGCATGGCGGCGTGCTCATGTCGCTGGCCGACGCCAACGCGGCAGTGTGCGCGTTCCTGAACCTGCCGGACGGCGCACAGGGCACCACCACGATCGAGTCGAAGACCAACTTCCTGCGTGCGGTGCGCTCCGGAGAAGCCGTCGCGTCCTCCCGGCCACTACACGTGGGCCGCAGGATCATCGTGGTGGAGACCGAGATTCACGACGACCACGACACCCTGATCGCGAAGGTCACCCAGACACAGGCCGTGCTCGGTTAGTCCAGACAGAGGTTTACAACCAGTGGATTTAGGGTGAAAATCCTCCACTATCTTGCAAGTGCGAAGAGTGGAGCGACATGCGCGGACGTGCCCTCACGATGATGCTGGTCCTGGCCATGGCGGCGATGGCCGTGCCCGCGACAGCACAGCCGTCCGGCATCCGAGCGAGTGCGGCGGCGAGCGGGGAAGAATCGATCGACTATCACGAGTGGGCTTCCAGCAGGGATTTCGCGGCGGGCTCGCGCGAGGGCGTCTCCCCCGGCGCCGGCGGGCTCAGAATCACTCACCCCTCGGGCACGGTCCAGCGCAGCGAACCCGCACTCGGCACCACCCGGACCTATGAGTTCGGCACCTGGACCTCGCCGAGCTACGAACCCGGTTTCGACGCGACCGAGCTCGTGGCCTCCTGGAACGCCCGTACCCCACGTAAAACGTGGTTGCAGGTGGAAGCCAGCGCCAGGACAGCGAACGGGAACGAGACCAACTGGTACGTGCTCGGCCAATGGGCCCACGGCGACGGCGACATCCAGCGCACCACCGTCGCGGGCCAACGCGACGAGCACGCCAGTGTCTTCGTCGACACACTGGCCACCAAGACAGGTGTGACCCTGCGGTCCTACCGTCTGCGAGTGACCCTCTACCGCGAACAGGGCAGCAGGGCGACCCCGATGGTGAGCGCCGTCGGCGCGATGACCTCCGCGGTGCCCGATCGGTTCGAGGTACCCACCTCCACCCCCGGTGCGGCGCGCGGAATCGAGCTTCCCGTACCACGCTACGCGCAGAACATCCACAAAGGACAGTATCCGGAGTACGGCGGGGGCGGGCAGAACTGGTGCAGCCCGACGGCCACCCAGATGGTGATCGAATACTGGGGCCGTAAGCCGAGTCAGCGAGAGCTGTCCTGGATCCCGGCCGGATACACCGATCGAAGTGTCGCGCACGCGGCTCGGCACACCTACGACTACTCCTATGAGGGCACCGGAAACTGGCCGTTCAACACCGCCTATGCGGCACACTACGGGCTACGCGGGCACATCACCCGCCTGCACTCACTGGCCGAACTGGAAGGCTACATCGCCAGGGGCATCCCGGTGATCACCTCGCAGTCCTTTCTGGAGAGTGAACTGGACGGGGCGGGATACGGCACCGCGGGACACATCATGGTCGTCGTCGGGTTCACCGAAGACGGTGACGTGATCGCGAACGATCCAGCCTCGAACAGCAACGCGGGCGTGCGTAACGTGTACGACCGCGCGCAGTTCGAGACGATCTGGCAGCGAACGCAACGCCTCGATGCGGACGGTGACGTGGCGGGCGGACCAGGCGGGATCGTCTACCTGATCAATCCCTGACCAGGGTTCTGCTCGAGCGGTCAGAGGCAGCCGCTCGCCGCGACGACAGAACGCGCCGAATCGCGTGCGGGCCGATACGCTCGACCAGGACAACCCAGGCGTCCACGAACGGTGAAGACAGTGGTCGACGATGTGGATCACCATTAAAGTGTGACAAATGGAGACTAAACGTCACAGTGAACGTGGCCCGGGTAGCGCACTGTCCGATACGCGTTCCCGGCCCGCCGCCTCTCGCGTCTCCGACGACGTTCTGCTCGACGCGGCCCGCTCATGCGTGCTCGACAAGGGCGTGCGCCGCACCACCCTTGCCGAGATCGCCCGTACCGCCCGTGTCAGCCGCATGACGTTGTACCGCCGGTTCCCGGACGTCCGCAGCGTCCTCGCCGCGTTGATGACCAGGGAGTTCGGCACCCTCCTGCGCGGTACCACCGCCGGAGCGGCCACCGCGGACACCGCGCGGCAGCGGCTGGTGGACAGTGCGGTCGCCGCCGTGCGCGCACTGGTCACCGACCCGTTGATGCGAACGGTGCTCGACCTCGACGCCGAACTCGTCATGCCGTACGTCGTGCAGCGTCTTGGCGCCACCCAGCGCCTAGCCGAGCAGGTGCTGACCGCCCAGGTCACGGCGGGACACCAGGACGGCTCCATCCGGGGTGCGGACAGTGCCGTACAGGTGCGCGCGGTACTGCTCGTGGTCCAGTCGTTCGTCCTCTCGCTCCGGCCTGCGACCACCGACGTCGACAAGGGGGCGCTGCTGGCGGAACTCCGGCATCTCCTGGACGCCACCCTGCGCCCGGAGCCCGGAACATGATCCACGGCTCGCTCAACGCCCGCCGCAGACGGCGTGAGCTCGATCGGCTGGCCTGCGGCGAGACGGTCGACGTACTGGTGGTGGGCGGCGGGGTGACCGGCGCAGGGATCGCGCTGGACGCGACTTCGCGGGGGCTTTCGGTCGCCCTGATCGAGGCCGACGATCTGGCATTCGGCACCTCCCGCTGGTCCAGCAAACTGGTCCACGGTGGCCTGCGTCATCTCGCCAGGGGCAATGCCGCGCTCGCCCACGAGACCGCCGTCGAACGACACATCCTGATGGCCAGAACAGCCCCGCACCTGACCCATCCGCTGGGACAACTGCTTCCGTTGCTGCCCGGGACATCCCGGGCGGAGCGCGCACGCGTCACAGCGGGTCTGCTCGCGGGAGACGCGCTGCGCCGCGCGGCAGGCACACCGGCAGACGTGCTGCCCCGGCCGAGAACGATTCCACCGGTCGAGGCGCTCGCACTCGCACCCGGCCTGCACCGCGGCGGCCTGCGCGGCGGGCTGCTGTCCTACGAAGGCGCTCTCACCGACGACGCCAGGCTGGTGGTCTCCCTCGCCAGAACCGCCGCGGCGTTCGGAGCCAGGATCCTCCCGCGGGTTCGGGCGAACGACGTGGACCGAGACAACGTGCACGCCACCGATGAACTGACCGGCGAGTCACTCGAACTGCACGCACGGCAGGTGGTGAACGCGACGGGTGTGTGGGCAGGAACGCTGGTCCCCTCGGTGCGGTTGTCCACTTCCCGCGGATCCCACCTGGTGCTCGACACCGGCGCTACCGGGCTCGGTGGTACCGCTGTGCTGGTGCCGGTCCCCGGCGAGCGCGACCGGTTCGTGCTGCTGCTGCCCCAGCCCGGCGGCAGGTTGTACCTCGGGCTCACCGACGAGCCGGTGCCGGTCGATTCACCGGACGCCGCCGTGGTTCCACAGTCTGATGTGGACTTTCTACTCGCCACCGCGTCCACCGTCCTGGAACGGGATCTCACCGAGGCAGACGTGCTGGGCCGCTACGCGGGCCTGCGACCGCTGATCCACACCCACGGACGAACGGTGGACCTGTCCAGGAAGCATGCCGTGCTCACCTCGCCGGAGGGCGTACTCACCGTGGTGGGTGGCGACCTCACCACCTACCGCGGAATGGCCGAGGACGCCGTCGACGCGGCGGTCTCGGCGGCCGGACTGCCTGCGGGCCCGGTCCGCACCCGCTGGCTACCACTGCTGGGCGCCACCAGGAGGGACCGGCTGCCCTCGGTGCAGGCACCGGCACGGCTGGTGGAGAAGTACGGGATCGAGGCACTCCGGGTCGCCGCCCCTGGCGAACTGGACCCGGACCTCGCAGAACCGCTGTTTCCCGGCTGTGCGGTCACCGCGGCCGAGGTGGTGTGGGCGGTCCGGCACGAGGGCGCGCTCGACTCGGGGGATGTCCTCGACCGCAGGACCCGGCTCGGTCTCGTGGCGGACGAACGCGCCGCGGCCGAACCCGCGGTGGCGGACCTCGTACGGCGATCGTTGATCGGCCTCGAGGACGACCCAAGCCGGCCACCTTCGTGACGGATCGGGATCGCCACGACACGTCGGGCGAAAGTTGACCTTTTATCGCGTTTTTGCCAACGTACGGCTGTAAGGAGGGTTCGAAACCGAACTCGCTGGGGACCGGAGACATACTCCATATCAAGTTGGGCACGATTCTGTGTACCTGCAGGACGCGATGCCGGGCTCACGACCTCATAGACCTCGCGATTGTGCAAGGAGAGAATTCCCGTGCCAGACAACACGCTGGAGATCGATCAGATCTCCAAGCGGTACGGCGACATCGTCGCCCTCGACTCGGTCAGCTTCGACGTCCGGCCAGGTGAACTGTTCGGTTTCGTCGGCAGCAACGGCGCCGGAAAGACCACGACGATGCGCATCGCGCTCGGTGTGCTCGCCGCCGACTCCGGGGAGGTCCGGTACGACGGCAGGCCCGTCGATCACGAGATCCGGACGCGCATCGGATACATGCCCGAGGAGCGCGGGCTCTACCCGAAGATGAAGGTGCTCGACCAGCTCGTCTATCTGGCACAACTGCACGGCCTCAGCGCCAACGAGGCGCACAAGAGCGCGGAGGAATGGATCGTCCGGCTCGGGCTGCGGGAACGACGCGGGGACGAGGTCCAGAAGCTCAGTCTCGGTAACCAGCAGCGGGTACAGCTCGCGGCCGCCCTCGTGCACCACCCCGCCGTCCTGGTGCTCGACGAACCCTTCTCCGGTCTGGACCCGCTCGCGGTGGACGTGATGAGTCAGGTGCTCCGGGAAAAGGCGGCGGGTGGCGTCCCGGTGGTGTTCTCCAGCCACCAGCTCGATCTGGTCGAACGGCTCTGCGACCGGGTCGGGATCATCCGCGCGGGCAGTCTCGTCGCGGCGGGAACCGTCGATGAACTCACCACGACCGCCGCGACCCAGCTCACCGTGCGAGCTCCCCAGGCGCCCGAGGGCTGGGCGGCCCAGCTGCCCGGCGTTCGCGTGTTGTCGGAGAACGGCTCCGGCACCCTGCTAGAGCTGTCACCGGAGGCCGACGACCAGGCGGTGCTCAACGCCGCACTCGCCACCGGCCCGGTCACCGAGTTCAGCAGGCGCCGGCCCTCGCTGACCGAACTGTTCCGCAGCGCCGTCTCCGACGACACCGACTCCACGGAAGGAGCGGCCCGAGCATGAGCACTCCCACGACGACTCAGCCGCCCGGAAACAGCCGAGCCGTCCGGCCCATGACCGCGGTCCGCCTGGTTGCCCAGCGCGAGCTGAACACGAGACTGCGCACCAGATCCTTCGTGATCGGTACGGCCGTGATCCTGCTGGTCCTCGCCGGATATTTGCTACTACAGGCCTCACTGTTCAGCGATATGGACAAGAAGGAGGTCGGGCTGGCCGGGCAGGCCGCCGGTATCGAAGCACCACTGCGCGCGCAGGCCGAGGAGCTTGGCCAAGACATCGAGACAACCCAAGTGTCCAGTGTGGAGGCAGCACGCGAGCAGGTCGAGAACGGCGACTTGGACGCGGTGATATCCGGCAGTGGCGCCGATCTGCAGGTGCTGGTCAAGTCCGAACTGGACCAAGAGCTGCAGATCCTGCTCAACTCGATCTCGCAGAACGAGGTGCTGAGCGCGAAACTCGCGGAGGCGGGCGTCAATCCGTCCCAGGTGCTGAGCGAGGTGGGCGCGGCCCAGGTCTCCGTCACCACGATCGAACCCGAGGACCCCGAACGCGGTCAGCGGATGGCAATCGGGCTGATCATGGTTTTCCTGCTCTACATGAGCATCATCACCTACGGCAGCCTCGTCGCGCAGGGTGTTGTCGAGGAGAAGGCCAGCCGCGTCGTGGAGATCCTGCTCTCCACCGTGCGCCCCTGGCACCTACTGCTCGGCAAGGTGATCGGGCTCGGTCTGGTCGGGCTCAGTCAGTTGCTCATCCTGGCAGGCGCCGGACTCGTGATGGCGAGCGCGACGGGCGTACTGACGCTGTCCGGGGTGGCCATGAGCGCGATTCTCTGGGGCCTGCTCTGGTATCTGCTCGGGTTCTTCCTCTACGCCACGATTTTCGCCGGGGCCGGCTCGCTGGTCTCCCGGCAGGAGGACGTGCAGTCGGTGGTGACGCCCGTGTCCATGGTGCTGATCATCGGCTTCATCGTGGGCCTCAACCTGATGATCCAGGATCCGGAGGGGACGGGAACCGAGGTCCTTTCGATGATCCCGTTGCTGTCGCCGGTACTGATGCCCGGCCGCATCGCCGCGGGATCCGTGGCCGGTTGGGAGATCGCGGTGTCGATCCTGTTGACCGCCGCCACGGTCGCGTTGTTCACCTGGCTCAGTGGCAAGGTCTACCGCAACGCGGTTCTGCGAACCGGCAGTCGCGTCAAACTCTCCGATGCGCTGCGCGGCTGAGTTTTCGTTCTACCGGCCGGTGATCCGGCCGTAGCGCTCCAGCGCCACCCGGCGCTCGTGTCCGTGTTCGACCACGGGCGCCGGGTAGTCGCGCCACTGTTCGGGCGGTCGCTTCCATGGCTGGTGCACGGCTTTACCCGCTATCGCGCGCAATTCCGGGATGTAGGCCCGCACGTAGTCGCCTGCCGGATCGAACTTCTCGCCTTGGGTGACCGGATTGAAGATCCGAAAGTATGGCGCGGCATCGGTGCCCGATCCCGCCACCCACTGCCAGTTCAGCTGGTTGGACGCGAGGTCACCGTCCACGAGGTGGCGCATGAAATGGCGCGCACCCCAGCGCCAGGGCAGGTGCAGGTCCTTGACCAGGAAGCTGGCCACCACCATGCGGATTCGGTTGTGCATCCAGCCCTCCGCGAGCAGCTGCCGCATTCCGGCATCGACGATCGGGTAGCCGGTGCGTCCCTCACACCACTGATCGAACGCCATCCGCGCGGCCGCACCGGACTCAGTGACCATCGCGTCGAATCTGCGGTCGTAGTTGCCCCTTGCCGCGTCAGGGCACTGCCAGAGCACGTCGGCGTGAAACTCCCGCCAAGCGAGCTCACTGCGCAATGTGTCCGGTCCGGGTCCCTCCTCGCCTGCCAGGTCCGCGAGCAGGGTACGCGGATGCAGGCACCCCCAGCGCAGGTACGGAGAGAGCCGGGTGGTGGCGAGCCGGTCGGGGCGGTCGCGGTCCTCGGCGTACGCTGCTAACCCGTCGGTCAGGAAGTCCCGCCAGCGATCGAGGGCCGGTTCCTCACCTGGTTCGGGAAGCAGCATTCCTTCCGGGGCCGGAGTGTCCGGCACGTCTGTGCGACCCTCCACCGCGGGCGGCTCCAGCCAGTCCACAGTGGAACTTGATGTATCGGCGGGAGCGGGCCACCCGTGGCGCAGCCAGGCCCGGTAGAACGGAGTAAACACGCGGTAGGCGTCGCCGTCCGGCTTGCGCACCCTGCCGGGTGTGACGGCGTAGGGCGATCCGGCTCGCACGAGTTCGACGTCGTCTAGTGCCCGCTCGACCTCGGCGTCACGCCGCCGTCCGTACGGGCCAGCGTCGGCGGCGATGTGGACGCTCCCGGCGCCGACCGCGGCCGCGACCTCGGGAACGACCCTGACCGGATCGCCCCGCACCACCAACAGCTTCCCGTCGAGCTGTGCCGCGAGCGCCCGCAGGCAACCGTGCAGGAACGAGGTGCGTGCGTCGCCCGCGGGACCGATCAGCGAATCGTCCAGGACGTAGAGCGCGAGCACGCTGCCGCGACTGCGGCTCGCGGACAGCAGGGCCGGATTGTCGATCAAGCGCAGGTCCCGGCGAAACCAAAGCACCGAAGGCACAAGCAGACATTAAAGGCCGGTCCAGGTCCCCGCAGATCGGGTACCAGAACGGCGTCAGGGCCGCCCTGCTTCGGCAAGGGCGGCCCTGACGGGGTTCAGCTGCGAACCTGGATTCAGCGCTCGCTCATCGGAACGTAGTCGCGCTCCTTCTCGCCCGTGTAGATCTGGCGAGGACGGCCGATCTTGGTCGCCGGATCCTGGATCATCTCGCGCCAGTGCGCGATCCAGCCCGGCAGCCTGCCGAGTGCGAAGAGGACCGTGAAGTACTTCGTCGGGAAGCCGAGTGCCCGGTAGATCAAACCGGTGTAGAAGTCGACGTTCGGGTACAGCTTCCGTTCGACGAAGTAGTCGTCGGAAAGGGCCGTCTCCTCAAGCCGCAACGCGATGTCGAGCAGTTCGTCGTTGCCACCGATCTTGCGCAGGATCTCGTCCGCGGTCTTCTTGATGATCTTCGCGCGCGGGTCGTAGTTCTTGTAGACCCGGTGGCCGAAGCCCATCAGGCGGACGCCCTGCTCCTTGTTCTTCACCCGCTCCACGAACTTGGCGACGTCACCACCGTCGTTGCGGATGCCCTCGAGCATGTCCAGCACGGCGGCGTTGGCACCACCGTGCAGTGGACCGAAGAGCGCGTTGATACCCGCGGAGATGCTGGCGAACAGGTTCGCCTCGGAGGAGCCGACGAGCCGCACCGTCGAGGTGGAGCAGTTCTGCTCGTGGTCCGCGTGCAGGATGAACAGCAGGTCCAGCGCCTTGGCGACCTCGGGGTCGACCTCGTAGGGCTCCGCGGGCAGACCGAAGGTCATCCGCAGGAAGTTCTCCACCAGGTTCAGCGAGTTGTCCGGGTAGAGGAACGGCTGGCCGATGGACTTCTTGTAGGCGTAGGCCGCCAGCGTCGGCACCTTTGCCAGCAGGCGGATGGTGGACAGCTCCACGTTCGGTTCGTCGAACGGGTTGAGCGAGTCCTGGTAGAAGGTGGACAGCGCCGATACGGCACTGGACAGCACCGGCATCGGGTGCGCATCGCGGGGGAAGCCGTCGAAGAAGCGCTTCAGGTCCTCGTGCAGGAGCGTGTGCCGGTTGATCCGGGAGGTGAAGTCCTCCAGCTGCTGGGTGTTCGGCAGCTCGCCGTAGATCAGCAGGTAGGAGACCTCGATAAAGGTCGAGTGCTCGGCAAGCTGCTCGATCGGGTAACCCCGGTACCGCAGAATCCCCGCGTCGCCATCGATATAGGTGATGGCCGACGAGGCGGCACCGGTGTTCACGAAGCCCGGGTCGAGGGTGATGTACCCCGTCTGCGCCAGCAGCTTCCCGAGCTCGATACCGGGAGCGCCCTCGACGGCCTGGACCACCTTCAGTTCGTGCTCGTCGCCGGTGGGCAGGCGGAGCGCGACTTTCCCGGTACCGGTCTGCGCCCCCGTGTTTGTCGCGTCGGACATGCAGGTCCCTCTCACGGTCACACGGGACGGCGGTGCCCACAGGTTGCGCAGGTCACCTCGTCAGCACGCGAGCAGGAATCCGCTCGCCGCACACCGCCCCGCTGGGGTATGAATTCTTCCCTACGCTAGTCCACCAATAGCTGTACGCGCAGCCATTGAGTTACCCACAGCTAAGCGTTTGGGACCAGGTTCACACACCCGAGGCCGTCAGCTCGGCCGTCCACGGTGGTTCGGCCCCGCTTCGGGAGACGGTGACGGCCGCGGCACGAGCCGCGTAATCCAACGCCTGGCGCCAATCCGCCTCGTCCAGCGCGGTCAGATCACCCGCGTCGCGCCGGTACAGCCAGGCGAGCAGGGCACCCTGGACTGTGTCGCCGGCGCCGATGGTGTCCACCAGGGTCGCCGGCGCTGTGGGAATCGTCACGTCGATTCCGCCGGCTGTCAGCACGCTCAGGCCGTCTCCCCCTCTGGTGAGCACGACCGCGTGTACCCCGGTGTCCAACCAAGACCTCGCCGCCTCGGCCGCGTCGGCCCCGCCCGCCAGCCAGGCCGCGTCCTCGACGGACAGCTTCAACAGCCGTACGTGCGGTAGCCAAGACGCGAAGCGGGCTCGGTAGGCGACGCCGTCGACGATCAGCGCCTCCCTGATGTTCGGGTCGAGTGCCGTGAGCACTCCGTCGGCCGACGCTCGCCGCAGTACCGATTCGTAGGCGGTCGCGCCCGGCTCGAGCACCATGCCGAGCGTGCCGAGTGACACCGCGAAGGTCGAGTCGGGCAGCGGGCCAGGATCAGCGACCAGCCGGTCGGCCGTGCCTTCGGTGTAGAACGTGTAGTGCGCCGAGCCGGTCTCGTCGAGTGCGACGACGGCAAGCGTCGTCGGCTCGGCACCCCGCTGCACCATCGATACGTCCACTGAGGACTCTTCGAGCCGGCTCAGCAGGGCGGCGCCGAACCGATCGGTCGACACCCGGGACAGGAACGACACCGGAGTGTCCAGCCTTCCCGCGGCGAGCGCGACGTTGTACGGGCCCCCGCCGAGCCGTGGCCACAGAGGCCGTACTCCAGTGTCCGGATTGGACTCTCCCGGCACGAGGTCGACCAGCGCCTCTCCACCCACCACGATCACGCCGCGATGTTATCCCGCCGTATCACCTGGCGGCCAGCCCGCCGAGCAGCAGATCGGCGAGGGCACGGAAGGCCTCTGCGTCGCTCACTCCGGCACGCTCACCCACCACCCCGGTCTGGATGGCCTCGACCAGCAGGCCCGCCATCTCCGCGATCAGCCCCGCGTGCACGTCGCGGAACACCCCGTCGGCGACTCCCTTTGCGATGAACGTCCGGATGCGGGCCGCCGCGGCCTGCGAGTTGAGCTCGTAGGCGTGCCGGGCAGGGGCGAACGCGGCGACGTCGCGCATGAACTCCGGCGAGGCCCTGTGCAGTTCCTCGGCCGCTCCGGAGAGGTAGGTCTCGATGAGCTTGGTGGCGTCGTCGACCCCCTCGATGCGGCCCTCGATGCGTTCCGCCGCGCCTTTGAAGAAATGCCCGACCACCCGGACCGCGAGCTGTTCCTTACTCGCCGCGAGGGCGTACAGGGTCGACTTGGAGCAGTGGGCCCTGGCGGCGAGGTCCTCGAGGGTGAATTCCACGAACCCCTCGGCGAGAAAGAGTTCCTCCAGCTCCGCGAGCAGGGCCCGTTGCCGGGCGGTGAGCGGTTTGCGGGCCGGTGATCCGGGAAGCACGACCGAAGCGTACGCGTCGACAGGTGCCATCTTCATACAGTACTGTAGATGGGCCCACAGTACTGTTTCTAGTACCTTGATCTCTTGCGGAGGACTTCCATGCCGGCGGACCGACTGCTCCCCACCACCGAGGCAGCGGACCTCGTCGCGCTGGCCCGCGAGATCGCCAGTGCCGAACTGGCGCCGCTGGCCGCGGAGTACGAGGAGGCGGAGCGCTTCCCCCGTGAGCAGTTCGCCCTGCTCGGCAAGTCCGGACTGCTCGGCCTGCCGTACTCCGAGCGCTGGGGCGGTGGCGAGGTGTCCTACGAGGTCTATCTCCAGGTGCTGGAGGAGGTCGCCGCCGCGTGGATGTCGGTCGGCGTCGGCCTCTCGGTGCACACGATGTCCTGTTTCGCGCTGGCCCACCACGGCACGGACGCGCAGCGCGATCGCTGGCTGCCCGCGATGCTCGGCGGCGAACTGCTCGGCGCATACGCACTCTCCGAGGCGCATGCGGGCTCGGACGCGGCGGCGCTGACCACCAGGGCCCAGCGCGAGGGCGAGCACTATGTCGTCAACGGCACCAAGGCGTGGATCACCCACGGCGGCCAGGCCGACTTCTACACCACCATGGTCCGGACCAGCGGACACGGTGAGGAGGCAGGCAGCGGGATCAGTTGCCTGCTGGTGGACGGGGAAACTCCCGGGCTGTCCGCCGCACCGCCGGAGCGCAAAATGGGCCTCACCGGCTCGACCACCTCGCAGATGATCTTCTCCGACGCGCGGGTCGAAACCGACCGGCTGATCGGGTCGGAGGGCGAGGGACTGCGCATCGCCCTTTCTTCGTTGAGTTCGGGCAGGCTGGGTATCGCCGCCTGCGCCGTGGGGCTCGCACAGGCCGCGCTGGACGAGGCCGTCGCCTACGCCAAGAGCCGTACCCAGTTCGGCAGGAACATCATCGACTTCCAGGGCATCGAGTTCCTGCTGGCGGACATGGCCGCGGCCGTGGAGTCCTCAAGGGCCACCTACCTCGAAGCCGCCCGCCGCCGCGATCGCGGTAAGCCCTTCCAGCGCCAGGCATCGGTGGCCAAACTCGTCGCGACCGACGCCGCGATGAAGGTGACCACCGATGCCGTGCAGGTGCTCGGCGGCGCCGGCTACACCAGGGACTTTCCGGTGGAGCGGTACATGCGCGAGGCCAAGGTCCCGCAGATCTTCGAAGGCACCAACCAGATCCAGCGCCTGGTAATAGCCCGAGACCTCAAAAACACCTAACCGACACGCCCAGCCCCCGACTTGGCAGTTCCAGGGCCCGACTTGGCAGATCCGGGGCCCGAGTTGGCAGATCCGGGGCCCGAGTTGGCAGATCAGCTCTCCTGGTAGCGGCGCTCCGCGACCACGCCCTCACCCTGAACCTCGTCGAAGTGGTACACCTCGCGGCCCCGGACGAACACGCGCATGGCCCGGTTCATCACGTCCAGCGGGTCGCCGGACCAGATGACGACGTCGGCGTCCAGGCCGGGCTTGAGCGCGCCGATCCGGTCCTGCAACCCGAGGATCGCGGCGGGGTTGACGGTGAGCGCGCGCAACGCCGTGTCGGTGTCCAACCCTTCCTTCACCGCCAGCGCGGCCTGGTAAACGAGGAAGTTGATCGGAATGACCGGGTGATCGGTGGTGATCGCCAGCTGGACGCCGGCGCGGGCCAGGATGCCCGCCGAGCGAATCGTGCGGTGCCGCACCTCCACCTTGACGCGGCTGGTGAACAGTGGCCCGAGGATCACCGGAATGCCACGCTCGGCGACGAGATCGGCGATCAGGTGCGCCTCCGTGCCGTGGTTGAGCACCAGTTTGTAGCCGAACTCCTCGGCGAGGCGGATCGCGGTGACAATGTCGTCGGCACGATGCACGTGCTGGTCCCAGTAGAGCTCGCCGTCGAGCACCCGCGCCAGTGTCTCCAGGGTGAGGTCGACGTCGAACGGTTTGCCCTCGGCCTGCGCGTGATCGCGCTGCAAGGAGTAGTTGCGCGCCTTGGTGAACGCCTCCCGCAGCACGGCGGCGACACCGAGCCTCGTTGACGGTGTCTTGTCCTTCTCGCCGTACACCCGCTTCGGGTTCTCGCCCAGTGCGCTCTTCACACTGACGTCCTCGGCGAACACGATGTCGAAACCGTTGCGGCCCCACGTCTTCACGCCGACGGTCTGCCCACCGATCGGGTTACCAGAGCCCGGCTTGATCACCACGCTGGTGACACCACCGGTCAAGGCGTCGTCGAAGCCGACCTCGTAGGGGTCGATGCCGTCCAGCGCGCGGAATCGGGCTCCGTTGGGATCGGTCATCTCGTTGGTGTCGTTGCCGGACCAGCCCTCGCCGTCCTCATGCACGCCGAGATGGGCGTGCGCGTCGATGAAGCCGGGGAGCACCCACGAGCCGGAGGCGTCGATCAGCCTCGCCTCGTCCGGGATGTCGACATCGGCCTCGGATCCCACCGCGACGATCTTGTCGTCGGACATGAGTACGGTGCCGCCGTCGATGGGGTCTCCGTCGACGGGAACTACATAGCCACCAGTGATCGCGCTGTACATAGTTCGACACGCTAACGAATTACCCGCCTCCGGCGCCACCACCCGCCAGTCACGATCCAGCCACCTCGCACTTTCCCGGGAAAGTGCGATACGTGCACGCGCATGTACCGCACTTTCCCGGGAAAGTGCGAGGGGTAGGAACCGGGCTCAGAGGTGAACGGCTACGCCCCAGCTCGCGGTCCAGGTGCCGGCGGGGGCGAGGGTGATGAGGTCGGTGCCGGAGTTCAGGGCGTCGGCGGGGCAGGTCATCGGCTCGATCGCCACCGCTCGGCCCCGGCCGACCAGGTCGGCGGGGGTGAAGACCTGGGCCCAACGGAAGTCCGCGTCAGTCCAGACCTCCACCGTGGTGGACTCGTGGGCCAGCAGGTGGTGGTGACGGCCGTCGGCGGCGGGCAGCAGGCCACCGAAGGCCGTGTCCAGATCCAGCTCACCGACTCGGACTCCCGAGCGCAGGTCGTACTCGGTGCCCGCGACGTCGCGCTCCTCGCCGTAGGGGAGCTGCTCGTCCGCCAGGTACGGACGCACCCGCGTGGCGGGCAGGGTCAGCGTGAGGTCGTCGGTGGGCACGTCACCGATCCGGAAGTAGGGATGCGTGCCGACGCCGAAACCGATCGGCGAGTCCCCGTCGTTGCGCACCTGGTGCGTGACGGTCAGCTCGCGAGGCGCCAGGTCGTAGGTGATCACCGCATGCAGCGGCACCGGCCAGCCCTCCTGCTCAGGGATGTCGATCGACATCGTGATCGAGGACTCCGCGTGCTCCAGCAGCTGCCACTCCTCGTGCCTGACCAGGCCGTGAATCGCGTTGCCCCGGGCCTGCTCGGTGACCTTCAGCTGCTGGGGCTCACCGTCATGGGTCCAGCGGGCGTCCTTGGTCCGGTTGGGCCAGGGCAGCAGCACCTGGCCGGCACCCTTCGGCGGCTTCTCGTCGGCGTCGAAGGACTCGAGGTACGGCACACCGCCGATCTCGAAAGCCCGCAGCCCGGCGCCGATCTCGGTGACCACCGCCCTGGCACTGCCCCTGGTGAGTTCGAACTGTTCGCCGGTCGGGTTTCCCATACCCGCGAATCTACCGGCGGGTGATCTCCAGCAGCGCGGACCAGGAGGCACGACGATCTGGGATTGTCCGCGCCGCTACCCCAGGTCCTCGGCGTCGATCCTCGACGGCGGTTCGTGGTGGGCGCGCATGATCATCCAGTTGATGCCCCACAGCACGAGCCCGACGGCGAGCAGGATCGCAGCGACGGTGTAGTCCCGGGCGGGCCGCCCGGAAAGCGGGCTCACCAGGTAGAGACAGAAGATCGCCGCGAACACCGGAATAGCGGTGGGAGCGCGGAAATGCTTGTGTTCCACCTTTTCCCTGCGCAGCACGAGCACGGCGATGTTGACGACGGCGAACACCACCAGCAGCAACAGCGCCGTCGTACCGCCGAGCACGCCGATATCCACTGTGGACACCAGGACGATCGCGATCACGCTGGTGAAGACGATCGCGACCCACGGACTGCGGCGGAACGGGTGCACCGTGCCGAGTTGCTTCGGGATGATCTTCTCGTTGGCCATGCCGTAGAGCAGGCGGCTGGCCATCAACATGTTGATCAGCGCGGAGTTGATGACGGCGAACAGTCCGAGTGCGGAGAAGATCTCGCGCGGCATACCCGGCGCGCCGACGTCGATCACCTTCAGCAGCGCACCGCTCTCGGCCGCCTTCAGATCGTCGGCGGGTACGAGCAGCGAGGACGTCACCGACACCAGGATGTAGATCGTGGCGGCGACGACCATTCCCCACAGCATGGCCTTGGGGAAGATTCGCACCGGATCCTTGCACTCCTCGGCCATGTTGACCGAGTCCTCGAAACCGACCATCGCGAAGAACGCCAGCGAGGTTGCCGAGGTGATCGCCACAAGCCAGGTCTGGTCGGCGGTGTCCACCTCGACGAGCCTGCCGGGCTCCCCGTTGCCGTTCATTACCGCCCATACGCCGACGCCGATGATGATCAGCAGGCCCGCGAGCTCGATGCACGTCAGAACTACGTTGGTCTTGACGGACTCGCTGACGCCGCGGAAGTTGATCAGCCCGAGTCCGACGATGAAGAGGATGGCCACCAGCGGCATCGGGGAACTGATGAACTCGGCCAGATATGTGTTGCCGAAAGCGACCGCCGCCGAGGACGCCGAGGTGATTCCCGAGCACATCACCGCGAACGCGACCATGAACGTCAGAAACGGAATCCGGAACGCGCGATTGGTGTAGAGCGCCGCGCCCGCGGCTCTCGGGTACTTGCCGACCAGTTCCAGATAGCCGAACGCGGTCATGAACGCGACCGCGAACGCCAGCAGGAACGGTAGCCACAGCGCCCCGCCGACCCGGCCGGCCACCTGGCCGGTGAGGGCGTAGATACCGGTGCCGATGATGTCGCCGACGACGAAGAACAACAACAGTTTCGGGCCGATCACCCGCTTGAGGGCTGGCTGCCCGGAAGGTCCGGTATCGACGTGCTCGGTGCGCGCATCCGCCATGGCGCAAGAGTGTGCCCCAACTACGGGGTCAAGGACAGACCGAATCGCTCACGAACTCGTCATTCACCCACTAGGCGTTCACCGGAGGGCGCGCGGTAACGCCAGAAGGCGGGCAGCAATGCGACGGCCACGACGACGACCACGATCACCAGCACCCCGCCACCGGTCGCCGCGGCGGTGGTGCCGATGCCTGCGGCCGCCCAACCGTGGGTCACGTCGGCGATCCGGGGTCCGCCGGCCACGACGACGGTGAAGACGCCCTGCAGCCGCCCGCGCATGGCGTCGGTGGTCGCGGTCTGCAGGATCGCGCTACGGAACACCATGCTCACGAAGTCGGCCGCGCCACCGAGGGCGAGGAAGAGCACCGCGAGCCAGAGCGAGTCGGCGAGCCCGAAACCGATGATCGCGATGCCCCACACGCAGATCGAGACGGTTACGGCGACACCGTGCCGCCCGATCCGGGTCAGCCAGCCGGAGGCGAGGCCACAGGCAAGAGCACCGAGTGGGATCGCGGCGTACAACCAGCCGAGCGCGAGCCCGCCGCCGGGCGGATCGCCGAACGTTCGTTCGGCCATTTCCGGGAACAATGCCCTCGGCATTCCGGCCACCATCGCGATGATGTCCACGAGGAAGGACGCGAGCAGGATCTTCTTCGTCGCGAGATAGCGGAAGCCGTCGAGGACGTCGCGCAGCCCCGCCCGACGGGTCGGACCTTCCAGCGGCGGCAGCGCGGGCAGCTTCCACACGGCGAGCAGCGCGAGGGTGAGGGCGATCGTGTCCAGGAGATACAGCGTGGACAGCCCGAGCACCGGCAGGAGAGCTCCCGCGAGCATCGGTCCGAGCACCGCGCCGAACTGCATCATCGTGGCGCCGAGCGCGACAGCCGACGGCAGCAGATCGAGCGGGACGAGCCGGGCGATCACGGCGCTGCGGGTGGGCATGTTGACCGCGAAGAACGCCTGATTGAGCCCCAGCAGCGCGAGCACCACCCAGACCGAGTTCACGGCGAAGAATGCCTGCGCCCAGAGCAGGACCGACGTAGCGGCGATCCCGGTGTTGGTGACCAGCAGGAGCTTGCGCCGGTCCACGGTGTCGGCGATGGCGCCGCCCCAGAGGCCGAAGACGAGCAGCGGCACCAGTGCGACGGCGCCGGTCAGCCCGACGTAGCCGGAGGAGCCCGTGAGGTCGTAGACCTGCTTTGGCACGGCGACGACCGTGAGCTGGCTGCCGATCGCGGTGACGGCGGTGGAGATCCACAGCCGCCGGAACGCCGGAACGCGTAGCGGGCGGGTGTCGACGGTGATCGAGCCGAGCACCTTACGTGCTCCCCTGCGCTCACCCGCCCCAGTAGCCACGAATCGTTAGCCTACGACAACTAACGAGGTGGCCCGCTGCGGAGGTCTTCCCCAATGTGGCATTGGGGACGTTGGAGTTCCCCAATGCCACATTGGGGACGTCTAAGTTCCCGAAAGCCACATTGGGGAACTTCGCTGTGCGGGAGGAACGGCCGCCCGCGGACGGTTCTATGGAGCGAGGCGCTCGATGCCCCAGCCGTCCTCGTCGCGGACGTAGCGCAGCCGGTCGTGCAGCCGGTCCCGCCTGCCCTGCCAGAACTCGACGACGTCGGGACGAATGCGCCAGCCGCCCCAGTGTGGCGGGAACGGGATCTGCTCGGCGTCGGCGAACCGGCGTTCGATCGCGTGCAGCGCGTTGTCCAAGGATCGGCGGTCGCCGACCACCCGCGACTGCGGCGAAGCCCAGGCGCCGAGCTGGGAGCCACGCGGCCGGGAGGCCCAGTAGGCGGCGGTCTCGGTGACGTCCACCTTCTCCACCTCGCCGCGGACGTTCACCTGCCGGTGCAGGGAGTACCAGGGGAAGGTCACCGAGGCGTACCGCGTCGCGGTCAGGTCGTGGCTCTTGGCCGAGGTGTAGTTGGTGTAGAACACCACTCCGCGCTGGTCGAGGCCCTTGCACAGCACGGTTCGCGAGGACGGCCTGCCTTCGGCATCCGCCGTGGCGAGCACCATGGCGTTGGGTTCGGCGACCCCGGCGGACTCCGCCTCGTCCAGCCAGACCTGCAACTGCTCGGCCCAGCTGGGAGCGAGTGCCGACTCCTCAAGTGCACCGCCGTCATAGGCCACCCGCATCCCGGGCAGGCGCACCGTTACGTCACCGATTCCGGTGATTCCGTCCATGTTGTCCACTTCCGGCATGTTCGCCCAACCTCCGCGCCCACGAACACAATTCGGCCTCGGCCCTGTCAGGCGACGGTAGGGCTTGCAGGGGCGGCGGGGGAACCTCCCGAACGGTGACACCTGACACTCGTTTACCGCAACTTCACGAATCAGCCACCTTACGGGTGATGGCCGCGATCATGATCCCCGTCATTTCCTCGGCTATGGCGGTCGCCGGTGTGGGCGGATCGTGGGCCTGCCACTCCCTGAGCAGTCCGGTCACCGCTCCGACGAGCGCGATCGCCGTGAGCCGGTAGTCCCGAGCAGGCGCGATCCCGTGCTCAGCGGCCCGCGCTGCCTCGTGGCTGATGAACTCCGCCCACCGCCCGACCCACTCCTGATGCTGCGCCTCCAGCGCGGGACTCACGCCCACCGCCTCGACGTAGTTGAGCCGTGGCAGCCGGGGATCGGCGGCGACGGCGCCGACGAAGGCATCGACCAGTGTGCCGATCCTGGTGGGCATATCCGCCTCCGCGACCCGCTCGAGCTCCTCGCTCACCCTGGCCATGGCCAGCTCGTTGATCCGCGCGTGCAGCGCCAGCAGCACATCCTCCTTGCCCCGGAACTCCTCGTAGAAATTGCGTGTGGACACGCCTGCCCGTGTGCACAACTCGGCGATCTTCGTCGATTGGTAGCCGGTCGAGGTGAACTCGTCCAGGGCAGCGAGCAGCAGCCGTTCCCTGCGCTGGGCCCGGCGACGCCCGGGTCCCACTCCGCGATACATCCGGCCCGGTTCCTCGGGCATACGGCCTCCTCGATCGACTGAGCGCAAATGGTAATGAGGATTGCCAAATACGCCCGTTCGGTCTAGATTACGAAAATCTGAATTACCACTGTAGCTCGCGTCACACGGAGGCCATCGTGGTTCGTCGTCTGCTGGCTCCCTTACTCCTGGCGATGACGCTGCTCGTCACCGCCGCCCCCGGTGCGGTGCAGGCGACGCCCGCCCCGCCCGCTCCCGCGGAGGATCCCTTCTACACTCCGCCCGACCCGCTGCCCGCCGTCGCAGCGGGCGAGATCCTTCGCCTGCGCTCGGTCGACGTCTTCGCCGAGCCGCTCCGGCTGCTGCCCGCGCCGGTCAGGGCATGGCAGCTGCTCTACCGCTCGACATCGGCGTCCGGCGCACCCAACGCCGTCTCCGGCACGCTGCTCGTACCGCCCACACCGTGGCAGGACGGGCCGCGCCCGCTGGTCACCTACGCCGTCGGCACACACGGCCTCGGTGACTCTTGCGCGCCCTCGTACAAGCTGCGCACCGGCACCGAGAACGAAATCGCGCTGATCGCCCAGGCCCTGTTCAAGGGGTGGGCCGTCGTTCTCACCGACTACGAGGGCCTCGGTACGCCCGGCACACACACCTACGCGACCGGCCAGTCCGAAGGCCGGGCGATGCTGGACGCCGCACGGGCCGCCGCGAACGTGCCGGGCGCAGGCCTTTCCTCGTCCGGACCCGTCGGCATCTTCGGCTACTCGCAGGGCGGCCAGGCAGCGGCGTTCGCTGCAGAGCTGCAGCCCAGCTACGCACCGGACGTGCGCGTCGTCGGCGCCGCACCCGGCGGAGTTCCCGCCGACCTCGCCGAGGTGGCCGAATTCAACGAAGGCGGTGCGGCCTTCGGCCTGGTCATCGGCGCCGCGATCGGACTCGCGACCGCGTACCCGGAGGTACCGTTCGCGGAGATCCTCAACGAACGGGGACGGGCACTGGTGGAGCGGGTGGAGCAGGCATGCGTCGTGGAACTCGGCGCCGCGGCTCCGTTCGGCCGGCTGCAGGACTTCGTCACGGTCCCCGACCCCCTGTCCGATCCCCGCTGGCAGACACGGCTCACGGACAACAAGGCGGGCCAGCATCGTCCCGGTGTTCCCGTTTTCCTCTACCACGCCGCGTACGACGAGCTGATCCCTTACCGCACCGGTAAGGCACTGCTCGCCCGTTACTGCGACCTCGGCGCGACCGTGCAGTGGCAGCGGATCCCGCTGGCCGAACACATCATCGGCGTCTCGGTCGGTGGCCCGATCGCGATGGAGTGGCTCGGCTCGCGATTCGCCGGAAAGCCGGCGCGCAACACCTGCGCTGCCTGATCCCGCCCGCCGGTAACTCGCCGACGAATTCCCGCACCGTTCTATAGGGGATTCGTCGGCGAGTTCTCGCTGCCGAGGCGCAGAATTTGCCGTCCAAGGACCTGTTGCACTGAATCGTTCTCGTAATCGTGACCGAAAGCACCACTTGTTTCGATTGCTCCCGGGCCGTCGGAGGGGCACTGTTTGTCCAACCGTGCGATGGGGCACGCCATACGCCTCGCCCCCGCACGCTTGACGAGAGAACTTGCCGGGGAACGCGTATCGAAAGGTCTTCTCCCATGACGACGCCCACGCCTGTCTCAAACGGTCAGCCTGCCACTGCCGAGCAGCCCGACGACGGGTTCCGGCCCGGTCTGGAGGGCGTCGTCGCCTTCCGCACGGAGATCGCCGAACCCGACAGGGACGGTGGCGCGCTGCGCTACCGCGGCGTGGACATCGAAGACCTCGCCGGCAAGGTGACCTTCGGCGACGTGTGGGGCCTGCTCGTCGACGGCCGGTTCGGTCAGGGCCTGCCGCCCGCGGAAGCGTTCCCGATCCCGGTGCACACCGGTGATGTGCGGGTTGACGTCCAGGCAGCACTCGCCATGCTCGCCCCGATCTGGGGCTACCAGCCGCTGCTCGACATCAGCGACGAGGCCGCCCGTGACCAGCTGGCGCGCGCCTCGGTGATGGCACTGTCCTACGTGGCCCAGTCCGCCCGGGGAATCGGTCAGCCCGCGGTGCCGCAGTCCACGGTGGACGAGGCGGCCTCGATCACCGAGCGGTTCATGACGCGCTGGCGCGGCGAGCCGGACCCGGCACACGTGAAGGCCGTGGACGCCTACTGGGTGTCCGCCGCCGAGCACGGGCTGAACGCGTCCACCTTCACCGCCCGGGTCATCGCCTCCACCGGAGCCGACGTAGCCGCGGCGATGTCCGGTGCCATCGGCGCGATGTCCGGCCCGCTGCATGGTGGCGCACCCGCCCGCGTGCTGCCGATGATCGCCGAGGCCGAACGGACCGGCGACGCCCGAGCGGTCGTCAAGGGCATCCTCGACCGCAAGGAGCGGCTGATGGGATTCGGGCACCGGGTGTACCGGGCCGAGGACCCACGCGCCAGGGTGTTGCGCCGGACCTGCCAGGAACTGGGCGCCGAGCGCTACGAGGCGGCCGCCGCGCTGGAACAGGCCGCACTGGCCGAGCTGCGCGAGCGCAGGCCCGATCGGGCGATCGAGACCAACGTCGAGTTCTGGGCAGCGGTCATCCTGGACTTCGCCCAGGTGCCGCCGCACATGATGCCCGCGATGTTCACCTCTGCCCGCACCGCGGGCTGGGCGGCACACATTCTGGAGCAGAAGCGCACTGGACGCCTCGTGCGGCCGTCAGCGTCCTATGTGGGTCCCGGCCCGCGTAGCCCGCAGGAGGTCGAAGGCTGGAACGAGCTCTGAGAGATGCTCATCACCGCCGCCGTCGCCGCATCATGGGCGGCGGTGGCGGAAAGCATGGCGACGAGCTGATCCACCAGCCAGCGGTCGAGTTCCACTTGCCGCGGGATGCCCTCCTGCAACCAGGTGAGCAGCGCGCCCTCGACCACCGCCGTCCAGCAGCGCAGGGTCGCGAGCAGTAGCGGCGAGGGGTCAGCGACACCGGTCTCGTCCAGGATCACCTCGACCGCGCGGTTGCGGACCTGGTCCACCACGGCGTTGGTCTCCGAGGTCGCGACCACGGAACCACTGCGCAGCAGCGCGACGTACCCGGCGCGGTACTCGCCCGCGACTTCGATGAGCCCGCGCACGGCGGCCCGCAGCCGCTGCGTCGGCGTCCCTTCCTCGCGCAGAGCCAGCCGGTCGATCAACCCGTCGGTGACCGAGCGCAGCGCGGCGAGATGCAGTTCCCGGACACTGGAGAAGTAGCGGTAGAACAGCGGCCGGGACACTCCCGCCCGCGCGACGACGTCATCCACCGAGACATCCTCCGGCGGCCTGCTGCCGAAGAGTTCCAGCGCGGCCGAGATGAGATCCTGCCTGCGGGCCTCCGGCGACATCCGCCGGGGCTTGTCCGCGTTCGTCCTGCTCACTTCGCCGTTGGATCCAGCCTGGCGGTAGCGCGCAACACACCCGGCGTCAGCCGGGACAGCACCAAGGCCGCCTTTGCCTCCGGAGTGGACGGTTGAAGTGCGATGTCGCGCTCCACGGCGCGGAGGATGTCGCGAGCTACCTTGTCCGGACCGAAGCCGCGCTTGGCGTACATACCGGTGGCGGACCGTTGCCTGCGGGCCTGCTCCGCGCCGTCCACGCCGACAAACCGAGTGGTGCTGGTGATATTGGTGTGCACGATGCCAGGGCAGACAGCCGTGACTCCGATGTTCTCGTGGAACAGTTCCGCACGCAGGCACTCGCTCAGCATGAGCACGGCCGACTTCGTGGTGGCATAGGCGGACAGGATCTTCGACGGCGTGAAGGCGGCGGCCGAGGCGAGGTTGACGATGTGCCCGCCTTCACCGCGTTCGACGAGCTGCTCGGCGAAGACCCGGCAGCCGTGGATCACGCCCCAGAGGTTCACGTCGATAACGCGCTGCCAGTCCTGTTCACTGGTGTCCAAGAAGGACCCCGAGACGGCGATGCCCGCGTTGTTCACCACGATGTCGGGCACGCCGTGTTCGGCGCGAACGCGGGCGGCGAACTCGCGTACGGCCTCCCCGTCCGCGGCGTCCACTGTGTACTCCGCGGCCGTCACCCCGTGCTTGCGTGCGAGTGCGACAGTCTCCGCGGCCGCGGCGGCGTCCACATCGGTCACCACAATGTCGGCGCCCTGCTCGGCGAAAGCCAGAGCCGTCGCCCTGCCGATGCCGCTACCCGCTCCGGTGACCACCACCAGCCTGCCGGGAAAGCGGGCACTCCTGGTGCCGGCCGGGGTGACCCTGGTCCGGCGCAGGGCGCGCGCCTCGTGGCCGCCTTCCACGCTGTCGATCAACTCCGCCGCCGCCCGTGCGACCAGCTCCGGCTTCTCCCTGGTGATCCAGTGCCCACCCGTGACCGGGCGGACGCGCAGATCGGGAACCCATTTACCGATTTCGGTCTGCAGAGGAGGGCTGACGTAGTGGTCGCGTGACGGGGCGAGCACCTGCACCGGCAGGTCGGCGACACGCGGTCGCGGCCGACCGAGCCTCGGCAGCATGTTCGCCCGGTACAACTGCAGCCCGTGGATACCGTCCGATGTGTCTGGGGCGGGTTCGGCCGGCTCGAGTGCGGTGATGATCCGGCGCATGATGCCCAAGCGCCAGAACAGCTCGGGGAGCACCGGTAGCTGAAAGGCCGCGATGTAGCCGGAGTGCAGGAATTGCCGCAGGGCATTTCGCAGCGCGCGGGGGCTGGGTCGCAGCTGGGCGCGGAACCAGGCGCCCGCGTGATCGAGATCGGGACCGGAAATCGAGGTGTACGAGGCGATCCGGCCGCGCATCCGCTCGCCGGTCACCGCGTGCCAGGCCTGGATGGACCCCCAGTCGTGCGCCAGCAGATGGACCGGCCGGCCGGGGCTGGCCGCTTCGGCGACCTCGGCGAGGTCGTCGGCGAGCTGATCGAGCCGGTAAGCGGCCCGTTCGCGAGGCTTGTCCGACTCGCCCGCGCCGCGCACGTCGTAGACGACCACGCGGAACCGCTCGCGCAGTTCCGCGGTCACGCCGTCCCACATCGAGCCGTTGTCCGGATAGCCGTGGACACACAGCAAGACCGGCTGGCCCTCCGGGCCGCTCGCGCGCACCGAGAGGCGCACTCCATCACTCGCCGTTACCCAGCTCTGGGATCGCTCGTCGAAAGCCACGGGAGTCATATTAGACAATCTGTCAACAAGACGCTGTCCGTCGTCCGCCGGACAGCCGGGTTCAACGAGAGCGTGGCCCCGATGTCTCCGACCCACCCGCTCACCTGACCCGCACTTTCCCGGAAAAGCGCGGCCCCACCCCTCGCACTTTCCCGGGAAAGTGCGGAGTTCCGGCCCCGCGACCTGCACCCGCCTCGCGCTTTCCCGGGAAAGTGCGGGAGGGGTGGCGCGGGCGAGGCGGGGGTTGACGGTGATGGCCGTCACTGGAATCTTTGCCTGTCTAACGATATGGCGGAAGCGACATTCCGTCATGCGGAAGACTGGCCGAAGGGTGGTTCGGGCATGGACAACCTCGCCGTTCTCAGCGCGGTCGCGCTGGCACCGATCGCGATCATCGGAATCCTGCTCGTCGGTCTGCGCTGGCCCGCGAAGTACGCCATGCCGGTCGGCTTTGTCGTGGTCGTGCTGGCCGCGGCCTTCGTCTGGGACGTCGACGCCGTCGTCATCGCCGCCTCCGGGGTGGAGGGATTGATCCTCGCCGTCGGCCTGCTCTACATCGTCTTCGGCGCACTGCTGCTGCTCGGCACGTTGAGCAAGAGCGGGGCGATGGCCTCGATCCGGGCCACCTTCACCGACATCAGCCCCGACCGGCGGATCCAGGCGATCATCATCGGCTGGCTGTTCGGCAGCTTCATCGAGGGCGCATCCGGCTTCGGTACCCCCGCCGCTGTGGTGGCGCCGCTGCTGCTCGCCCTCGGCTTCCCCGCGATGGCCGCGGTCATGGTCGGGCTGGTCATCCAGAGCACACCGGTCACGTTCGGCGCGGTCGGCACCCCGATCCTGGTCGGCGTCAACGACGGCCTCGCCGGAAGCAGCGCCGTCGAGCAGCGAATCTCGGTACTCGGGGTCGATATGCCGGAGTACGTCTCCCGCATCGCGCTCGACGCCGCGATCATGCACGCCGTCATCGGCACCCTGATCCCGCTGTTCCTGGCGTGCATGCTCACCGGATTCTTCGGTGAACGCCGCAGGTTCGGCGAGGGTCTGCGGGTGTGGCGGTTCGCGTTGTTCGCCGCGTTCGCGATGACCGTCCCCTACGTGGCGGTCGCCGCGTTGCTCGGCCCGGAGTTCCCCGCACTACTCGGTGGCCTCATCGGCCTGACCATCGTGGTCACCGCGGCCCGGCGGGGACTCTTCCTGCCCGAGCAGCCGTGGGACTTCCCGGCACGCGAGCGCTGGGAAGACCGCTGGACGGGCAATGTCCAGCCGGACGGCGACGTGGCAGGCAGGACGATGCACCCGTTGCGCGCCTGGGCGCCGTACCTGCTCGTCGCGGCACTGCTGGTGCTCACCAGGACGGTCACGCCGGTGAAGGAGTTCCTCACGGGCCTGTCGATCGACTTCGACGCCATTTTCGGCACCGAGGTGGCGGAAAGCCTGCAGCCGTTCTACCTGCCCGGGTTCATCCTGATCGTGGCGAGCGTCAGCGCCTATGCCCTGCACCGGATGAGCGGCTCGCAAATCCGGGCCTCCTGGCAGATAGCGGGCAAACAGATCGCCGGCGCCGCCGTCGCGTTGCTGTTCGCCCTCCCGCTCGTACGGATCTTCATCAACTCCGAGATCAACGGCTCGGGGTACGAGAGCATGCCGCTCACGCTCGCCGACGGCGCCGCCTCGATCGCGGGGGATGCCTGGCCACTGCTCGCGCCGTGGATCGGCGCGCTCGGCGCCTTCGTCGCGGGCAGCAACACGGTGAGCAACTTGATGTTCTCGCTGTTCCAGTTCTCGACCGGCGAGCAGATCGGCGTTCCGCCGGAAACCGTCGTGGCATCCCAGGCGGTCGGCGGTGCAGCGGGGAACATGATCACCGTGCACAACGTCGTTGCGGCCTCGGCGACGGTCGGACTGCTCGGCCGGGAAGGCGACCTGATCCGCAAGACCATCTTCCCGATGATCTACTACTGCCTCTCGGCAGGCGCCCTCGGTTTCGTCCTGGCCAACGGACCGGGCCTGAACGCGGGCACCGTGCTGCTGGTGCTGATCGGCGCGGCTCTCGCACTGATCATCCTGCGGCTGCGCAAGCAGGCGAAAATCCCGGCAGAATGAGGCCCATGCTGCCTACCACCGAGCTGGCCCTGCTCCGCCGTGTCGCCACCGAACAGTCGACCAACCGTGCACCCTCGCTCGTCGCCGCCGTGGTGCGCGACGGTGAGCTGGTCTGGTCCGGGGCACGGGGATTCCTGGACGGCTCCGGTGGCGATCAGCCGGACGACGACACGCAGTACCGGCTTGGTTCGATCACGAAGTCGCTCGTGGCCGCACTGGTACTTCGTCTGCGCGACGAAGGCAGGCTGGAGCTGAACGACCCGGTGGATCGGCATGTCCCCGGCACGGCGTTCGGGTCGACGACGATCGCGCAACTACTCGCGCACACCGGCGGCCTCACCGCCGAGTCACCCGGTTCGTGGTGGGAACGCAGCGAGGGCGGTGACTGGCCCGCGCTGGAGAACAGCCTCACCCCAGGCGAGGTCAAGCACCGGCCCGGCCGCCGCTTCCACTACTCCAACGTCGGCTACGGCGTGCTCGGCGAACTCGTCGCCCGGATGCGCGGGACCAGCTGGCTGGAGGCGGTGCAAGCCGAGATCACCGGTCCGCTCGGGATGACCCGCACGTCTCCGCATCCCGAGGGCAGGTACGCCCCCGGCTGGGCCGTGCACCCGTTCGCCGACGTACTGCTGCCGGAGCCGTCGCCCGACGCGGGCGCGATGGCACCGGCAGGGCAACTGTGGTCGACGGTCAACGATCTGGCGCGCTGGACCTCGTTCACCGGTGGGCACACCGGCGGCGTACTGCATCCGGACACGGTTGCCGAGATGCGCGAGGTCGCGGTCGTCGATGACGCCGACACCTGGACCGCCGGTTACGGCCTTGGTTTGCAACTGGTCCGCACCGGCGGACGCAGGCTCGCCGGGCACACCGGCTCGATGCCCGGTTTCGTGTCCTGTTCGCTGGTCGACCCCGCGACGGGCACCGGTGCGCTCGCGATGGCGAACTCGACCGCCGGGGTGGCGGTCGTGCCGCTGGTGCTGGACCTGATCTCCATCGCCGACGAGTACGAGCCCAACCTGCCCGGCGAGTGGCGGGCGAGCCCGACGGACACCCGGCTGCTGGAACTGACCGGGCTTTGGCATTGGGGTCCCAGCCCGTTCCATCTGCGGCTGCTTCCCGAGGGTGGTTTCAACCTCGCCCCTGCCGAGGGCCGGGGGCGCGCCTCGCGGTTCCGGCCGGTGGCGGAGGACGAGTGGATCGGCCTCGACGGCTACTACGCGGGTGAGACCCTGCGGGTCGTTCGCGGCACGGATGGCCTGCCGCAGCACCTGGACCTGGCCACGTTCATCTTCACCCGCACTCCCTACGACCCCGCCACGCCGATTCCGGGCGGTGTCGACGAGAAGGGCTGGCGCCCCTGATCCGCATCCGGTCCGCATATGCGGATCCCACGAGGCGGACATCTGTGCGCAGTGGGTGGACACGTCGTGTCAGACTTGGGTCCATGACCGACGCCGCTGACCTGACCATCCCTGCCGATCTCAAACCCGCGGACGGCCGCTTCGGCTGTGGCCCCTCGAAGGTCCGCCCCGAGCAGCTCGCGAGCCTGGCCAGGGACGGTTCCGCCCTGCTCGGGACGTCGCACCGGCAGAAGCCGGTGAAGTCTCTCGTGGGGCGTGTGCGGGCGGGGCTCTCCGAGCTGTTCTCCCTGCCGGATGGCTACGAGGTCGTGCTCGGCAACGGTGGCACCACCGCCTTCTGGGACGCGGCCGCGTTCGGTCTCGTGCGGGAACGGGCACAGCATTTCACCTATGGCGAATTCTCCTCGAAGTTCGCCACGGTCACGAAGGGCGCCCCCTTCCTCGCCGACCCGATCGTCGTCTCGGCCGATCCCGGCAGTGCGCCGGAGATCACCTACCAGGAGGGCGCCGATCTCGTCGGCTGGGCACACAACGAGACGTCCACGGGTGTGGCCGTGCCCGTGCGCAGGCCCGCGGGCAGCGAGAACGCGCTTGTCGCGATCGATGCCACGTCCGGAGCCGGAGGCCTCCCGGTCAAGGCCGAGGATTTCGACGTCTACTACTTCGCGCCGCAGAAGTCCTTCGCCTCCGACGGTGGCCTGTGGCTCGCGCTCATGTCGCCCGCGGCGATCGAGCGGGTCGGCGAGATCGGCGGTTCCGACCGCTGGGTCCCGGAGTTCCTTTCCCTGCCCACCGCGCTGGACAACTCCCGCAAGGACCAGACGTACAACACGCCCGCGGTGGCGACACTGTTCCTGCTTGCCGACCAGATCGACTGGATGCTCGCGGGCGGTGGGCTCGACTGGGCGACCGCGCGGACCAAGGAGTCTTCGACGCGGCTGTACGACTGGGCGGAGAAGACCGGTTACACGACCCCGTTCGTATCCGACCCCGCGTTGCGTTCGCAGGTCGTCGGGACGATCGACTTCGCGGCCGAGGTGGACGCTGCCGCTGTGGCTAAGACGTTGCGGGCCAACGGGATCGTCGACGTGGAGCCGTACCGCAAGCTCGGCCGCAACCAGCTGCGTGTCGGCCTGTTCCCGGCGATCGACCCGGACGACATCTCCGCGCTGACCGACTGTGTCGAATGGGTCGTCGAGCGCCAGGGGTAGTCGGGCTTGGCAGACACGGGTGCTGTGGGCATTCATCCGGCACAGCCGCCCACAGCGGACACATTTTTTTGCCGCCACAGCGCCCGTGTCGCCGTGCGAGTACCCCTCACCTGGGTCAAGATCATGGTCGGATGGGTGACAACTCGGCGCGCCTCGCGCGTCAAGCCGACGCGCCGCCCTAACGTAGGCACCCACAAAGGTGAAGTATTCGGGAGGACGGCATGCGGGCGCTACGGGTAGTGGGGCTACACGAGGACGGTAAGTCCATCGTGTGCGAAGACCCCGCGAGCCGTGACCGCTTCCTGCTGCCGGCCGACGAACGGCTTCGCGCGGCCGCCCGTGGTGACATCACTCGCCTCGGCCAGATCGAGATCGAGCTGGAGAGCCAGATGCGTCCACGTGAGATCCAGACCAGAATCCGCGGCGGTGAATCCGTCGAGCAGGTGGCGAGCAGTGCCGGTGTGCCCGTGCAGCGGGTGGAGCGGTTCGCCTACCCCGTCCTGCTGGAGCGCTCCCGCATCGCCGAAATCGCCCAGCAGGCGCACCCGATCCGCGAGGACGGCCCGGATGTGCAGACCCTCGGCGAGATCGTCGCGTACGCGTTCGGCACCCGCGGGCAGGACTACACACAGTCCACCTGGGACTCCTGGCGGGGAGATGACGGCAAATGGGTCGTCGGACTGCACTGGCGGGCCGGGCGGTCGGAGAACCGGGCGCACTGGTCGTTCTCGCCGGGAGCACACGGCGGGACCGTCGTGGCTCTGGACGAGCCCGCGGAGGCCCTGCTCGATCCGCACGCCCACCGGACGCCACGCACACTGCGTTCGATCAGCCCCGAGGACGGCGAAACCCCGGAATCGGACCAGCCGATGCTCGACTACCACGGCACCGGTCAACAGGGCGCGACGGTGATCGAGGCCCCAATTCCGGAACCGGAAGAGGACGACACCACCGAGTTCCCGCGGATCCCGCCGGAGGAGCAGGCCGACGGCAGTTCCGCACACCAGGGCAAGCAGGCTGTCAAGGGCAGGAAGGGCCACCCCACGGTCCCGGCGTGGGAGGACGTACTGCTCGGGGTTCGCTCGCAGCGCGGCTGATCCTCGCATCACCTCCGTTGCTCGGCGTCCAGCCGAGCGATCAACAGTTTCGGCGCCACCATGCGGTACGCGTCGGTGACGATTCGCGCGATCTCGGCCCAGTCGACGTCGACGTCCAGACGCACACCGAGCCAGCCCCGGTGACCGACATACGGCGGCCGGTAGAACCGCTCCGGCTCCTGCGCCACGAGCTCCTCCTGCACGCCCTGCGGCGCGGGACACCAGAAACCCAGCCGGTCGTCGTGATGGTGATCCGCGTACGTCACGAACGTCTTCTTGCCTCGGACGAACCAGGTGGGCTCGCCGTGACTGAGCCGTTCCGTGGACTCCGGCAGCGTGAGGCAGATCCTGCGCAGCGACTCGAGCGGATCCTGTTGTTTGCCGGGCATGACTCGATTGTCCGGCGGGCACCGACAGTTTCGACGCACCTCGCTCCGAGGCCGAGTCAGAACGCGATGACCAGTATCCCGATCCAGGACACGGCCACGCCGACGGCAGTACCGAGCACCAGCCAGCGCAGGACCGGCAGCCGGCGTGCGAGCCAGAGCGACGGGGCCAGTCCCGCGGTGACCACGAGCGCCGCGACGACCGCGAGCCAGCCCGAGGTCTCCGTTGCCAGCGTCGTCGCGAGCGCGAGCATCGCGACGACAGCCACCACCGCCGCGAACGCCGCGACCACCAGACCCGTGCTCCACGGCGTCGGTTCCTCGCCGATTCTGCCCGGACCCAGCAACCGCCGCAGCAGCCGGGACGTCATCGGAGGCCGAGCCGGCGGGGACACCAGCAGCGGCTCGCCGCTGACCGGATCGACGTAGTTCACCGGGGTGCCGAAGGTGGCGGCGACACGCCCGGCGAGCTGACGGCCTCGCTGCGAGACCATCCTTGCCGCCTCGACCTCGGTCTCCGCCTCGGCACTCGCACGTCGCAACGCGGCAACGACCCTGGCCCACTCGTGCAGCGCTTCGGCGAGGTCGAGATCGAGGGCGACCGAACGGGGATCAGCTTCCCTGCCGTGTGCCCCAAGTACCGGGCGCTCCCCCTTGACCCGAAGCTCCACTCGCTCACTCCCGTCCTGCCCGCGGCCGCGGCTCAATCTACCCACGATCGGCGAGCTCGTAGAAGCCAACGGCAGCGGCGGTGGCGACGTTGAGCGAGTCGACGCCGTCGGCCATGGGGATCCGGACGGCGACGTCCGCCGCATCGATCGCCTCGGCGCTGAGGCCTGGCCCCTCGGCACCGAGCAGCAACGCGATCCTCCCGCCCTCCGGTCGCGTCTCGCGCAACTCGCGCAAGGAGAACGAACCGGGCCTCGGCGTCATCGCCGCGACGCGAAAACCTTGTTCGCGCAGTAGTTCCAGGCCCGCGGGCCAGGGGCGCAGTGCCGCGAATGGCACGCGGAGCACATTGCCCATCGACACCCGCACACTGCGCCGGTACAGCGGGTCGGAGCAGCGTGGACCGAGCAGGACGCCGTCCACGCCGAGTGCGGCGGCGTTGCGGAAGATGGAGCCGAGGTTCTCGTGGTCGCCGACGCCTTCGAGCACGGCGAGGATGCGGCCGTTCCGCGCGATCTCCTCCGCCGAAGGCAGGTCCGCCTTGTCCGCGATCGCGAGCACACCCCGGTTGAGATGGAAACCCACGACGCTGGCCATGGTGTCCGCCGATGTCTCGTACACCGGCGCGCGGACCCCAGCGAGGTCCCCGGCGAGCTCCTCGATCCGCCTCGGCACACCCAGCACGGCCCGCACCGGATAGCGCGAGGCGAGCAGTCTGCGGACCACCACGGCGCCCTCGGCGATGACGAACCCACGACCGCCGGGACGATCAGGCCTGCGGTCGGCTGTAGTGAGATCACGGAAGTCGTCGAGCCGAGGATCGTTCGGATCATCGGTCCGGATCGGATCGCAGGTCGCGTTCACCACGCAGGCGAGTCTCCCATCCGCCATCCTGCCCGCTCCCGCGTACTCCGAACCTCGCTGTCGCACCTGGCAAATGGGTGATGATCGCTCAGGGTTAGGTCGAGGTGACAGACGGCACCAGTTTGGCCGCTAGCCGCGTGGGTACCGGTGTGTAACGGTTGTCCGCCGAGCAGTTCAGCGCCAAGGTCGCGGGGAGCCATGGCCGAGCAGAAGCGGGGATGCGCCATGGGCGAAGACGTGTCGTCGGCGGAGCTGTTCCAGCAGCGTGATCGAGGGCGCTACCGGCGCAAGGTCCAGCGGTGCCTGGACACCCTGGCACGGATGCTCACCGAGGGCGGTTTCTCGTTCCCCCGAAGGCATATGGGTGTCGAACTCGAACTGAACCTGGTGGACGAGTCGATGCACCCTTCGATGACGAACGCGATGGTGCTCGACGCGCTGGACGACCCGTCGTTCACCACCGAACTGAGTCAGCACAACCTCGAGTTGAACGTGCCGCCCCGGCCGCTCGCCGGAGAATCGGCGCTGGAACTGGAGAACGAGCTGAACTCCTATCTCACGACGGCAGGCGCGAAAGCCGGTGAGGCGGGGGCGAGGCTGGCCATGATCGGCATCCTGCCGACGCTCACCCAGGACCACTTCGACCAGAAATGGCTGACCAACAACGCGCGCTATTCGTTGCTCAACGACCAGATCCTCGCGGCGCGGGGCGAACAGACCCTGCTGTCACTGGACGGCGCTGGCCTGCCGGGACAGAAGCCCGAGCGGTTGCGTTGCTATGCGGAATCAATCCTGCCCGAAGCCGCCTGTACGTCCGTGCAATTGCACCTGCAGGTGGAACCCGAGGAGTTCGCCGCGCACTGGAACGCGGCGCAATGTCTCGCGGGTATCCAGGTGGCGACGGCGGCCAACTCCCCGTTCCTGCTGGGCAAAGCGCTCTGGCAGGAAACGCGGATCCCGCTGTTCCTGCAGGCCACCGACACCCGCCCTGAGGAACTGAAGAACCAGGGTGTCCGTCCCCGAGTGTGGTTCGGCGAACGCTGGATCACCTCGATCTTCGACCTCTTCGAGGAGAACGTCCGCTACTTTCCCGGCCTGCTGCCGGAAACGGACTCCGAGGATCCGATCGAGGCACTGGACTCAGGGCTGGCGCCGAAGCTCACGGAGTTGCGGCTGCACAACGGCACGGTGTGGCGGTGGAACCGGCCCGTCTACGACGTGGTGGGCTCCCAGCCGCACCTGCGGATCGAGAACCGCGTGCTGCCCGCGGGCCCGACCGTGCTGGACATGATGGCCAACGCGGCGTTCTTCTACGGCGCACAGCGGGCTCTCGCCGAGGCAGATCGTCCGGTTTGGACCCAGATGTCCTTCCAGGCCGCGGAGCAGAATCTGTACGCGGGAGCACGGGGCGGCTTCGACGCACAGCTGTACTGGCCGGGCATCGGCTGGCTGCCCCCGGACGAGCTCGTGCTGCGCGTACTGCTGCCGCTGGCCCATGACGGGCTGCGGCGATCGCAGGTCTCGGACGAGGCACGGGAGCGCTACCTCGGCGTCATCGAGCAACGCTGCATAGTCAGGCAGTCCGGCGCGTCCTGGCAGCGGTCGTTCGTCGCACGCGCCCAGGAGCGCGGGGCAGACCGGAACTCGGCGCTGACGGCGATGCTCACCCGCTACCTCCAGCTCTCCGCCGAAGGAAGTCCCGTGCACACCTGGCACTGCGACTGAAACGGCGGCGGGCGACAAGCAGCGGAACTGGGCAACGCCTGGTGGTGCATGATGGGGGCAGGCGAGGAGGTGAGCAGTGCCCAAGATCATCGGTGGCTCGCTCGCCGAGCATCGGGAGCAGGTCCGCACACGGGTGTTCGACGCGCTGCGCAGGCAGTTGTACGAACGTGGGTTCGATGCCGTAACCCTTTCCGGAGTCGCGGCCGAGGCGCAGGTCGGGCGATCGGCGATGTACAACCACTTCCCCGACAAGCAGCACCTGCTCGTCGCCTTCGTGGAGGAGGAGGCGGCGAACTACGTGCAGCGGCTACGTACGGCCGTGGCCGCCGAACCGGACCCGGTGGCGAAGCTGGCCACCTTCGTCAGGTTGCAGTTGCGCGTCCTCGCCGAGTACCACCTGCCACCCGGCGGGTCGCTCGACGCGACGCTCGACCCCGCCGCGTACCGCAGGGTGGCCGCACACGCCGATCCGATCACCGAGCAGTTGCGGGAGATCCTCGACGAATGCGCGAGGGAGAAGCTGCTCACCGAGGAGGAACCGGACGTATTGCTGGGACTGATCACCGCGGCACTCGGGAGCAGGCAGGTCGTCGACGTTCCCGCGGAACGGCTGGAGACCACGATCGAGACCGCCGTGCGGTTCGTCCTTCGCGCGATCGGAGCAATTCCGGCCGCCAAGGTCGATTTAGGCTAGCCTAAGTACGCGATCTGCCCTACGCTCTTTCTGACAAGGTGTCATCTCGTTCCGAGGCACGAACCAGCGAGGGAGGACGTCTCATGGCCGCATCCACGGTGACCGCCCCGGACATCGCGGTGGAGAGCGTCCCGTTCTCCCAGACCCTGCGTGAGTCGACCAAGCGGCTGCACGACAAGGCGCATCACTCGGCCTATATGGACGCACTGCTCGGCGGCTCGCTCACACTGGCGGGCTACGCCCAGCTCGCCGCGCAGTACCACCTGATCTACGAAGCGCTGGAAGCCGCGTCCGACCGGATGGCCACCGACACCATCGGTGCGCCGTTCGTGATCGACGAACTGCGCCGGATGCCGGCCTTGGCCGTCGACCTCGAGTTCCTGCTCGGACCGCAATGGCGCGCGAAGATCGATCCCGTTCCGGCCACCATCGAGTACGCGGAGCGGATCCGGACGGTGACGGACGGCTGGGCGGGCGGATTCGTCGCCCACCACTACACGCGCTACCTCGGTGATCTCGCGGGCGGTCAGGTCGTGCGCTCCCTGCTGAACCGCACGTACGGGATCACCGGAGCAGGGGCGGCGTTCTACGACTTCAGCGGAATCGACAACCCGCACGCCTTCCGTAAGCACTACCGCGGCCTGCTCGACCGCGCGGACTGGACCGCGGCCGAACGCGTACGCATCGTGGACGAGACGCTGATCGCATTCGAGCTGAACATCGCCGTCCTCGGCGATCTCGCCGAGCGGATCGAGCCCTTTCGCGCCTGAGCCCACCGCCGACCGGCGGCGCCGCACTGTGTCTCCTGCTACATCGTGATTGACCTCTACCAAAGTAGAGGTTGCAGAGTGGACCTTGTACGGCGCGTTTTACGGACGTCCACAAGGGGGATTTCGGCACGACGAAACATCTCCCCGGTTCGCCCGCCCGATGCGCGGCTACTAGGTTTGACTACGGCAGAGGTTCGCGTCGCGGCGCCTCGCGCGCTGAGACGCCACAGCACACGCGTCGACACGCAGACATACGAAGGAGGGCTAATGGCCCTGTACGAACTTCCGGAACTCGACTACGACTACGGCGACCTCGCCCCGCACATTTCCGGCGAGATCAACGAACTGCACCACAGCAAGCACCACGCGACCTACGTCAAGGGCGCGAACGACACGATGGAGAAGCTGGCCGCCGCGCGCGAGGCCGGAGACTTCGGCAACATCGTCGGTCTCGAGACCACCCTGGCCTTCAACCTGGCCGGGCACGCGAACCACGTCGTCTGGTGGAAGATCCTGTCGCCCAACGGTGGCGACAAGCCGACCGGCGAACTGGCCGCCGCGATCGACGAGAGCTTCGGCTCCTTCGACAAGTTCAAGGCCCAGTTCACCGCGGTGTGCACCACGATCCAGGGCAACGGCTGGGGTGCACTGTCCTGGGACCCGATCGGTAAGACGCTGATCACCCAGCAGCTGCGCGACCACCACAACAACCTGATCCTGCCGACGCAGCCGATCCTGCTGGTGGACGTCTGGGAGCACGCGTTCTACCTGGACTACAAGAACGTCAAGCCGGACTACGTCAAGGCGCTGTGGAACGTCTTCAACTGGGACGAGATCAGCAAGCGCTTCGAGAACGCCAAGTCGGGCGGGAACGGCCTGCTGCTCTCCTGAGCGGCCGCTGACGAACCGGGGCCCTACCTCCAGCAGCGGAGGGAGGGCCCCGTTTTCGTGTCACGGGTTTGACCTCGAGTTCACCTGAGGTAGCAAGATGATCGACATGGACACATCGGCATACCTGGCCAGGATCGGTGCCGGGCATCCGGTGGCGGCGGACCTCGGCGCCCTGCGCGCGCTGCAGGTGGCCCACCTGGCCACCGTCCCGTTCGAGAACCTGAGCGTGCACCTCGGCGAACCGATCTTGCTCGACCCCGGCGCGCTGGAGGACAAGATCGTGCGACGCCGGCGCGGCGGCTTCTGTTACGAGCTCAACGGCCTCTTCGCGATCCTGTTACGTGAACTCGGCTTCGAGGTGAGCCTGCTCGCCGCCCGTGTCCACCTGCCGGACGGCCGGCTCGGGCCGCCGTTCGACCACGTCGCGCTGCGGGTGGACCTCGACGACTCCTGGCTCGTCGACGTCGGATTCGGCGCCTTCTCCCGGCAACCATTGCGCCTGTTCGCCCCGGACGTCCAGCCGGACCCCGATGGCGAGTTCCTGTTGCTCGACCAGCCAGGCGGCGAGGTGCGGGTATGCCGGGACGGTAAACCCGTCTACCTGCTGGAACTCAGGGCGCGTGAACTGGCCGACTTCATCCCGACCTGCTGGTGGCAGTCGACGTCACCGGACTCGCACTTCACCCAGGGCCTGACCTGCTCGCTGCCGACGAGCACCGGCAGGATCACGCTCTCCGGCGACCGGCTGATCGAAACAGTGCACGGCGAGCGCCAGGAGCGAATCCTGCCGGAGCCGGAGATCGCAGCCGTCTACCGCGAACGTTTCGGCGTCGAGCTGGAGCGGGTACCTTCGCTGGGCGGCCGTCAGGTGAACGTCGCGCCGAGTACCGCATGAACGAGGCCCCGCCTCCGGGGTTTCCCGGCTGCGGGGCCTCGCCCGTTCCCGAACTGACTGCCGCTCCCACCACGAAGCGGACAAGTATGAGGTTAGCCTAACCTCATAGCCCTCGCAAGCCCCTCGGCGGCGAGAAGTACTCCACTCACCCATCCGGGCCAGGCCGAACGTCGCACTTTCCCGGGAAAGTGCGAGGGGACGGGTGGTCAGCGGCGGGTGAGGATGCGGAACTGGCCGCGGGAGGGCCTTGGCAACGTGACGCCACCACGACGGATGAACACGATCGCGCAGACCACCGCGGCCAGCGCCGAAACGGCGCCGCCGACGTAGAAGGGCGCCCGCCCGCCGAAAGTGTCGGCCAGCCAGCCGGTCATCGGGCCACCCACCGGGTTGCCGCCGATCAGCACCAGCACGTACAGGCCCATGACGCGGCCGCGCATCTCCGGGCTGACGGCTGTCTGCACGAGCGCGTTCGCCGTGTTCAGGAAGGTGATGGTCGCGAAACCCAGTGGGATCAGCGCCAACCCGAACGTCAGGTACGTGGGCATGAACGCGGTCCCGAACTCCAGCGCCCCCAGCAGGAACGCCGAGATCAGCAACAGCCGTACCCGCGGCCTGCCCCGCGATCCCCTGCGTACCGACATCAGCGCACCGGTGAAGGTGCCGACGGCCAGCAGAGTGGACAGCATCCCGTAGCCGTCGGCTTCGGTGCCGAAGACGTTGCCCGCCACGATCGCCAGCGAGGTGAAGAAGGTGATCCCGAAGGTGCTGACGAAGAACACCAGCACCATCAGCGTGATCAGGTCCGAGCGATTGCGCACGTAACGCAACCCCTCACGCAACTGGCCCTTGGCCCGCCCCACACCGGCACTGCTGCGAAAGAGCTGGTCCGGATCCATCAGCGCAAGCCCGGCGAGTACCGCCACCGTGCTGACGGAGTTGGCCAGGAACAGCCAGCCCGTGCCGACCCAGGTGATCGTGAAACCGGCTATGGCAGGTCCGATGATCCGGGCCATGTTGAAGACCGACGAGTTGAGTGCGACGGCGCTGGCGACCTGCTCCCGGCCGACCATCTCCGCGATGAACGACTGTCTGGTCGGTACCTCCAGCGCGGAGAGGCAACCGAGGGCGAAGCACAGCAGGTAGACCTGCCACAGCGTGACCAGTCCAGTGACGTCGAGCAGCCCCAGCACCAGCGCCTGCGTCGCCACGCCGATCTGGATGCCGATCAGCAGCTTGCGCTTGTCCACCCGGTCCGCCAGCACGCCCGCCCAGAGCGAGAGCAGCAGGGTCGGGGTGAACTGCAGCGCGATCGCGATGCCGAGCGCGAGCGGATCGTTGCCACTGAGGGTGAACACCAGCCAGTCCTGCGCGATGCGCTGCATCCACGTGCCGATGTTGGACACGATCTGGCCGGAGAAGAACAACCGGTAGTTGCGCAGGCGCAGCGATTGGAACATCGCCCAGCGCGGCCTGGGCGCCTCGGCGGGCGGCGGCGAGTTCCGGGTAGGCGGAAGCGGGGGTGCCGTCGATCGGATAGTGCTCGGCTTCGCGGTCAGTTGAGCGTCGCTACCCGTCGTTCCCGGCATCCCTGGTTACTGCCCCCTTGTTACTGGTTCCCCTGCTCTGCCATCCGGTCGATGATCTCGGCCGCGCGGGAGAGCACTTCCCGCTCCTCGTCGTCGAGTTCCGCCAGTCGTTCGTCGAGCCAGGCCTCGCGCGCGGAGATCGTGGCGTGCACGTACTCCAGTCCGCGCTCGGACAACGCGACGATCGCCTGCCTGCCATCGGTCGGATGCGGGGTTCGCTCGACGTAACCCAGCTCCTCCAGCGCGGCGATGACCCTCGTCATCGACGGCGGCTGGACCCCCTCTTTGGTGGCGAGCTGGCCCGGGGTGAGCGCCCCACATTTGTGCAGCGTCGACATCGCGGACACCTGGGTCAGCGAAACGTCCTGGCCCGTCCGCTGCGCGCGCAACCTGCGGTTGAGCCGCACCACCGACAATCGGAGCCGGCCAGCCAGCGATCGCTCGTGCACACAATCGGACATATAGTTAGCATACCTCACGAACTTTGTCTCCTCCGGGTGAACCTTGCCACCAGTAGCAGGTGAACCCGTTTGTGGCCCCGTGCGGATAACCGGGTGACGACGTTCTCACCACGGAAGGTGGTTCATGACATCCAGAGACGGCCCGGCCAATGAGGATGCCGACGGTAGCGATGCCGAGATGATCGCCACCTCGGTGGCGGACCCGGACGCGTTTGCCGTCGTCTTCGACCGGCACAGCCCGCACATCCACCGCTATCTCGCGCGCAGACTCGGCAGGCAGGCCGCCGACGATCTGGTGGCCGAGACCTTCCTCGCGGCGTTCCGCAAACGCGCCGGATACGACCTCACCCGGCCTGACGCCCGGCCCTGGTTGTACGGCATCGCCACCAAGCTGGTCAGTGGACACCGCAGGGCGGAGCAGCGCGAGTACCGACTGCGCGGGATGGCGGCCGTGCGGCAGGAGACGGACTGCCACGCCGACCGGGTGGCCGCGCAGGTCACCGCGCAGGCCATGGGGCGGCTGCTGGCGACGGCGCTGGCCGAGTTGAGCGAAGGCGACCGCGACGTGCTGTTGCTCATCGCCTGGGAGGGACTGGCCTACGACGAGGTCGCCGATGCGCTCGGCATCCCCGTCGGCACGGTCAGATCGCGGCTGAACCGCGCCCGGCGCAAGGTCCGGCTCGTGCTGGACGCCCCCGAGACAGACCTGACACACACGAACACCGAGGAGACGACCAGCCATGGATGAGATGCAGCTGATCCGGGAGATGAACGGCAACACCGAACTCGCCACCCCCGAGGAACTCGCCCCGGCACGGGCCCGGCTGCTTGCCGCGACCGCAGGTGCACGAGCACAGCAGCCGACCGGTCCGCGCCGGCGCCGGTTCGGCACGGGCGCACGGCTCGGGTTCGGCGGTGTTATCGGGATCGCCGCCGCAGCGGCGGCCGTCGTCGTCATCGCGCCGTTCGGCGGGCAGGCACCGGAAGCCTCCGCGGCGCAGGTCCTGCACGGGGCCGCGGAAGCGGCACTGGCTCTGCCCGACGCCGAACCGGAGGCGGATCAGTTTGTCTACAAGAAGGTCGCACTGCCGGACGGGCGTAGCTATGAACTCTGGCGATCGGTCGACGGGACGCGGGACGGCCAGTACGTCGAGGGGGGCGAGAGCAGTCCGGTCTACGGATGCCAGGACGGGAAGCAGCAGGTGCCCAAGCCGACCGGTCGGCCGACCGAGGAGACGGACTGTGAGGCGAGCCCCGCCGTACGGACCGGACTGCCGACCGAGCCCGACGCGATGCTCAGCTATCTGGTCGACCACACGAAGGCGGTGCCGAAGGACCAGCAGCCACTGGCGAAGTACCTGGTGAAGGACTTCCTCGTGCTGCAGGACGACCTCTACACCGAACCGGAGGCCCGCGCGGCACTGTTCGAGGCCTTCGCGACGCTGCCGGACATCGCGACGGTCGAGGACGCGGAGGATG
Organism: Amycolatopsis palatopharyngis; assembly: GCF_003385185.1. GTDB lineage: Bacteria > Actinomycetota > Actinomycetes > Mycobacteriales > Pseudonocardiaceae > Amycolatopsis > Amycolatopsis palatopharyngis. The sequence continues at coordinate 7,358 of NZ_PQHZ01000016.1, read as the reverse complement.
CCACCGGGCGCTCCGGAATCGGCATCAAGGTCACGGGTGACGATGACGCCAGGAGTTCGCACCCGGTACTCGTGTTCGACCCGGAGACCTATGCCTACCTGGGTTCGAGCGAAGACACCGTCGTCGGAGTGGGCATCACCGACAAGGTCGGTGAGCGCCCCTGACAGAGTTCTCCCACTTTCGGAGGGAAAGCGCGGTGCTGGGGGTGCCGCGCTTCCCCTCCGAAAGCGACGCGACTACGCGAGTGCTGCCTCGATCGGGCCGACGGCGAAATAGGCGACGAAGGCGGCCGCGACCACCCACATCAGCGGGTGCACGTCGCGGGCCTTGCCCGTGGCCGCCCTGATCAGGACGTAACTGACGAATCCGGCCCCGATGCCGTTGGCGATCGAGTAGGTGAACGGCATCACGACGATGGTCAGGAAAGCGGGAAGCGCGATGGAGAAGTCGCTGAAGTCGATCTCGGTGACCTGCCGGATCATCATCGCCCCGACCACGACCAGCGCGGGCGCCGCGGCTTCGACCGGCACGATCTCGTACAGCGGGGTGAAGAACATCGCAGCGATGAACAGCAGGCCGGTGACCACGTTCGCCAGACCGGTGCGGGCGCCCTCGGCGATTCCCGCTGCCGATTCGACGTACACGGTGTTCGAACTGGCCGACGCCGCTCCGCCTGCCACCGCGCCGACACCGTCGACGAACAGTGCCCTGCCGACCCCCGGCAGCTCACCCTTCTCCTTGATCAACCCGGCCTCCTTGCCAAGACCGGTCATCGTGCCGATCGTGTCGAAGAAGTCCGTCAGCACCAGGGTGAACACCAGCAGCGCCGCGGTGATCGCCGGCACCTGGACCCAGGCGTCGAAGGACACCTGGCCGAGCAACGACAGATCGGGCAGCCCGGCCAGATCGTCCGGCAGGGCCGGATAACCGAGATTCCAGCCCTTCGGGTTGACCCCGGCCGACGGACCCGCGTTGACGACGGCCTCCACCACGATCGACAGCACCGTGGCCGCGAGGACTCCGATCAGGATCGCGCCCTTGACGTTCTTCGCGACGAGAATGCCCATGAGCACCAGTCCGACCACGAAGACGGCCGTCGGCCAGGACGCGATGTTCCCGTCGATCCCGAGCCCGACCGGCACCGTGGTGCCGGCCGCGTCGGGCAGCCGCCGGACGAACCCGGCGTCCACCAGCCCGATCAGGGCGATGAACAGCCCGATACCCACCGCGATGGCGGACTTCAGGTACGAAGGAACGGCGTTGAACACCATCGTCCGGACACCGGTGACCACGAGCAGCAGCACGATCAGGCCGTTGACCACGACCAGTCCCATCGCGGCCGACCAGCTCATCTGGGGCGCGATGGTGACCGCGACGAGCGAGTTGACACCGAGACCCGCCGCCAACGCGAAGGGGTAGTTGGCGACCAGTCCGAACAGGATGGTCATCACGCCCGCGACGAGCGCGGTCACCGCGGCGACCTGGTTCACCGGAAGGATGTCGCCGAAGGCGTCCGTTTTGGCCCCGGTGTCGTCGGCGGAGAAACTGCCGAGGATCAGCGGGTTCAGCACGATGATGTAGGCCATCGTCACGAATGTGACGACGCCGCCGCGAACCTCTCTGCTCGTGCTCGAACCGCGTTCACTGATCTTGAAGAACCGGTCGAGTCGGGTCCGCGTGCTCTGCTCGGCCATGTCACCTGCCTCCGTGTAGTCACCAGCAACCGAGGGTGCCCGTCTCGGGTCATCTTCGCGCGGGCAGGGGTAGCCTCCCTGACGTGGGCAGACCGATCAACGACAGGGGCGGTTCCGGAAGGTTTCGTCCCCCGCCCGAGCTACCGAAGCGACTGCTCGACCTGTGGCCGGTTGTGGTCGCGGGAACCGCGGTGTGGTTCGTGGTTTTCCTCGTCCTGCTCCTGACCGGCGTCACCGGACTGTGGCTGTGGACGACCCTCGCGGGCGGAGCGCTCGGCCTGCTCGGGCTCGCGGTGATGGCCTGGCAGCGCTCCGCCGCGAAGCGCGGTTCCAGGGGCGCCCAGCGCGGCCTCTGACTCCGCGGTTCTCCCCCGCACGCTCAGGCGAGCAGGGTGGGCGCGTCGGGCTCGTCGAGCAGCGCCACGATCAGCAGCCGGTCGGCCCAGCGGTCCGAGGCCCAGGCGAAGGCCCTGCCGAGACCCGCCGAGCTGTCCTCGGCATGCACCCGGTCATCGACCCACCACGGCACGTCCCGCGACTCGCCGGCCAGCGCGACGGAGAGCCGGTCGTGCATCCGCACTCCACCGCCGGGCAACGGCAGGTCCAGCAGTTCGGCCACCGCCCGTACGGCATCGAGTTCGTCCCACCGCGCGTACTCGCCCACCGTTTCGACCGCCGCCCGTGTCCGCTCGCCGGCCAGCGGCAGATCCAGCAGGTCCGCGAGCCGGGGGTCGAAAGCCGGGCCCGCGACGAGCCGGTTCGCGGGCCATACCGCGAGCAGCCACGGCGCGTCCAGCACCACGGCGTCCGCGGCGTTCGCGACCGAACCCGCGAGAGTGCGTACCAGCTCCGGTGGGTCGAGCTCGTCCACCGCCATTTCGGCGCTCAGGAGCGCGGCATGCGTACGCAGGGCCAGCCCTTGCCCGATTGACCGGCCTGGGTCACCGAGCCGGTCGAGCAGATCGGCCGCGTCGTCGGTGTCGGCCACCGACAGTTCGCCGCGCACACCGATCGCGCGCAGCACGTCGTCCCGCATCCCGAGATCGGGCACCGGCTCGTAGAGCCCGGCCAACGCGGTTGCCGAAGGCAGCCGCCACTCGAGGGGCGGTCGCCCGGCCAGCGACGCGTATCTGGCGACCCACCACCCGGTGTGTCCGCGCGGCTCGGTGAGCGCCCGCCAGGTTTCCGGCCGCCCGGCAAGCAGGCGCAGCGCCGCAGGCCACGCGTCCTCCGCGACAAGATCGAGATCCCGGACCGCGAGCACCCTGGCAGGCGGTTCCGTTTCCGACTCCCACCAGTCCTGTTCGTCCGGCAGATCGTGATCCGGTTCGACGGGTTCGTCGTCCGCGACGACGGCGAAGGAACTGAGTACGCCGATCGCCTCCAGCACCGGCGCGGGCCAGCGCGCCGCGAACTCGGTGTCGAGTACGTCCAGCGGCGCGTCCTCGCCAAGCGCCTCGGGGTCCAGCACCTCCAGCAGGTCCGCTTCGGGCAGCACGAGTTCGTCGGCGCGCCGCCAGCGGGACGCGGCGGGAAGAGCGAGCGCGCCGAGCCCATCCAGGCCGGCCATCTCGCCGTCGGACAGGATGCCCAGCACCGTCTCCGCAAGCGCGGTGGTGTCCACACCGGACCGGGCGTCCTCGACGCTGCGCCGCACGGCATCACGTAACTCGGGCGCGTCCAGCAGGTCCGCGATTCCCGCCCTGGTGGCGCCGAGGCGTTCGAGCAGTGGATGCGCCACCTCAGGATGCACCAGCCGCAGCCCGACGATGTCCACACCGGACAGTTTTTCCGCGAGGCCGCTGCCCGAGTCGAGCAACAGTGCGCCACGCGGCCCCGGCAACACACGCCCGTCCAGCAACGGGACGGGCAACGCACCCAGTTCGTCGGCGGACAACTGCCTGGCGTCGAGCGCGGACAGCAGTGCGTCGTACAACTCCCGCCACCAGAGCAGGGGCCGGTCGAGACCGCTGACCGCCTCGACCATCTCCGCAGGGGCGAGCGGGGTCGCTCCCACGGTTGCCAGTTTCCTGCCCGCTTCCGGTCCGCACAGGGGCGCGGCCACCAGATCGGGCACGATTCCGGCGAGCAGCGCGACGAGGGCGGGCGCATCGATACCCAGCACTCGCGCCCTACCGGCCGCGATGTCCGCCACCTCATCGGCCGAGGGCAGCCACGGGCGGGTCCGCAGCGCGCGCAGAACCAGTTCCCGTAGTTGTTCGTCCACTTCGGAGAGTGGGAAACCGGCTCGTGGGACCAGCTGAATCCGGACGGCGGGCGCGATTCTGCGTGCCAGTCGCGGGTACTCCTGAGCGGCTCTCTCCAGCTGCGCGGTCACTGCTTCACCGGGCAGGACCCTGCGCCTGGATGGCTCCATCGCGACGTCGGCGAACAGGCGCGCCGGAAGGGAGAGTCGCTCATCGGTCGGCGTCGGTGTACGCAGCACGTCGCCGTCCAACGGCAGTGGCGCCTCGTCGGCGTCGACCGGCAAGAACCACATGCCACCCCCGCCGTCGAGTGGCTGAGTCAGCCATCGCCGGACGGCGCCTTCGGGGTCGGTGATCGCCACGAGGCCGGAGGCGGGTTCACTTCGCCGCCAGAGCGCACCCGCCACCTCGATGCTCGCGAGCCACGGCAATGCCAGCAGGAGGTCCTCGGCCTCTTCGGCGAAACCGGCGAGCAGAGCTGACCGGTCCACATCGGCCTGGAGCGGTAGCCGCACCTCGGTGTCGTAGCCGACGGCCGGAGGGGGCTCTTCGGCGGGCACCGGCCAAGGCAGGCGCAACACGGGCACCTCACCGCCCTCGCCTGCGCCGGGGACTCCCGCTTCGGCGGCAGCGGCCGAGGTCCGGGTAGCGGAGAACGCGACGCCACCGGTACGGGAGACGATCCTCGGTTCGGTCGTGACCGTGAGGACCGCTGCGAAGCCGACGCCGAACCGGCCGACCGTGTCTCCCCGCTTTGCCGAGGCACGCAAGGAGGAAAGCGCCGCGACACCGGGGGGGTCCAGGGGGGAGCCGGTGTTGGCGACCCACAGCTCGCCGTCCACAATGGACGCCCGAAGGCTGCCGGGCCGCCCTGCGGAGAAGGCAGCATCGGCGGCGTTCTGGGCCAGCTCGACGAACAGCCGATCACGGTAGCCGCCGACCTTCAGGTCGTGTTCGGCGTTCGTGTCCTCGGTGAACCTGGTCGGTGATTCCCGCCAGGCTCGAAGTACGGCGGCTCGCAGTTCGGCGGCCCCGAAGGGCTCACTCGCGGGCGCTTCAGTCCCCGACGGACTCACCGGCGCTCGACCGCTCGGCCGCGGTGGCGGCATCCCCGGCAGGCTCCATGTCCAGCAGCGAATCGTCGTAGACCAGTTCGGCGACCGGCACCGACGGAGCGACCTCCACCTCGACCTCGGAGTGGGCGCCGCAGCCGTACTCCACATGCACGACATGCCCGTCCGCGGGCGAGATGTCGTTGGCGCAGGCCCCGAAAGCCGCACGGAGGGAACCGTCGATCGCGAGGAAGAAGCCGCAGGTGCCACAGGTCGCGGGGGCTCCGCGTGCCATGTCCGAACGGGGCCCGAACTCGCTGCCGCGCCACCTGGAGGCGGCCTCCAGCCTGCCGTAACGCGACAGCACGCGAACGCGGCCGAGACCGACCTCGTGCGCGGCGTCCTCCACCTGTGGGTCGTCGGAGGCGAGGTACGCGGGCACGAGCCGGGGATCGTCCCGCTCGGTCGGGAAGAGATCGCCGACGCCGAGGTCACCGGCCTGGACCCGGCGCTCCCACGGCACCCACTGCGGCGCGACGATCGCCTCCGGCCCCGGCTGCAGAACGACCTCGCTCACAGTGACCGGAGCGTCCTCGTCCGCGGTGGCGAGGGTGACGGACCACCGCCAGCCTCGGTAGCCGGGAACCATCGCCTCGAACAGGTGACTGACCGAAACGGCGTCCTCGTGTTGCACGCCCACGTGCGCGCCGACCTGCTCGGCACCCGCGTCGAATACCGCGGCCGCACGTGCGACATCGATCGCGCCGGTCAGTTTCTCGCGGATCGCGCCGTCGTCGAGAGTGAGCAGGAGCGTCATAAGGCCCCATTGTGCAGTACGTAGCGGGAGAAGGCGGGGTCAGGCTGCCGTGCATCACCCGAACATCGAAGGGGGCACTGTGCGGGTTATGCACAATGCGGCCGCATACCCGTCAGACACCAACGTCAGGCGAACCGATCCGCTGTGCATCACCCGAACATCGAAGAGGGCACTGTGCGGGTTATGCACAATGCGGACGACAGGAGCCGGACGGAGCCCGCGTAGTCCGGCTCGTGGCGGCCGCATACCCGTCAGACACCAACGTCAGGCGAACCGATCCGCTGTGCATCACCCGAACATCGAATGGGTCACTGTGTCACGCTGAGCAGGTGCGCATCATCACGGTCCTGCTCGCGGTCGCCGCGGTGGCCACGGGTTGCGCCGGCACCACGCTCCAGGAGGAAGCGGCGTCGGTCGAGCAGTTACGGGTGCGGGTCGAGGAGGAGTTGCCCCACGACAACGAGGCCTTCACCCAGGGGCTCGAGCTGCGCGACGGCATCCTCTACGAGGGCACCGGGCTGGTCGGCAGGTCCACTCTGCGCGCGGGCCCTCCCGGCGAGCGGCCCGAACTCACCGCGGAACTCCCGCGACCCCTGTTCGGCGAGGGCATCACCGTCGTCGGCGATCGGGTCTGGCAGCTGACCTGGCAGAGCGGTCTCGCGATCGAGTGGGACCGGGAGGCGCTCACCGAACGACGCAGGGTGCCGTACCAGGGTGAGGGCTGGGGACTGTGTCATCAGCCGGAGGCAGGCAGGCTGGTGATGAGCGACGGTTCGGCCCGGCTGACGTTCCGCGACCCGCGGACCTTCGCCGTTCTCGGCTCGGTCACGGTGCGCGCGGACGGACGGGAGTACGACCAGCTCAACGAGCTGGAATGCGTCGGCGGCCAGATCTACGCCAACGTGTGGCGCTCCGATCGCATCCTGCGGATCGATCCGGCCGATGGTTCGGTGACCGCGGAGATCGACGCGTCCGGACTGCTCACCGCTGCCGAGCGGGATTCGGCCGACGTACTCAACGGCATCGCCGCCGTGCCGGGCAGCGACCAGTTCCTGCTGACCGGGAAGCTGTGGCCGAAGATGTTCCGCGTGACACTGGTCCCGGCGGACGGGTAAGGGGCGCGCCATGCTGGGGATACGGCAGGATTGACATCATGACGCGTTTCGGTCCGCAGCCCGAACCGGACGGCAGGCGTTTCGGCCGTCTGGGGAAGCGGCGCGCCGGGCGCAAGGGGAAGCGCAAGTGGACCCCGGAGCCGGGCGGTAGTGTGCCCCGGCCCGCCACGCCGCCGAGGGAGACACGGCTCTACGAGACTCCCGGCGGCGAGCAGGGGACCCCGCCTTATCGCGAGCCTTTTCGAGGGACCGCGCCACCGCCGTCGCCTGCCACACCGCCGCCACCACAGACTCCGCCGTCACCGCAGACACCGCCTCGCGGCAGGTCCTTCCCGAACGCGGACGACGCGAGCACCGGCACCATTCCCACACCGCCGCCCGCACCCCGGCGGGGTGCCCGCCCGTACCCGCCACCGGACCAGCGGCGGACGCAGCAGGTCCGCAGGGACTACCCCCCGCCGCTGGTCCGGTGG
>NZ_PQHZ01000015.1 GCF_003385185.1 Amycolatopsis palatopharyngis | reverse complement strand
CACCAGCGCCCCCGCCACCACGACCAGCCCCGCGCCTGACGATCTGCTCGTCGGCAGGCCCTGACCGGGCCGGACACCAGGCAACGCCCACTTCACCGGGGTGAGGGCAGACTCGGTTCTCTGAGCCCGGCGTATCGTCACGTCGGCACATCGATCGGACGCCGGGCGCTCGGCGCCCGAGAGGCACTACTCAGCTCGGGGAATGATGAACCAGCCGAACTCGGACCAGGAGCACCCCGGCGCGCGGGAGAACCGGCTCGGCCCCCGGCCCGTGTATCGGCCCGCGGTCGATCCAGCGCAGGCCGCCACCTTCGGCAGGCCGCAGGGCGTCGCGGGCGCGTTCGACAAGCTCTACGCGCCGGGTTCGGCGCAGGGACGCGCGGGTGCGTCGGGCAACGGCGTGACTCTCGCACCACCGCCTCCAGAGTCGTTGGCCGAGGCTTTTCGCCGTCCGCCCGGCGCGGAGGGCGTGGTGCTCCAGCGGCCGAACGACGGCAACGGGAACGCATCCGCTGATCCCGCTGATCCGCTCTGGTCGACGCCTGCGGACCCGTGGCGGGACCCGGGCGCGGGTGCTGTACTCGGCCGTCCCGCCATGCAGGCGGAGGACGACGAATCGGACGAGACGCGACGCCCTTCCGGCGCGCTGCTGAGCCTGCCCGAGGTGCTCTTCGGCAGGCGGGTCAAGCCGCGCGCGCTGGCCCTGCTCGGTGTCGTGGCACTGCTGGTCGGTGCCGCGGGCGGTCTCGTCGGCTGGGGACTGACCAGCGCGGGCGACTCGCTGACCGGTGAGCTCAACATCGCCGAGGCACAGGCAGGCAAGGAGCGTCCAGCCGGTTCCATCGCCGACATCACCCGCCGGGTCGCGCCCGCCGTCGTCTCCATCGAGGTGAAGGCAGGCCAGTCCGGCGGAGTCGGTTCCGGGGTCGTCATCGACCCGAAGGGGTACGTCCTCACCAACAACCACGTCGTCGCCCTTGCCGCGGAGGACGAGAAGGCCGAGATCACGGCGGTGTTCACCGACGGCACCAGGGGCAGCGCCGAGATCGTCGGCCTCGACCCGAAGACGGACCTCGCGGTGATCAAGGTGGACGTGTCGAACCCCATCGTCATCGAGATCGGCTCGTCCACCGATCTGGCCGCCGGCGACACGGTGATCGCGGTCGGTTCGCCGTTCGGCCTGGAGAACACGGTGACCGAGGGAATCGTCAGCGCGCTCAACCGCCCGGTCACCGCGCCGGGGGAGAACGGCGATCCGCCGGTGACCTACGACGCGATCCAGACCGACGCCGCGATCAACCCCGGCAACTCCGGTGGCGCGCTGGTGGACTCGACCGGGGCACTGGTCGGAATCAACTCGTTGATCCGCACTGTCGGCGGCGCCGAGGGCGAGGGCGGCAGCATCGGGCTCGGCTTCGCCATCCCCGTCGACCAGGCGATCGAGATCGCCGAGTCGTTGATCCGGGACGGTCAGGTCAAGCACCCGGACATCGGTGTCAACGCCGCATCCGTCGCGGCGAACACCTCCGAAGGCGCGCAGATCCAGAACGTGGCCGAGGGGGGACCGGCGGCAAAGGCCGGCATCGCCGAGGGCGACGTGGTGACCAAGGTCGGTGACCGGACGGTTCGCAACGCCGCCGAACTCACCGTCGCCGTGCGGCAGCACGACATCGGTGACGTGGTGCCGTTCCGGATCGTGCGACAGGGACGGCCACTCACCGTCGATGTCACTCTCGGCAGTGACTAGGGCGTATTCGGCGAATCCGCCAGGATCACCGCTCGCGCCGGGGAGATCCCTCAGACATGCCCTGGAACGATGCACCCGCGTGCGGGTACGCTTGCCACGCACGCGCCCGGTGATGCGGAGGTCCGCAGGTGTTCGAGAGTGTTGGCTGGGGAGAGATCCTCGTCCTCATCGTCGCCGGTCTGTTCATTCTGGGACCAGAGCGACTGCCGGAGGCTGCCGCTTGGCTCGGTAAGAGCATGCGGAAGGTACGCGATTTCGCGACCGGAGCCCGGCAGCAGTTGCGCGACGAGATGGGCCCGGAGTTCGACGATTTCCGCAAGCCGCTCGAGGATCTGCGCGGACTGCGGGACTTCGACCCACGGCGTGCCGTGACCAAGCACCTGTTCGACGGTGATCCCGACCCACTCGGTGTCAACGAGTTCAACGGCAACGGCGCGGCCAAGCCGAATGGCTATCCCGCCACCGCGTCGCCGCAGACCGCGCCCGACCCGCTGAAGCCGGGTGAGAAGCCGCCGGTCGACCCGGACGCCACCTGACCCGACCCGGGCCCGGAACTACCGAGTTGGCAGTCGGAACTGCCAACTCGGGCTCCGGATCTGCCAACTCGGGCTCCGGATCTGCCAACTCGGGCTCCGGATCTGCCAACTCGGGCTAGCTGCCTGCTGGGGAGACGTTGAGCATCATGCCTGCGAGGCCGCGGGCGCGGGTGGAGAGCTTGGTCGCGGACTCGAGTAGCACCTTCGACGCGGGCGCTTCCGGCTCGGCCAGTACCAGCGGGGTGCCCGCGTCGCCCTGTTCGCGCAGGCGCGGGTCGAGTGGCACCTGACCGAGCAGTGGCACCTCGGCGCCCGTGGACTTGGTCAGCGAATCGGCGACGATCTGCCCGCCACCGGATCCGAAGATCTCCATCCGCTCACCGTCCGGGGTTTCCAGCCAGGACATGTTCTCGATCACACCGGCGATCCGCTGCCGGGTCTGCAGGGCGATGGCGCCGGCCCGCTCGGCAACCTCGGCCGCTGCCTGCTGCGGGGTGGTCACCACGAGAATCTCGGCGTTCGGGATGAGCTGCGCCACCGAGATGGCGATGTCGCCGGTGCCCGGCGGCAGGTCCAGCAGCAGGATGTCCAGGTCGCCCCAGAAGACGTCGGCCAGGAACTGCTGCAGCGCACGGTGCAGCATCGGCCCGCGCCAGACCACCGGCGTGTTGCCGGGGGTGAACATGCCGATGGAGATCACCTTCACGCCGTGCGCCTGCGGCGGCATGATCATCTTCTCGACCTTGGTCGGCTTTTCGTTCGTGCCCAGCATCCGGGGCACCGAGTGGCCGTAGATGTCGGCGTCGACGACGCCCACGGATAGGCCCCGCTGGGCCATCGCGACCGCGAGGTTGACCGTCACGCTGGACTTGCCGACCCCGCCCTTGCCGGACGCGACGCAGTAAACCCTGGTCATCGAGCCGGGCTGGGCGAACGGAATCACCGGCTCCTCGCTGTCACCGCGCAGCGACCTGCGCAGTTCCGTGCGCTGCTCGTCGTTCATCACATCCAGCTCGACCCGCACCTTTTTGACGCCGTCGAGCTTCTCCACGGCTGCGGTCGTTTCCTTGGTGATGGTGTCCTTCAGCGGACAGCCGGCGATGGTCAGGTAGATGGCGACGTCCACGATGCCGTCCGCGCCGACCGTGACGTCCTTGACCATGCCGAGATCGGTGATCGGTTTCTTGATCTCCGGGTCGTAGACGTCCTTCAGTGCGTTACGAACGTCCTCGACGCTGGGAAGCTGCTGTGTGCTGGTCACTGCTGGAGCACCGACCTTCTCTGGGGAACCGAACGTGTGCTTCCTCCATGCTACGGATCGGTAATACGCGACGAACCGTCCCGCCCCGACTTCGTCCTCCGCGGCGTCGCGTCGAGGTCCTCGCGCAGCTTGTCCAGCTCGCCGCGCAGGTAGTCCCGGGTGGCCACCTCACCCACCGCGAGCCGCAACGCCGCCAGTTCCCTGGCCAGGTACTCGGTGTCCGCCTTCGTCTGCGCGGCCCTGGCGCGGTCCTCGTCCAGCGACACCCGGTCCCGGTCGTCCTGGCGATTCTGCGCGAGCAGGATCAGGGGTGCCGCGTAGGCAGCCTGGGTGGAGAAGGCCAGGTTGAGCAGGATGAACGGGTACGGGTCCCAGCGCAGGGTGATCGCGGTGAGGTTGAGCACGATCCAGATGATGACGATCAGCGTCTGCCAGAACAGGTACTTCCCCGTGCCGAGGAACCGCGCGAGTCGCTCGGACAACCTGCCGAACATGTCCGGATCGATGTTCAGCGCGAACCGGCTCGGACGGCGTGGTTGATCCAGCCGTCGTCTGGTGAGCAGTTCAGGCATGCTCGACCTCCCCGGCGCGGTCCTCGCTGTCACCGGCACCGGCATGCTGCTCCGGTTCGCCCGTGCGGTCGTGCAGACCGGTCTCGCGCCAGTCCTCCGGCAGCAGGTGGTCCAGGACGTCGTCCACGGTCACCGCGCCGAGCAGGTGCTCCTGGTCGTCCACCACCGGCCCGCACGCCAGGTTGTAGGCGGCGAAGTACCGGGTGACCTCGGCCAGCGGCGCGTCTGGCCGCAGTGCGGGCAGGTCGCTGTCGACTGCGGTGGCGACCAGCTCGGCCGGCGGTTCCCGCAGCAGCCGCTGAAAGTGCACGCAGCCCACGTACCGGCCGGTCGGCGTCTCGGTCGGGGGACGGCAGACGAAGACCATGCTGGCCAGCGCGGCGGGCAGTTCGGCATTTCGGATGTGCGCGAGTGCCTCGGCCACCGTCGCGTCCGGCGGCAGTACCACCGGCTCCGGTGTCATCAGCCCGCCCGCGGTGTCCGACGAGTACGCGAGCAGCCGTTTGACCGGTTCCGACTCCTCCGGTTCCATCAGCTCCAGCAGCCGGTTCTTCTCGGCCGGGGCGAGCTCGCCGAGCAGGTCGGCGGCGTCGTCGGGGTTCATCGCCTCGAGGATGTCCGCCGCCCGTTCTTCCGGCAGATAGGACAGCAGTTCCTTCTGGTCGTCCTCGGGCAGTTCCTCGATGACATCCGCCAGCCGCTCGTCGTCCATCGCGTCGGCCACCTCGTGCCGTCGCTTGAGCGGCAGGTCGCGCAGCGTGGCGGCGACGTCCACCGCACGCATCGTGTCGAACAACATCAGCAACCTGCCGGCGCCCTGCGGCTGTCCGGACAGATCCGTGAGGCCGAGGCCGGCCACCTCCGACCAGGGCAGCACCTGCAGCGCGGAGCGGCGCCTGCCGAGGCCGAGCCTGCGTTCCCGGATCGCGAGCCTGGCGAGCACCCAGTCACGGGTGCGCGTCGGCTCCATCGCGGCGTCCACCACGGTCACTCTGGTGTCGGTGCCCGCGAGACGGGCGTGGGCGTCGGTGAGCTGGCCGAGTACCAGCACCTCGTTCGGGCGCTGGTGGAACCGGCGCATGTTCACCGAGCCGGTGGCCAGGGTCACGGCGTTGGGTTCGATCACCGTGACCCGGAGCATCGGGACGAAGACACGCCTGCGGTTGGACAGTTCGACAGCCAGCCCGAGCACGCGCGGCGGCTGCTGGTCCAGGCGCAGGCCCGCGACCAGGTCGCGCACCTTGCCGATCGACTCGCCGTCCGGTCCGAAGACCGGCAAGCCGGCCAGCTGAGCGGCGAAAACCCGGTTCACAGCGGCCATGCCCAAAAGATTAGGGCACGCGCTGCCCTGCCGCGGGCTGCAGCCCGGCCCCCCGCACCGATCTCGCACTTTCCCGGGAAAGTGCGAGACCTGACCAGGCGTTTTGCGGCGTAGCATCGGCTGGGAGGGGGCGCACACCCTGGAGTCGCCATGTTGGTGGAAATTCTGGCCACCCTGGCCCTAGCCGGAGCCCTTGGCATCGCTGCCAGTGCTCGCGTGGTCAGGCAGTACGAGCGCGGGCTGGTCTTCCGGCTGGGCCGAGTGCATCGCCAGCCGCGCGAACCCGGATTCGCCATGATCATCCCGGGAATCGATCACATGCGTAAGGTCAACATGCAGATCGTGACCCTGCCGGTGCCCGCACAGGACGGCATCACCAGGGACAACGTGACCGTGCGGGTGGATGCCGTCGTGTACTTCAAGGTGCTCGACCCCGTGCAGGCGATCGTGGGCGTGGAGGACTACCGCTTCGCGATGGGCCAGGTGGCGCAGACCTCGCTGCGCTCGATCATCGGTAAGAGCGACCTCGACGACCTGCTCTCCAACAGGGAGCGGCTGAACGAGGGCCTGGAGTTGATGATCGACAGTCCCGCGCTGAGCTGGGGTATCCACATCGACCGCGTGGAAATCAAGGACGTCGCCCTGCCGGAGGCGATGAAGCGGGCCATGTCCAGGCAGGCCGAGGCGGAGCGGGAGCGCCGTGGGCGGGTGATCGCCGCCGACGGCGAGTTACAGGCCTCGGAGAAGCTGTCCCAGGCCGCGGCCAGGATGGCCGACACCCCCGCCGCGCTGCAGTTGCGGCTGCTGGAGACGGTCGTGGAGGTGGCCGCGGAGAAGAACTCGACGCTCGTGCTGCCCTTCCCGGTGGAGCTGCTGCGCTTCCTGGACAACGCCACCAGGAACGGCCAGGGGGCCGAGGTACCCACGCAGTCGCGGGAGGGCGATCGTGGCGCTGCCCACCCTGTACCGGCGACGGAGAGCTTTTCGGGTCATACTCATCGGTAACCCAGCCAGCGCCGCGAGCAGATGACCAGGAGCACGAATGGCCCGCCTTGCCCAGACCGCCGGTTTGACCGAAGTGCAGACCGAGATCCTCGCCACGGTCCGTTCGTTCGTGGACAAGGAGGTCATCCCGCACGCCCAGGAACTCGAGCACGCTGACGAGTACCCGGCCGACATCGTCGCCGGCATGAAGGAGATGGGCCTGTTCGGGATCACCATTCCCGAGGAGTACGGCGGGCTGGGTGAGTCGCTGCTGACCTACGCGCTGGTGGTGGAGGAGATCGCCCGTGGCTGGATGAGCGTGTCCGGCGTGATCAACACCCACTTCATCGTGGCGCACATGATCTCCCGGCACGGCACGGAGGAGCAGAAGAAGCACTTCCTGCCCCGGATGGCCACCGGCGAGGTGCGCGGCTCGTTCTCGATGTCCGAGCCCGATCTGGGCTCCGACGTCGCGGCGATCAAGACCAAGGCGAAGCGGGACGGCGACGAATACGTCATCGACGGCTCGAAGATGTGGCTGACCAATGGCGGCAGCTCTAACCTGATCGCGCTGCTGGTCCGGACGGACGAGGGCGCGCAAAAGGCGCACCAGAACCTGACCACGTTCCTGGTCGAGAAGCCGGAGGGCTTCGGCGAGGTGGCTCCCGGGCTCACCATCCCCGGCAAGATCGACAAGATGGGCTACAAGGGCGTCGACACCACCGAGGCCGTGTTCGACGGCTTCCGCGTCGGCGCGGACATGGTGCTCGGCGAGCAGCCGGGCAAGGGCTTCTCGTACATGATGGACGGTATCGAGGTCGGCCGCGTGAACGTCGCGGCGCGGGCCTGCGGGATCGCCATTCGCGCCTTCGAGCTGGCTGTGGAGTACGCGCAGCAGCGCCAGACGTTCGGCAAGCCGATCGCCGAGCACCAGGCGATCGCGTTCAAGCTCGCCGAGATGGCCACCAAGGTCGAGGCCGCGCACCTGATGATGGTCAACGCAGCCCGGTTGAAGGACACCGGCGCCCGTAACGACGTCGAGGCGGGAATGGCGAAGCTGATCGCCAGCGAGTACTGCGCCGAGGTCACCCAGGAGGCGTTCCGCATCCACGGTGGCTACGGTTATTCGAAGGAGTACGAGATCGAGCGCCTCATGCGTGAGGCACCCTTCCTGCTCATCGGCGAGGGCACCAGCGAGATCCAGAAGACCATCATCAGTCGCGGGCTGCTGCGCGACTACAAGTCCCGAGGCTGAGCGGAAACGTCCAAAAGGGACGACGTCCGCACAGGTTCACCCTGTGGTGCAAGAGTGTCGCTCTGTCGATGAGTAACGGGGCGCCGGTGATCAGCGCGTCGTGAAAGCGGCGCCCGCTGACAGCCACGCTTTAGGGGGAAGACCGCAGTTCTGTGCTTCTTCCGTTGCTACCGCGGGTCTCGGCGCATATGTCGCCTTCCGAGCGCACGTGCTCTCCGAGTGTCGCAGTGATCCACGCGGGGTTACGGTCCGCCGCGCGAGGGGAGTTCGTTAAGCGATGCAGGAGGAGGACCAATGGTGCGACGGACAGCATTGCGGGGAGTTGCTATCGCCGCGTTCACGCTCGCCGCTGTGACGGGGTGTGGCGAGGACGGTCAGGGGCAGGACTCCGGCGCGGAGAATCCCGCACCCACGACAGCCGCCAGTGAGATGCCGTCCGCCGCGCCGAGCAGCGCGGAATCCGGTGCGGCCGACGGTACGGAAAGCGGCGCGCAGGGCGGGCTGCAGGCGAAACTCGACGAAATCCTGCAGGCCACACCGATCACCTTCGAGGCGCAGAGCGCGGAGCTGACCGAGGATGCCAAGCAGGCGCTGCAGCAGGTGGGCGAGGCGGCCTCGGCCGACGAGGACGCGAAACTCAAGGTGGTGGGGACCGCCGGGTACGAGGACGCCGACAAGGCCATGCAGCTCGGGCAGGAGCGCGCCGATGCGGTGCGGGACGAACTGGTCGCACAGGGCGTCGCCGAGGATCGAGTCGAGGCGACCTCGAAGGGCAACGAGGGAGTGCTCGGCGACGCGCAGAAGGCCGTGACCGTGGATATCACGGTCGCCGAGTAGCCACAGGCGAGACGAACGGGGTCGTGCCCTCCGGGTACGGCCCCGTTCTCGAATTCAAGTGGCCCCGCTGTCGTTCTGCTCACCGTGTGCGGCCCCTCCAGGCTCGCGTGGTTATATCGACGTTGGCAGGATGGAAACGTCGGTGAACAAACTAGGCATGGGTGATGACGGTGACCGGTCCCTTCTCGTCCGCTGGACGTTCGCAGGGTGGGCAGCCACGGCTGCCGACTCCGCCGACCGGATGGCCGATCGGCTCCTACGAGACGTACGAGGAAGCGCAGCGCGCGGTCGATTACCTCGCCGACAAGGATTTCGCCGTGCAGGACGTAACCATCGTCGGTGTCGACCTGATGCTCGTCGAGCGAGTCATCGGGCGGCTCTCCTGGGGAAAGGTGCTCGGCACCGGTGCGGTGTCCGGGGCCTGGTTCGGTCTGTTCGTCGGTCTGCTGCTCGGAATGTTCGGCGGTGAGGGCGTGGGATACGCGCCGATTCTGGTCGGCCTGCTCTCCGGTGTGCTCTTCGGGCTCGTGTTCGCGGCGATCAGCTACGCCTCGACGCGCGGGCGCAGGGACTTCTCCTCAGCCAGTCAGTTGGTGGCCGGGCGGTACGACGTGCTCTGCCAGCCGCGCAATGCCGAACAGGGCCGGGACCTGCTGGCGAAACTCGCGATGCGCTCGCCGGGATCCATCAGTTGATCCAT
This sequence comes from Amycolatopsis palatopharyngis, assembly GCF_003385185.1. GTDB lineage: Bacteria > Actinomycetota > Actinomycetes > Mycobacteriales > Pseudonocardiaceae > Amycolatopsis > Amycolatopsis palatopharyngis. The sequence goes on along the minus strand of NZ_PQHZ01000015.1, from coordinate 133,511 downwards.
TCGTGTTGCGCGGGTTCCGCAGATAGGTGAGCAGCGGACCGCAGGCGACATGTGGACCGTCAATCACCCGATTACCGGATCAAGCTCTGGGCAAAATTACCGACATCGGTGCCATCCCGCTGAATCGTTACCGCTCCTGCTTGCTTCGGCCCATCCGCAGGAATAAGTTGCTCCGCACCGATCGGTCGGCGCAGTCGTGCCGTCCGGCTCGTCTGCACGACGGGGTGCTGGCACGGTCCTTCCCTCTGTGCCGGGGCGTCTCCACCGGGCGCCCGCGCTGCCGCGTGCGCACTGGGAAGGAGACGCGATGGGGAAATCCGATGTCGTTGCCTCGCTCGCGGGGCGACACCGGTCGCGCGGCCGGGCGATCCGGGGTGGACGTTCGCCGGGGAAAGTGACCGCCGCGCTCGGCGCCGTGGTCATGTCCGCCGGAATGCTCACGGCGTGTGGAACCGACGACGGCCTCAAGATCAACTTGTACTACGCGCCAGAGGAGAACCTGCAGACCGTCGTCGACAACTGCAACGCGGAGGCGAACGGCCGCTACGAGATCGTCTACAACAAGCTGCCTCGTGGTGCCGACGGGCAGCGCGAGCAGATGGTCCGCAGGCTCGCCGCGGAGGACGAGGCGCTCGACATCCTCGGGCTCGATGTGACCTGGGTGCCGGAATTCGCCGAGGCCGGCTGGATCGAGGAATGGACCGGCGAGAACAAGGCGATCGCCGAGCGCAACGTGTTGCAGGGGCCGCTGGAAACCGCGCAGTGGGACGGAAAGCTCTACGCCGCGACCAAGAACACGAACGTACAGCTGCTCTGGTACGACGACCGGCTCACGCCCAAGCCGCCGGAGACCTGGGACGAGATGATCACCGAGGCGCAGCGACTCAAGGCCGAGGGCAAGCCCTATCAGATCGTCTTCACCGGAGCGCAGTACGAAGGACTCGTCGTCGTCTTCAACACCCTCGTCGAATCGGCTGGCGGGCGGATCCTGTCCGAGGACGGGCAGTCGGTGGTGCTGGACGAGGGTGCGGTGCGGGCCCTCGAGTTGCTGCGGCGGGTCAGCACTTCGGGCGTGACCAATCCGTCGCTGACCAACCAGAAGGAGGACGAGGTCCGGCGTGCGTTCCAGGACGGCGAGGCGGCTTTCGAGCTGAACTGGCCATTCGTCTACCCGTCCTTCGTCCAGGAGATGCCGCCGGAGGACGTGGCCCACTTCAAGTGGGCGCGCTATCCCTCTGTCGTTCCCGGCATGCCGAGCCGAGTCACCATCGGTGGCTACGACCTCGCGGTCAGCGCCTACTCGCAGCACAAGCCGGAGGCCTTCGAGGCGGCGCTGTGCCTGCGTAGCCCCGAGAGCCAGAAGTTCTCCGCGCTGAAGGACGGTGTGCCACCGAGTATCGAGACGGTCTACACCGACCCGGAGCCGCTCGATCCCTCGTTGCCTGCCGACCCGGAGGAGAACCCGACGATGGTCGATCAGTACCCGATGAAGGACACGATCCTGGAGGCACTCAAGGACGCGGCCGTGCGCCCGCTCACCCCTGCCTACCAGAACCTGTCCACCGTGATGGCCGAGATCCTTTCCCCGCCGTCGGCCATCGATCCGCAAGCGACCGCCGAGGAACTGCGTGAACAGCTGACCGCGGCGCTGAACTCCCAGGGGGTCATCCCGTGAGCCAGTCAGTGGGCGAGGTCGCGGCGGCGACGCTGGCGACCAAGAAGAAGTCGGTGCTGAGCGAGGGAAAGAAGGCCGAACGCAAGCTGGGTTGGTTGCTCTGCGCCCCCGCGGCACTGGTGATGCTGGCCGTCACCGGGTGGCCGATCGTCTACTCGATCTGGTTGTCCCTGCAGCGCTACGACCTGAGATTCCCGGCCGAGCAGGAGTTCATCGGGTTCGACAACTACGCCGCGGTGCTGTCGAACTCGTACTGGTGGACGGCATTCGCCACCACCATGGGCCTGACCATCGTCTCCGTGGCGATCGAGCTGGTTCTGGGCATGACACTGGCGTTGATCATGCACCGAACCCTCGTCGGTCGCGGCCTGGTGCGCACGGTGTCACTTATCCCGTACGGCATCGTCACCGTCGTGGCGGCCTTCTCCTGGTACTACGCCTGGACACCGGACACGGGCTATCTCGCCAACCTCATCGCACCCGAAGCGGCACTGCTGACCGAACGGCTGCCGTCGCTGGCGATCATCGTGCTGGCCGAGGTCTGGAAGACGACGCCGTTCATGGCGTTGTTGCTCATGGCGGGGCTGGCGCTGGTGCCGGACGACCTGCTGAAGGCGGCGTCCATGGACGGCGCGAACGCGTGGCAGCGGTTCATCAAGGTGATGGTCCCGGTGATGAAGCCGGCCATCCTGGTCGCGCTGCTGTTCCGGACACTGGACGCCTTCCGGATCTTCGACAACATCTTCGTCCTCACCAACGGGGCGAACGAGACGTCGTCGGTGTCCATGCAGACGTACAACAACCTGATCAAGGGGCTGAACCTCGGGATCGGCTCGGCGATGTCCGTGCTGATCTTCCTGACAGTGGCGATCATCGCGTTCGTGTTCATCAAGCTGTTCGGCACGGCAGCACCCGGATCTGACCAGGGAGGGAAGCGCTGATGGTGATGGGTGCGGTGACGACGGGCCGGAAGGTCCGATGGGGCCTGGTTGACCTCGCGGTGCTGGCGTACGCGCTGATACCGGTGTTGTGGATCGTGTCGCTGTCGTTCAAGTCGGCCGAAACACTGACCGACGGCAAGTTCATCCCGACCGAGTGGACATGGCAGAACTATGCGGACATCTTCGCCACCAACGAGTTCATCCGGGCGTTGATCAACTCGATCGGTATCGCGCTGATCGCGACGCTGATCGCCGTGGTCCTCGGGACCATGGCCGCCTACGCGATCGCACGGCTCGATTTCCCCGGGAAACGGGCGCTGGTGGGGGTTTCGCTGCTGATCGCGATGTTTCCACAGGTGTCGCTGGTGACGCCGCTGTTCAACATCGAGCGTGGGCTCGGGTTGTTCGACACCTGGCCGGGGCTGATCCTGCCTTACATCACCTTCGCGCTGCCGCTGGCGATCTACACGCTCTCGGCGTTCTTCCGGGAGATCCCGTGGGAGCTGGAGAAGGCGGCGAAGATGGACGGGGCGACCCCGGCGCAGGCGTTCCGGCGGGTGATCGCGCCACTGGCGGCGCCGGGGGTGTTCACGACGGCGATCCTGGTGTTCATCTTCTGCTGGAACGACTTCCTGTTCGCGATCTCGTTGACGTCGACGGAGGCGTCCCGGACCGTGCCCGCGGCACTGTCGTTCTTCACCGGAGCCTCGCAGTTCGAGGACCCGACCGGCAGTATCGCGGCGGCCGCCGTCGTGATCACCATTCCGATCATCGTGTTCGTGTTGTTCTTTCAGCGTCGCATCGTCGCGGGGTTGACTTCAGGCGCGGTGAAGGGCTGAGAACAATGCCATTAACCGAGTTCGCGGCGAATTCCCTGGGGCACTTGGCGGATGCGCCCCGCCCGAAGGGCTCGCATATGTGGAGGCGGAGCGCCCGCTCCGGGAAGCACGCCATAGTCGATAGTCGCGGTCCGTCTACGCATATGCGATCGCGCATCTCGCAGACAAAGGGGTAGAGCATGGCTGAGATCGTTCTGGACAGTGTGAGCAAGCGGTACCCCGACGGCGCGGTGGCGGTATCGGACGTCAACATCGAGATCGCCGACGGCGAGTTCATCATCCTGGTCGGGCCATCCGGCTGCGGGAAGTCCACGACGCTGAACATGGTGGCCGGGCTGGAGGACATCTCCGACGGCGAGCTGCGCATCGACGGTCAGCGGATGAACGAGCGGGCTCCGAAGGATCGCGACATCGCGATGGTCTTCCAGTCGTATGCGCTGTATCCGCATATGAGCGTGCGGGAGAACATGGCCTTCCCGCTGCGATTGGCCAAAGTGGACGATCCCACGGTCAAGGCGAAAGTAGATGAGGCAGCGCGGGTGCTGGACCTCGTGCCACACCTGGACCGTAAGCCGGCGAACCTCTCCGGTGGTCAGCGGCAGCGGGTGGCGATGGGCCGGGCGATCGTTCGTAGTCCCAAGGCGTTCCTGATGGACGAGCCACTGTCCAATCTGGATGCGAAGCTGCGCGGTCAGATGCGGACCTCGGTGTCGAAACTGCAGAAGCAGCTGGGCACCACCACCCTGTACGTGACCCACGATCAGACCGAGGCGATGACCCTCGGGGATCGCGTCGTGGTGCTGCGGGCCGGGCACGTGCAGCAGATCGGGTCGCCGCAGTTCCTCTACGAGCAGCCCGCGAACCTGTTCGTGGCCGGGTTCATCGGTTCACCTTCGATGAACTTCGTCCCGGCCACCCTGGAGCAGGGGCAGCTGAACAGTCCGCTGGGTCAGGTGCTGCTGCCGGATCGTGTGCGGCGGCTGGCCGAGGCCGCGAACGCGCCCCGCGAGGTCATCGCCGGTGTACGTCCCGAACACTTCGAGGACGCGGCGCTGGTCGAGGCGCACGCCAGGCAGCGGGGAGCGGTGTTCGCGGCTCAGGTGGACGTGCTGGAGTCGATGGGTTCGGAGAAGTACGCCCACTTCACCATCGAGGGCGAACTGGCCAGCTCCGCCGAGCTGGCCGAACTCGCCGCCGACGCGGGCTCGGCAGATGTCCCTGCCAGCGGGTCGCAGATCGTCACCCGGTTGTCGGCGGAGTCCGGTGCGCGGGAGGGGGAGAACCTGGACATCTGGTTCGACGCGGAGAAACTGCAGCTGTTCGATCCCTCCTCGGGCAAGAACCTCACCTACGCGGGCTGAGGCGGCGCCCCGAGGGGCGTGCACCGATCACGAGCCGAAGGTGGCCTTGGGTACATCATCCGTACCCAAGGCCACCTTCGTTAGCAGCACCCGCGCCACCCCACCTCGCACTTTCCCGGGAAAGCGCGCAACCCCACCCCCCGTGTCCAGGTGCTTTGCCCCGCACGGCTCGCGCTTTCCCGGGAAAGTGCGAGGGCTTTGGCTTGGGGTTGTGGGGTTATCAGGGGGTTCTCAGGGAACAGCGGGGATGATCAAGGCGTTGGACTTCACAGGAGCCTCACAGCCAGGGGGGACTGATGGGCGGCGATCGGACGCAGGCGCGGCGCGCGCGGTGGCTCGGGGTGTTCTCGGTTCTGGCTTGCCTGCTGGCGCTCATGTCCCTGGTCGGTCTCGTCCGCTCGCTGGTGGCCATGACCTACCTCAACGTTCGGTTCGTGCACGAGGTGAACCCCCTGTCGCGCGCGGTGAGTTACTACGTCTTCACCGAGCGCGGTGCCGAGGTGTTCGCCGCGACGCTGTCGGTGCTGGCACTGGCCACACTGACGATCCTGCTCGGGCTGGCTCAGCTTCGCGTGCGGATCGGACCTGCCGCCACCACACTGTTCGGTGTGTGGTGCCTCGGACTCGTGCTGTGTGCCGTGTTCCCGACCGACAACGCACCGCAGGTCGAGAGCGTGCACGGGCTCATCCACCAGTTCGCGGGCGCCTCGCTGTTCGTGAGCCTCCCGCTGGCCGGACTGGCACTCGGCCGCAGCCTGCGCGGCCAGCCGGAGTGGGCGGCAACAGGGCGGGGGGTGCGCAGGCTCGCTTTGGGCGCCGCGACCCTCGCGGTGGCCTACCTGCTCGCCCGGCTACCCGACCTGCTGCCGTGGATCACCTTTCCCCCTGCCACCGACTTTCGTGCCTACTCCGGGCTGATCCAGCGACTGCTGTTCGTGCTCGAGCTGGCCATGCTGCTGATGCTGGCAACCAGGCTGCTGCAGGTTTCCTGGACCCGGTTGCGCAATCGCCCAGGCCGGGTACCCGCAGCTGCTGACGTAAGGCCAGAATTGGATGGGGTGGTTCGCTCGTGATGTCGTTCGCGGTCGTCTGCGCGGTGCTCGCCGCGCTGTGCAGCGCGATCGGCGCGCAATTGCAGCACTCCGGTGTGCGCGCCGAGACACAGGATCGCGGGCTGCGGCTGCGGACCCTCGCCAAGCTCGTCCGAAACCGCGACTGGATCCGCGGTTTCGCGGTGCTCTTCGCCTGCGCGGTGCTGCAGATCCTCGCGCTGACCTTCGCGCCGGTGTCACTGGTGGCGCCGATCGTGGTGCTCGCCCTGCCGATGGTCGCGTTGCTCAACGCGCACAGTGGTGCCGGTTCGATCGACCGTGCGGGCTGGGTCGCGATCGCGGCGACTTCGCTGGCCGTCGGCGTCTTCGTCGCGGTGTCGGCGGGAGCGGTGGCCGAGGTGCGCATCCCGCCCGGTGCGGTACTGACGTCGGGAATCGTGGTCGGCGCCGTGGGACTCGTACTCGGCGTCGTGGCACTCGCCAGCCGGGGCAACATCCGCTGTGTCGCGCTGGCTACGGCTGCGGGAGCGGGCTACGGGCTGGTGTCGGTACTGCTGCGTGACGTCACCTACACCACGCGCATCGAGGGCTTCTCCGGGTTGCCCCCGCTGTCGGCGGTGGGCGTGGCCGTCGCGTTCCTCGCCGGTTCGTGGCTGATTCAGCTCGGCTACGACAGCGGTCCCGCGGATGTGGTGGTTGGTTCGCAGACCGTGGTCAACCCGCTGGTCGCCACGGTGATCGGGATGACGCTCCTCGACGAAACCACCAGTCTGGGCGCCGGGGCGACGGCGGTCCTGATCGCGTGTGGCGTCGTGGCGATGGCCGGTGTTCTCGTTCTCGCCAGGCATCATCCAGACGCCTCCGCCCGCAAGGTGCAGCGTGCACCCGCGCTCAGCTGATCAGCACGCTCACGCGGGCTGAGCGGCGCCGAGGTGGGCGAACTGTTCCAGCAGGATCGCCAGCCGCGTCTGTTCCCTGGTACTGATGCCGGTCAGCAACTCGTGCGCAAGGCGGTACCGTTCGCGCGCCTCCCCTGCCCTGCCGAGTTCGTGCAGGGAACGCGCGAGGATGACCGAGCACTCGGCGATCAGGTACTCGCTACCGACCCGGTGGTGCACACCGAGCGCCTCCGCCGAGTACCGCACCACCTCGTGGTGGTTGCCGAGTTCGGCGTGTACCTCCATCAGCGAGTTGAGCACGACCGCCAGTGCGGGCAGGTTGGCGAGCTCCCGGTTGATCTGGGCCGCCCGTTCCAGCAGCCGTGGCGCCTCGCCGAGCCTGCCGATCCTGCTGTAGATCATCGCGAGGTTGCTCAACCCTGCCGTCGCGAGGTGGCTGTAGCCCGTAGACGATTCGAGCTGGGTGAGCACCCGCGCGCACATCTCGATCGCCGTGTCCTCCTCGCCCAGCATCAGATACACGCGGGCGCGGTTCATGTCCAGGGAGTACCGGTCGTGGTCGCCGTCCGGGTCGTCGGTGGTTGCCCCCGAACCGAGCAGCTCGGCGGCCCGCCGCCCCAGCCCGTCCGCCGCCGCGGCGTTGCCGCGCTGGGCCTCGACGACGCAGAGCTGGGCAAGGCCCACGCCCTCGAGCCGGGTGTCGCGATGCTGGTGCGCGTATGCGAGCAGCGCCTCGGCGAGGGTGGTGCGCTCATTCCAGCGCATGGCGGAGTTGAAGTACCAGGGCAAGTACCTGACCAGCAGGGTCAGCGTCGGCGCGAGATCGCGCACGCCGGCAACGCAGGCCTGGCGCACCAGCTCGACCAGCATGGCGATCTCGTCGTCCAGCCATGCCTTCGCGGCCTCGTAACTGTCCAGCGAAGGCATCGCGGCCGGATCCGTCCGCAGGAGTGGGCGGGTTCCGGGTAATCCGGGGGAGCCGGTGGCCAGTTCGGTGCACAGGTCGACCCCGTCGAGGTAGCGCAGCACGGCTCGCCGAAGCACCTCCCTGCGCTCCGACCCGGCAATGGCCGCGGCCTGCTCGGAGGCCAGCAGGGTGATCAGGTCGTACATCGCGTAGCGGTTCGGGGCAGGGCTGAACAGCAGCCCCGCCTCGACGAGATGCTCCAGCGCGGTCTCCACGCGCGCCGCGGGCCAGCCGGTGAGCGCCGAAGCGGCCCCGAGCGTGCCCGCCCCGCCGTCGAGCAGGCCCAGCAGCCGGAAGAGAGTGAGCGCGTCCCTGCTTTCCGGTGTGTTCTCGGCCCGCAGGCTTTCCAAGCTGACCAGGAAAACCGCCCTGACGTCCACGTCCTGATGCCGTAGCTGGTCGAGCCGGTGGTGTTCGTCGGCCAGCAGCTCCACCCATGACCGCAGCTGCCAGTGCGGGCGCAGCGCCGCCCTGGTGGCGATCAGCCGGAGCGCCAGCGGCAGCCGCCCGCACAGTGCGGCCAGTTCCGCCGCGCAGTCCGGTTCGTTCGCGACGCGGTGTTCACCCACGATCCGGCCGAGTAGCTGTACGGCCTCGGCGGTGTCGAACGCGTCCAGGTGCACCCGTGCGGCCTCGGCCGGCCCGGTGATCACGTTGCGGCTGGTGACGATCGCCGCGCAGCCCGGTTCGTCGGGGATCGCAGGCAGCGCCTGGGACGCGCTCGCCGCGTTGTCGAGGACGACCAGGATTCGCCTGCCGCGAAGCCGGGTGCGGTAGATGCGGGCGATGGCGCCAACCCCCTGCCGGACGTCCACATCGGAGCCACCGAGTGTCCGGATAAGACCGCGCAGAACCTCGGCGGGGACGACGGGAACAGCGCCGGGTGTCGATCCACGCAGATCCACGTAGAGCACGCCATCGGGAAAGGTCTCGGCGACGTCGCCCGCGAGGCGCAATGCCAATGTGGACTTGCCGGAGCCGCCTGGCCCGTGCACGAGGCAGACCACGGGAGCGGCCGTACCGCCGGTGTCGAAGCGCGCCCGCAGTGCGGCCAGTTCCTCCGTACGGCCCACGAACGTCGACGTGGCCGTGGGCAGGGCGTCCGGCACGTGGGCGCGACCGGGACGGTCGGGCAGCGGCGCGTCCGTGGACGGCTCCAGCACGTCGTCCTCCCGCAGAATGGCCTGTTCCAGCCTGCGCAGGTCACTGCCCGGCTCCATGCCGAGTTCGTCGATCAGTTCGGTCCGGATACGCCGGTAGTGCCCGAGTGCCTCCGCGGGTCTGCCACTGCGGTAGAGCGCGACCATCAACTGGCGGCACAACCGCTCGCGCAACGGGTGTTCGGCGGCGAGTTCGGTCAGTCGTGCGACGAGCTCGACGTGGCGGCCGAGCCGCAGGGCGACGTCGACGCTGTCCTCCAGCACGCCGAGGTAGGTCTCCTCGAGCCGGGGCGCCTGCATGGTGCGCAGTGGTGGATCCCCGATGCCGGTCAGTGGAGCACCGCGCCAGAGCGCGAGCGCCTCGTCGAACAGTTCGGCGGCGCGGTGGGGGTCATTCGTTCCCCGTGCGGCCGTCGCCAGGGATTCCAGCCGATGGACATCCAGTTGCCCAGGCTCGAAGCTGAGGCGGTACCCGGACGGCGCACTCCGCAGCACGGGCTCCGGCAGGATCCTGCGCAACCGTTGCACGTAGTTCCGCACGGTGACCGCCGCGCTTCGTGGCGGGTCCGCACCCCAGAGGTCGTCGATGATCGTGTCGATCGAGACCGTCGAGCCGCGGCGGGTCAGTAGCCCGGCGAGCACCGCGAGCTGCCGAGGCGCCGAGATCGCCAGCGCGGTGCCGTCGTGCCAAACCTCGACCGGTCCGAGAATCCGGAAGTCCACCCCAGTCCCTTCGCTACCAAGCCGCTACGCGTCCGCTACGGCAACGGTAACGATGATCGGAACCCTCGGGCGCGGGGCCGTCGTCGGAGCGGCGTGAGGTCATATCGCCAGGGAAAGGACGGACATGCCTGACGGCTACGGGGTAACGGAGAGCGAACTGCGCGCCGCGGGTGGGGCACTCGTCGATGCCGCCGAGGGTGCGAAGACCGGCGGCTCGCTCGGGGGCGGCGGTACGGGTGGCATGTCCGCACTCAGCGGCGCTACGTCCGGCGCGTCGACCGACGGCGGGCTGGACGGTTTCTCGATCCGCAGTGCGCTGAACACCTGCGAGTCCCAGTGGGAGGACGCCATCGACTCGATTCTGGCGAAGGTGTCGCTGACCGGGGACAAGATCGTGCTCGCCGCGGACAACTACGGCGAGCAGGAATACAACACGGCCGAGACGTTCAGCTACTTCGGGGAGGACAACTCATGGTGAGCTACAGCGAGCTCAAGAAGTTCGAGCGCGGCCTGCTCGACGACTGCGCCGAGGCCTGGCAGGACCACGCGGAGAATCTGCGCGATCAGGCGGACAACGTCAAAACCCAGATCGACGCACTCGACGGCTGGGAGGGCGAAGGCGGAGACGCCGCCCGCGACGGACTACGTGATCTGCGGGGGCTGATCGAGGACTCGGCGGGCGAAATCGACACGATCCCGCCCAAGATCACCGATGCAGCGGAAACGATCCAAGCTGCCAAGGAGGACCTGCAGGCAGCGCTCGACGGCAAGGCCGCCTACCTGGATGTGGACGGCTCCGGCGGCGTGAGTATCAGCCCGGACGCCGCGGTCAACGATTTCCCCGCGGGCTCGCAGGGCGCCGATATGGCGGAGACCGCACAGGAGGAACTGCAGACAGCGATCGACGACGCACTGCGCAAGGCCACCCGGGCCGACGAGGACGCCGCCGGTGACATCCGGGGGATCGTGCCTTCGAGTATCGGGATCGACTCCGGCGCAGCGGGCGGTGCCCCGGCGGCGATCCCGGGCCCCGGAAGCTCACCCGAGACAGTGGCCGCCTGGTGGAACGAGTTGTCGCCGCTGGAGAAGGAGACCTACCTGTTCAGCGACAGTGTCCGGCTGGGCAACCTCGACGGTCTGCCGATCGAGGTGCGGGACAGGGCCAACCGGTTCGCGCTCGACGAACACGAGTCGATTCTGCAGATTCAGCGGGAGCACGGCAACGCGGAGCAGTCGGCGATCGCCGAGGACAAACTCGAGGGGGTGGACAAGATCACCACCTTCCTGGACAGGGACTTCGGCGACGGTGAGCGCGCCTACCTGATCGGCTTCGACGCCGAGACGTTGGACAAGGACGGGCGGGCCATCGTCTCGGTCGGCAACCCGGACACCGCCGACAACGTGGCCACCCACGTACCGGGAACAGGTGCGGGCCTCGGCGGAATCGGTACCGACCTTGACCGGATCGAGGCGCTGGACGGGGCGGCCGACGGCCTCGCCCCGGACGAGAACAACGCCACGGTGCTGTGGCTCGGCTACGACGCCCCGGACGAGGTGCTACCGGATGCCGGAAGCACCAGCTACGCCGATGCCGCGGAGGACGACCTGTCCCGGTTCCAGGAAGGGTTGCGGGTCACCCACTCCGGACCCGATTCGCACAACGTCGTGATGGGACACAGCTACGGTTCGGCTGTCGTGGGCCACGCCGTCAACGAGAACGGGCCCGGTATGCCGGTTGACGACGTCGTCTTCATCGGTAGCCCTGGTGTGGGCGCCGACGGTGTGGACGGAGTCCAGGACCTGTCGATCGATCCGGAGCACGTCTGGGCGACGAAGTCGGAGAACGACGCGATCTCGCTGTCGCCGAACATCGGGGAGGACTTCGTGCCAGGAGTGGGTCATGGCACCGATCCGACCAACCCCAACTGGGGGCTGGACGAGGACAACATCTTCTATTCCGAGCGCGGACCGGGCGGCGACAGTTCCGCGGCGGCCCACTCGGCATACTGGGACGACGGCCGTGAGTCGCTGGAGAACCTCGGCAGGATCACGGTGGATCAGCAGCCGACGACGGGTCCGGGCAACTGATTCCAGCAGGCGGTCGCGGTCTCAGCGTGGGCGCTGGGAGCGCACCGCCTCGATGACCTCGTCGTCCCAGCGGTGCGTCCGGATGAGCCGGTAGCGCTCGCCTGCCACCCACATGTACGCCTCGGCCTCGGTGCGGTCGCCGATCAGGTCGGCCTGGTGCAGCATCTGCACGACCGGCTGGTACTCGTCGGCGAACCACTTGGCCGCCACGGTGGCCCGGTCGTGGAACACGCCGTCGTCCTGCATCAGCCGGAAGCCCCAGGCCTCCACGTGCTCACCGAGTTTCGCGTAGTCCCAGGCGTCGGAGAGTACGACGGCCGCGCGTGCCTGTCCGGTCAGCGGTACCCGCTCCAGGAACAACCTGCGGTAGTCCTTGACGATCAGGTCCCCGCGGAACCTGATTCCGATGGGGTTCAGCTTTGTCCCGACGTCGGTCACATATGCGTCAATTGTGGACAGACGCATCGAGTGTGCGACGGAAACCCGGTGATGGCCGTCGATGATGAAATGCAGATCGCCGACCCGGTAGACCTCGATCGGCGGGATGTTCTCGCCACGCCGGGTCGCGAGCGCGAGTCGCTCCCACCGTTCGCGTACCCGGCCCGAGGTCGGCCGGAACCGGCGGTCGAAATCCCGGCCGCGGTCGACGCTGCCGACGATGGAGTCCAGCCGGATCACCCGCAGGCCGATCCGCCGTTCGCTCGCCCAGCCGAGCGCGTCGACGACCTCGTGGAAGGGCAGCATGATGTTGACGTCGTCGGGCTCTCTGCGCAGCCAGTTCGACAGCCGGGACAGCACCTGCCGTCTGCGGGCGCGCAGGAAGTCGTGTTCCGCGTCCGCACGCGGAAAACCCGTGTCTCTGCTGCTCATGTCTATTGCGCCTCCGCCGATGTCTCCTGCCGCAGTTCGAGTAGGTGGTATCCCACGACGTTGCGTACCCGGGTCGCGCCGAGGCGGTGTTCCGGCTGGTGCTGCCCATACGGATGGATGTGGCCGTGCAGCAACCACTCCGGGTGCATCCGCTGCACCGTCCTGTGCAGACAGTCGAACCCGTGGTGCGGCGGGTCCTCTCGGTCACCAACGCCGCGTGGGGGCGAATGGGTCAGCAGTACGTCCACAGCCCGGCCGTCCCGCCACTTCCGCCTGGCCGCGGCCCACTCCAGACGGCGCGCCCTGCGGGACTGCTGCCGCTGGGTCCACTGGTTCGGCCCTTCGTTGTAGCGGATCGAACCGCCGAGGCCCGCGATCCGGACCCCCGCGACGTCGGCGACCCTGCCGTCGGCGTTGATGCCGCCCTCCGGACCCGGCCACTGCTCGGGGAAGCCACCGCGCATCGAAAGGCCGCCGTAACGGGTGAATCCACCGAGGTCGGGATCGTGGTTCCCGGGCACGAACACCAGTGGCCGGTCCACGGCGTTCGCCAGGAACGCCAGGTACTCGAACGGCAGGTCACCGGCGGCGAGGACGAGGTCGACGGACAGGGGCCGGACGGCGCCGGACCACAACCGCTCGTCGACCTCGTCGGCAACCACCAGCGCCGTGGGCATCTGCCCAGGCTACTGCGAGGTTCACTGTGGGACGTGGGCGAACTCCGGGTTCATCGTGATGATCGCGGTGACGACCGCGATCCAGATGAGGGCGACGGTCAGTGCCCAGAACTTCAGGCTGGTGAGCATGCGTGGCATGAGGTACTCCGAACATGTCAGAAGGAAGCAACGACGTGTGCAGGGCAGCGCGGCTGCCCTAGAGCCATCGGTTCTTTCGGAATATTCGGTAGAGCAACAGGCAGATGCCGAGGATCGCGGCCACCGTCATCGGGTAGCCGTAGCGCATCTGCAGTTCGGGCATGTACTCGAAGTTCATCCCGTAGATCCCGGCCAGTGCGGTCGGGACGGCGATGATCGCGGCCCAGGCGGTGATCTTGCGCATGTCGCTGTTGAGCTGCAACGTGATCTTGGCCAGCGTCGCGTCGACGAGCGTGGTGAGCAGTTCGTCGAAGCCGGCGACGCGCTCGGACACGTTGGTCAGGTGGTCGTGCACGTTGCGGAAGTACGACCGGACATCGTCGGGCACGAGACGGGTGTAGCCCTCGGAAAGCCTGCGCAACGGCATGGCCAGCGGCATCACCGCCCTGCGCAGTTCCAGCACCTCGCGCTTCATCAGGTAGATCTGCTCGGAGGTCACCGGCGAGCGCGGCGCGAAGACCTGCGTCTCCATCTCGTCGATGTCTTCCTCGATGCTCTCTGTCACATCGAGGAAGTGGTCGACGACGTGGTCGGCGACCGCGTGCAGCACGGACGCGGGGCCGTGCGCCAGCTGTTCCGGGTCGGACTCCAGTTCCTGGCGCAACCTGGCCAGACCGGAGTGGTTCCCGTGCCGCACCGTGATGATGAAGTCGGTACCGAGGAAGGCCATCAGCTCGCCCGACTCGACGATCTCGTTCGCGGTGGTCGGCGACTCGTGCTCCACGTACCGCACGGTGCGGAAAACCATGAACAACGTGTCGTCGTAGCGCTCCAGTTTGGGCCGCTGGTGCGCGTGCACCGCGTCCTCCACCGCTAGTTCGTGCAGGCCGAACGTGTCGGCGATGCCCTGGATCTGGCCCTCGTCCGGCTCGTGCAACCCGATCCAGACGAAGCCCTCACGACGGCGCCGGACCTCCTCGATCGCCGCGGAGTGGGACCAGTCACCGGGCAACCGTTGACCGTCGACGTACACGGCACAGTCGACGACGTAGGCCGACGGCGGGACTGGGACGGGTGGCTGTACCCGGTTGACCCGGTTCGCCGCACGTCCTCGCAAGCTGCCGAGGGAGGGGATTGCTGGCATGGTGAGACTCCTGGCTGTGACGTCGCGGGAAAACGACGCGCCAAGCGGATTGGTTCGCTCGGCGTGACCAGCGCTCCAGCCGGTGACCTGCCCGGGCTACCCGTACGTGACGGTGCCGGCGGAAACAGCGGGAACGCTGGTGGTACTAGGAAGCGGACTATCGCCACTACTCATCTGCGTTCCTCACCTCCTCCGGCCGGGGTCAATTCCGAGGTCGTGCTCCGTGCCGACCCGGTCGACAGTGTCGACAGGTCCAGCCCGCCACCCTCGTGGCGTGTCGCTGCTCGCGTTGACGTAGCCGACACCGGTACACGAGGGTACTCCTCAGCGTCAGATGATGTCGTCGCAGGGCGATGTCGCGTTACTCGAGGAGGACGAAACGTGCAGTTCGGGCGGTATTTCGAAGAGTTCGAGGTCGGCGCGGTCTACAAGCACTGGCCGGGCAAGACGGTCACGGAGTACGACGACCACCTCTTCTGCCTGCTCACCATGAACCACCACCCGCTGCATCTGGACGCGCACTACGCGGGGGAGACCACGGACTTCGGCAAGAACGTCGTGGTGGGCAACTACATCTACTCACTGCTGCTGGGCATGTCCGTGCCCGACGTCTCCGGCAAGGCGATCGCCAATCTGGAGGTCGAGTCGCTGCGGCACGTGAAGCCCACGTTCCACGGTGACACCATCTACGGCGAGACCGAGGTGCTGGAAAAGACGCCGTCGAAGTCCAAGGACGACCGGGGCGTGGTGTACGTCGAGACCCGTGGCTACAAGCAGGACGGCCTGATCGTCTGCACCTTCCGCCGTAAGGTGATGGTGCCGAAGCGTTCGTACGGCGAGTCGCGGGGCGGCGAGCAGCCGGGACGGCCGGTGCCCCATGAGTGAGCCGTCGGCGGTGAGCCTTGCACGCGGAGCGAGGAACGAGCGAGGCAGATGGATACAGCGAGCAGCCGGGACGGCCAGTGCCCCATGAGTGAGCCGTCGGCGGTGAGCCTTGCACGCGGAGCGACGAACGAGCGAGGCGGAACGAGCGAGGCAGATGGATACAGCGAGCAGCCGGGACGGCCGGTGCCCCATGAATGAGTTTTCCAATGAGTGATCTGCTCGAGGAGATCAAGCACCGGCTGCGCAGGTTCGCCGAGACCGAGGCGGCGGGCAACTCCCCGCTGTACGAGCACCTGGCCCTGAAGGCCGCCGAGGACGACGCCGTCGCCAGTCTGCTGGCGGCCGCGTCTCCCACTGACGCGCGCCCCACACTGCTGCTGGCCGCCGCGCACCGGCTGATCCAGGCCGACCCGATTCACCCGCTCTCGCGGTACTACCCGTCGCTCGGCGGATTCGACGGGGTGGACTCGGAAACCTGGCCGTTGTTCCGGTCGTTCCTGCTGGAACGCGCCGACCGGGTTCGTGACCTGGTGGCCAGTCGCTTCACCCAGACCAACGAGGTTCGTCGCGCGACCCTGCTCTACCCCGGCGTCTCACTCGCCGCGAAACAGGCGGGTGGCAAGGTGGCGCTGCTGGAGGTCGGCTGCAGTGCCGGGTTGCTGCTCGGCCTGGACAAGTTCGGCTACCGGTATCAGTGCGACGGCGGCGAGCAGCTGACAGCTGGACCTGCGAAGGCCGCTGTCGGGCTGCACTGCGCACTGGAACTCGGGCCGGGGGCGACGCTGCCGAAGTTGCCGAAGAAGCTCGCGGTGGGCGCACGGCTCGGCCTGGATCGGGCTCCGGTGGACGCCGGGGACGAGGACGAACTCGCCTGGCTGGAAGCCTGTGTGTGGGCAGATCAGCCGGACCGAATCCGTCTGCTCCGCACGGCTGCGGCCGCGCAACGCAAGGACCCGCCGGAGCTGATGGCCGGCGACGCGGTGGACGACCTCGCCGCCGCGGCGGCTCGCCTGCCTGCCGAGCTGCCGCTGCTGGTGATCACCAGCCACGTGCTTCCGTACCTGCCCGAGAGGCGGCAGCAGGACTTCGTGGACGGACTGCGCATGCTGGCGGGGCAGCGTCCACTGTGGTGGATCAGCGAGGAGGCCTACCGGGCGGGCCTCGGGCACGTGCTGCCCGGCAGGGACGACCTCGCGACCGACGGGGAGTTCGTGCTCGGGTTGGCGACGTGGGTCGAGGGCACCGTCCGGGCGCAGCCGCTTGCCAGAACCCAGGCACACGGCCAGCGGATGACCTGGCTGGCGGGGTGATCCGACGCCTGACGTCTCCAATCAGAGATTGTCGGCCCGCCCTGGTCGCACCACCATGGGGTGATGGCAGCTAGCGCGGACGAAGACGTCTCGTTCACCCCGTTGACCCCGTTGACGTTCCTGGAACGGTCGGGCGAGGTCTTCGCCGACCGGACGGCCATCGCCTACGGCGACCGCCGGATGACCTACCGGGAGTTCGCCGGGGAGGCGACCAGAGTGGCGCGGGCCCTGCGGGCCTGCGGGGTCGAGCCGGGGGACCGGGTGGCGTACCTGCTGCCGAACATCCCGGAGATGCTGGTCGCGCATTTCGCGGTGCCGCTCGCCGGTGCCGTGCTGGTGGCGATCAACACCCGGCTCGCGCCGGCCGAGATCCGGCACATCGTGCGGCACTCCGGGGCGAAGCTGCTGGTCGTGGACTCCGCGTTGCATCCGTCGATCGCGCCTGTGGTGGCCGAGCTGGGTGTGCGCGAGATCGTCACGGTGACCGACCCGGCCGCAGGTGCCGAGGCCGACCCCGCCGTCGGCGGGATCTCGTACGCGGACCTGCCCGCGCGGGGCAGTGACGAACCTCTGCCGTGGACCGTGCTGAACGAGCGCGCGACCATTTCGATCAACTACACCTCCGGCACCACGGGACAGCCCAAAGGCGTCATGTACCACCACAGGGGCGCGTATCTGAACGCTCTCGCCGAGGTCGTCCACTCCCGGCACACGCCCGAGTCGCGGTACCTGTGGACGCTGCCGATGTTCCACTGCAACGGCTGGTGCACCACGTGGGCCGTCACGGCGGTCGGTGGCACGCACGTCTGTCTGCGGACGGTGGACGGCGGGGAGATCTGGCGGCTGCTCGACACGGAGGGCATCACCCACCTGAACGGAGCGCCGACCGTCCTGGTCACCATCGCCAACCACGAGGACGCGCACCCGCTGGACCGGGAGGTCGTGGTGACCACGGCGGGCGCGCCGCCGAGTCCCACGGTGATCTCCCGCATGGCCGAGCTGGGCGTCCGGCTGGTGCACGTCTACGGGCTCACCGAGACCTATGGGCCGTACACGGTGTGCGAGTACCAGGACGGGTGGGCGGTGCTCGACGTCGAGGCGCGCAGCAGGCTGCTTGCGCGGCAGGGGGTCGGCATGGTGGTCACCGACGGAGTCAGAGTGGTCGACGGCGACCTGCGCGATGTGCCGAGGGACGGCATCACCATGGGCGAGGTCGTGATGCGCGGGAACAACGTCATGACCGGTTACTTCGCCGACCCCGAGGCCACGG
Organism: Amycolatopsis palatopharyngis; assembly: GCF_003385185.1. Classification (GTDB taxonomy): domain Bacteria; phylum Actinomycetota; class Actinomycetes; order Mycobacteriales; family Pseudonocardiaceae; genus Amycolatopsis; species Amycolatopsis palatopharyngis. The sequence continues at coordinate 115,512 of NZ_PQHZ01000015.1, read as the reverse complement.
CGAAGGCCTTCGAAGGTGGCTGGTTCCACTCCGGTGACCTCGGTGTATGGCATTCCGACGGCTACATCGAGCTGCGCGACAGGGCGAAGGACATCATCATCTCCGGCGGCGAGAACATCTCCACGATCGAGGTCGAGGCCGCGATCGACTCGCATCCGGCCGTGCTCGAGGTGGCCGTGGTCGGCGTTCCTGACGAGAAGTGGGGCGAGCGGCCGAGGGCGTTCGTCGTGCTGCGCGGTGGCCACGAGGTGGAGACGGCGGAGTTGCGGGAGCACGTCCGGGGCCGGCTCGCCCGGTACAAGGTGCCCGATCGGGTGGACTTCGTCGCCGAATTGCCGAAGACCTCGACGGGAAAGATCCAGAAATTCCTGCTGCGTGAAAGCTGAGCGCGTTCCGCCAGGTCCTCAGCCGCGGGGGAGCGCGTTCCAGAGGCGCAGAGCCTCGGCGAGGCCCTCGGCGAGCGCTCCCTCGGCCTCGAACTCGCCGAACGTCTCCTGGCCGACCCAGCGGGCCGCCGCCGCGTCGTCACCTGCCCGCAGTACGCCTCCTGTGTACCGGCAGACGTAGTCGTAGATCTCGTACGGCCCCCGCACCACCTGTCCCGCCAACGCGCCCGCCACGGCGTCGAGTCCGGTCTCCTCCCGCAGTTCCCGGATCACCGCCTCGGCGTCGGACTCACCCTGCTCGACCTTGCCGCCAGGTAGCGACCAGAGACCCCGCGCGGGCTCGTTCGCGCGCCGGATCAGCAGCAGCCTGCCCTCGTCGTCGTGCACGATGGCGCCGACGCAGCGGACGGCGCTCAACGGGCGCTCCCGCTCTCGGTGTCCCTGCCGTGACCGATGGCACATCGACACGCTGGGTGAAACCGGACAAAACGCTGGTAGCGGGCCTCGTCCATGGCTTTGTTACTCCTGTCCGGTCCACCGTCACCGACGAGCTGACGCTGAGTAGAGTGCGGGATTGTTGCCTACGTCACGCCGATTTGGTTACCCTCCGTGCTTGTCCGGCGACATTGGAGCCGTGCACTGACCCAAGCGCGGGACTTTCCTCCCGTAACGCACCGCAGTGCGGTACAAACTTAGTGGTTACCTGACGATGCAGGTCTGACACAGAAACGGGATGGAGCGTCGTGGACGTCAAGAAGCTCCTCACATTCGCGGGGATCGCGCTGGTGCTCTACTTCGTGATCGCCCAGCCTGCTGGAGCGGCCGGGCTCGTATCGAACATCATCGGCTTCCTCAGGGATGCGGCAGAGTCGGTGATCAGTTTTGTCAGCAGCGTGTTCGCCTAGTCGCCGTTAGTCTTCGGGTATGTTCGCGCCCCGAGATCCCGATGAGTACCTGCTCGACACCGAGCGGCGGGTCATTCGGATCCGCAGGCATTGGGCGGCGCTGGCCTGGGATGCGTTCGAGGCCGTCGCGCTGATCGCGATCTTCGTCATGGTGTCCTACCTGCTGCCTCCTTCGATGTGGGTCGTGCAGAACGTGCTCTGGTACGCCGCCCTGCTCGTGGTGCTGCGGTTCGCCTACGTGGTGATGGAGTGGTGGGTCGAACGCCTGGTCGTGACCGACAAGCGGTTCATCATGACGACCGGCGTGTGGACCACCAAGGTGCTGATGATGCCGATCAGCAAGGTCACCGACCTGACCTACCAGCGCTCGTTCTGGGGCCGGATTCTCGGCTACGGGACAACGGTGGTGGAGTCCGCCGGACAGATCCAGGCGCTGAACCACATCGCCTACCTGCCCCGGCCCGAGGAGTTCTACGACACGATCTCCGAGCTCGTCTTCGGTGACAAGCAGAAGCAGGCCGAGCGTTTCTCCATGATCAAGGCCCAGCGTGCGGCCAGGGGAAAGCGGATGGTCGGCTGAGTCTGCGCCGGCGCGCTGTGGGCGGCCCGACGGGGCTCACGGCGCAGGGGAGCGGCCTCTCGTCCAGAATGGGCGGGTGCGCATCGACCTGCATACCCATTCCACGGTCTCGGACGGTACCGACAGTCCGGCCGAACTGGTCGCTGCCGCGGCGCGAGCCGGGCTCGACGTCGTCGCCCTGACCGACCACGACACCACCGCGGGCTGGGAACCGGCGATCGAGGCGTTGCCGTCAGGATTGCGGCTGATCCCCGGGGCGGAGCTGTCCTGCGTATCCGTCGACACCGATGGCAGGTACGTCAGCGTGCACCTGCTGGCCTACCTGTTCGATCCGACGTCTCCCGCGATCGTGTCCGAGCAACTGCGGCTGCGTGGCGAGCGCAGGGCGCGGCTGCGGTCGATGGCCGTACGCATGGCCGACGACGGCCTGCCGATCGATCCGGACGAGGTGATGGGCCTGCTGGGCCCCGACGCTCCCGCGGGGCGGCCACACCTGGCGCAGGCCCTGATGCGGGCCGGCGTGGTCGCCAGCGTGGACGAGGCGTTCGCGGGATACCTGGGCAACGGTCGCGGCTACTACCTGCCACGGCAGGACACGCCGGTCGAGGCGGCGATCGACATGATCGCCGACGCCGGAGGGGTGACCGTGCTGGCGCATCCGTTCGCCAGCTCCCGTGGCCCGACGGTGACGCCGAGGGTGATCGAGGCCCTCGCGGCGCGCGGGCTGGCGGGCCTCGAGGTCGACCACCCGAACCACGACGTGCGAACACGGGCCGAGCTACGGGAACTGGCGGGTGGCCTGGACCTGCTGCAGACCGGGTCCAGCGATTACCACGGCACGAACAAGACGATCGCGCTCGGGCAGGAGACCACGGATCCGGAGATGCTCGAAGCGTTGATCGCCCGGTCCAGCGGGGCCACGGCCGCGGTGGACGGGGCAGCCTGATGGCGCTGCAGGACTTCTTCGACCTCAAGCTCTTCATGGAGGCGTCGATCACGCTGGTCGTGATCATGGACCCGCCGGGGACCGTACCGGTGTTCCTCAGCCTCACCGGGCGCAAGCCGGTCGCGGCCCGTGCTCGCGCGGCTCGGCAGGCGGTACTGGTCTCACTGCTGGTGATCACGCTGTTCGCGGTGGCCGGGCAGGCGATCCTGGCGTATCTCGGCATCGGCATTCCCGCACTGCAGGGTGCGGGCGGGCTACTGCTCCTGCTCATCGCACTCGACCTGTTGACCGGGAAGAACAGCACGCAACCCGAGGCCGCGGAGGACGTGAACGTCGCGCTGGTCCCGTTGGGCACCCCGCTGCTGGCCGGGCCCGGTGCCATCGCGGCCACGATTGTGTTCGTCCGTCAGGCCGACGGTCAGATGGGTGCCTACATCGCCCTGGGACTGGCGATCGTCACCGTGCACCTCGTGCTCTTCGCCTGCATGCGTTACTCCGGCCTGGTGATCCGCGTGATCAAGGAAAGTGGCATCACGCTGCTGGCCAAGATCGCCGGTCTGCTGCTCGCGGCGATCGCGGTCGAACTGGTGGCCGATGCGATCCGGGGCTTCGTCGCCGGGGTCTGAGACTGTCCGGCCCCGTGGGTAGGGTGGATGGCCGGGGGTGAGCGGATGTCCCAGCTCGGGTTCGACTTCGGCGTGCAGCCGCGCAAGCTCGCCCGCGTGACGCCTGCTCGATTGTCCACGTTCGCGAGCTGTCCGCGCCGGTACCGGATGTCGTACCTCGACCGGCCGACGCCGCGACGCACGGGCGCGTGGGCACACAGCACACTCGGCGCGGTGGTGCACAACGCCCTGCGCGCGCTGTTCGTCCTGCCGCCGCGGAAACGGACCCCGGAACGAGCGGCCGCACTCGTGACCGAGCACTGGAAGAACGCCGGGTTCCTCGACGCGCGGCAGGCCGGGCACTACCGCGAACGGGCAAAGGGCTGGATCGCGGAGTACGCCGAACATCACGACGTCACCATCGAGCCGGTCGGTGTCGAGCGCTGGGTCTCGGCGCGCGCGGGTTCCGGCGCCGATGCGCCGGTGACGATGATCGTCGAGGGCCGGGTGGATCGCATCGACGAGCGCGATGGCGAGTTGGTGATCGTCGACTACAAGACCGGTCGCTGGGCTCCGGACGAGCGGGGTGCGGGAGCGGCAAGGGCGCTCGCGTTGTACGCCGTCGCGGTCGAGCGGGAACTGCGGGCGCCGTGTCGCAGAGTCGAGCTGCACCACCTGCCCAGCAACACCGTCGCCGGGTTCGAGCACACGCCGGCCACTTTGGATCGGCACCTGGCACAGGCGGAGGAGACCGCCGACGAACTCCGGGCGGCTACGGATATCCTGGCGGACGGCGGGCACCCCGAGGAGCTGTTTCCCGCGCGGACGGGCGAGCAGTGCGCCGCGTGTGATTTCCGGCCGAGCTGTCCTCAGGGGCAGGCTGCGGCGCCCGCGGCCCGATCGTGGGATCTGCTGGCGCCCTGAGCGAGGGGAGCGACGGGGCAGGCAAATGCAGGGAGGTCACGGAGCCGGATGCGCGCAACCGAGACGACGAGTGAGCTCGAACCGGTGAGCGGGCTGGGTGCCGGACGGCCGGACAGGCCCACTCCCCGGTCGGCGCGTGGTCGCCGGTGGCGCGGACTGACCGGCGCCCTCACCGCGGGTCTCGTGTTGCTGACCGTGCTCGTCCTCGCTGCCCAGGTCAACGGCCTGATCAGCGCCTCCGAGGGACCTGGCCCGTTCATGGTGGTGGGCCACGTCGTCGCGGTGTCGCTCGCCGTGCCGGCCCAGCGGATCGCCGACCGCACGAACGGCAGGCCGGCCGCACTGGCGGCGGGAGCGGTGCTGCTGCTGACCCTAACCACCCTCACCCTCTTCTGGTGGTCCTGACGCCGTCGCCCCGCCCGGCCCAGCCCCCTCACCTCCAGGGATGGAGCGTCTGCAAGTACGCCCAAGCAAGATCGAATCCGCAGTTTTCTGCTACCCACCCGGCAGCACGGAGCCTGCGGATGGTGGTAGAAAAAGCCGGTGTTGATCTTGCTTGGGCGTACTTGCAGACGTACCAGGGGTGACCGGGGTCAGGACGTGGGGGAGAGCCAGGAGCGCCACGTGGGAATGAGGATGTTCAGCAGGGCTTGGGGGTTCTCCGTGTTGGGGGAGTGCGCGGCGTTCTCCACCAGCGCGAACTCGGCGTTGAGCCGATCGGCCATCTCCCGCTGCGCGGGGATGCTCCATGCGTCGTCGCGCTCGCCGGCCACCACCAGCCGGGCAATGTCCGACTCGTTCAGCGCGCGCGCCAGTTCGTCGACCAAATCGGGCTCGGTGCGCAGCGCGTGGGCCATGCCGAGCAATCCGGACGCGCTCGAGGCGACGAAGCGCCTGCGGAGGAACTTCTTGAGCTCCACTGGGGTCGCCTGCCAGGCCGGGAACCGCTCGTTCACCCGCTCCCGCACGGCGTAGGCGGCCTCCGGCCCTTCGGTCCGCAACAACGGCTCACCCGTCTCGAGGGCGTCGCGCCGGACCCCCTCGGACAACCGGCCCGGCCCGCTGCCGAGCAGCGTGAGGCCCGCGATCTGCGCGCCAGCAAGCACCGCGCCCCTGACGACAAGGCCGCCGAAGGAGTGACCGAGCAGCAGCACCGGGCTGCCGTCCGCGCCGAGGTGCGCGACGAGATCGGCCACCACACGGCCGAGTGCCGAAGGCAGGTAGGCGCTTTCGTCGTCCGGCCCCGGCGACTCGTGCTGCCCCGGCAGGTCCACCGCCACGGCCTTGAACCCGCTCGCCGTGCAGCCGTCGAGTAGCGGGGCGAAATCCTCCTTCGAGCCGGTGTAGCCAGGGACGAGCAGCACTGTCCCCGCCACCGCACCCGAGGGTTCGGCACCCGCCAGGGCCGCGATCGGTCCGTACGGTCCGGGAAGGTCGGTCCTGGTTCCGTTGTGCTCCGCGAGCTGGGCGGCGTTGGGCAGTCGTCCCGTCTCTGTCATCGCAGGGCCACCACGGTGCCTCCGCGTTGTTCCAGCAGAACAGGACCGGTCGACGCGAGTGCCACCGGACCGGAGTGCCCGCGCCGGTCGACCCCGATCGTGCGCACGGTCTTGCCGTCGGCCTCGTCCATCACCGCCAGCCCTCCTTCGATGGGCACGACGAACTGGCCGGCGAACAACGTTCCCGCGCCAAGCGTGTTGTTCACCGTCCACTGCGGAGTCAGATCGTCCTTGGTCAGCGCCATTGTCCGTGAACCGGTGAACCAGTACACGTTCTCGTCGCCCTGCGCGGTCGGCACCACCCCACCCGCTGGCTCATCCGCCAGGTCGGCCGCCGGCAGGTTGAGCGGATACGCCGACCGTTCACGGCCTTCCGGGCCGTAGATCACCAGCCGATTCTGCTCGGGCAGCGCCACGGCGGCGGACTTCTCCGACAATGCGATCAGTCGTGCCGAGCCACCCGCCAGCACCGTGCTGAACTCGGGCTCGGGCTTGTCGCTCTTGTCCGGGGCAGCCTTGAACACGGTCAGCCGGTCCGCGGGGTCCTCGGGACAGCGCTCGATCACGCCGACCTTGCCCGAGGCCGCGGCCACCGTGCCGAAGGTGCATCCCGTTCTCGGCTGTTTCTCGGGGTTCACCAGTGCGGGCACGCGGCCGTACTCGCCACTTTTGACCAGGTCGTCGCGCCAGGTGTTGAGCAACCGGGTGCCGGTCGTGGTGACGTGCCCGTCCCCGACGACCAGCCGGGTGCCCGCTTCGGCGTCGCCGTTGCGCTGGGCGGTCCGCTTTCCGGTGGCTGGATCGAGCTGGGTGACCTCACTGCAGCCCGTGGTGCCGGCCACGCCGGTCTTGCGATGTACCGCGAGTACCCGGTCCGAGGCAGCGGCCACAGTGCACAGGGGCAGGTCTCTCCCGTACCGCCAGCGGACCTGCCCGGTCATGGCATTCCTGCCCGCCACCTCGCCGTTCGCACCGGTGACAGCCGTGGCTCCGTCGGCGACCGGCACCGGGGTAGCCGGGCTGGGCGCCCGCCACATCTCGGTGAGCATGCCCGGTACCGAAGCCGGTGCCTCGGGCAACGGAGGCGGCGGTTCCGCCGTCACCTGCACGGTTGCCCGCTGGTCACTGAAGGCCCAGATGGTGCCCGCGGCCAGTACGCACCCAAGCACGATCAGTGCGACCGCGACCCGGTCCCTTCTGGTACTCCAGCGCGAACGGCGCGCGGGCCGCCCAGCTCGTGGCCGGGCGGCCCGCGCGTCGGGATCGGGAGCGGGATCGGTGAGCACGTCCTCTGTACCCAGTGCCGCCGCCCGGACTTCGCCGGTGTCCGGCAAACCGTCCCGCGGATATCCGCGGGACGGTTCCGGCGAGTCGGGCCTGCGGTGGCGGCCTCCGGCATTCTCGGACGCGCTGTCACTCACGGTCACTCATGCCTTCTGCTCCCGACCAGACAGTTCTCGCTCGAAGGCCGGTCTGTGCCGGCCGAAGATCGCGTTCAGTCTGCCGAAGCCGACGTGTTGGCGCCGTTTGGTGAGCCGGAACGGCGACGACGGCGGCGACGGGCGGGCCGCTCACCGTTGTCCCCTGAACCGGAATCGGCCTTGTCGCCTGCCGCCGCCTGCTCCGTGCCGGGCTTGTTGCCGCCGCCCGCACCGCGGGTCCTGCGACGCGGCCTGCGAGCTTCCTTGCTCTGTTCGCCCTGCTGATCCGGCTCCGCCGAACCCGCGGCGTCGGCGGCCTCGATGGCGGCGGCCGCATCGGCTCCACCCCTGGTGCGGCGGCGCGGCTTTGTGGTGCGAGGCGAACGCGCCGAGTCCCGGGCGGGACCACTCTTACGCTTGCCGCCGAAGTCCTCCTCGCGCTCGGCCGACAGGCCCGCGCGGGTTCGCTTCGACAGCGGCAGCCTGCCGGTCGCGTCCGAGGGGATGCCGAGGTCGCTGAACAGGTGCGCCGAGGTGGAGTACGTCTCCACCGGCTCCGGCCTTTCCAGGTTCAGTGCGTCCGAGATGAGCTTCCAGCGAGGCATGTCGTCCCAGTCGACCAGGGTGATCGCGACGCCGGTCTTGCCCGCACGCCCCGTCCGGCCGATGCGGTGCACGTAGGTCTTCTCGTCGTCCGGCGACTGGTAGTTGATCACGTGCGTGACATCGTCGACGTCAATACCGCGAGCGGCGACGTCAGTGGCGACGAGCACGTCCACCTTGCCGCTACGGAACGCCCGTAGTGCCTGCTCACGGGCGCCCTGACCGAGGTCACCGTGCACCGCGGCGGCGGCGAAGCCCCGCTCCGCGAGGTCGTCGGCCACCTTCTGCGCGGTTCGCTTGGTCCGCGTGAAGATCATCGAAAGGCCGCGGCCCTCCGCCTGCAGCGTGCGAGCGATCAGCTCGGGCTTGTCCATCGAGTGGGCCCGGTAGACGAACTGGGTGGTCCGCTCGTGCACGGCACCCGCGTCGTTCTCCTCCGCCCTGATGTGCGTGGGCTGGGTGAGGAACGTGCGGGCCAGCGTGATGATCGGCCCCGGCATCGTCGCCGAGAACAGCATGGTCTGGCGCTGCTCGGGAACCATCCGCAGGATCCGCTCGATGTCCGGCAGGAAGCCGAGGTCGAGCATCTCGTCGGCCTCGTCGAGCACGAGGCCCTTGACCTTGCCGAGCACGAGGTGCTGCTGCTCGGCGAGGTCGAGCAGCCTGCCCGGGGTGCCGATGACCAGGTCGACGCCCTTGCGCAGGGCCTCGATCTGCGGCTCGTACGGGCGGCCACCGTAGATCGCGAGCGTGCGCACCCCGAGGTGCTTGCCCGCGTCGGTCAGGTCGTGGCTGACCTGGAGGCAGAGCTCACGCGTGGGGACCACGACCAGCGCCTGGGGCGTGCCGTCGCCGGGCACGGTGATCCGCTGCAGGAGCGGAATGCCGAAGCCGAGCGTCTTGCCCATACCGGTGCGGGCCTGTCCGATCAGGTCATCCCCGGCCAGCGCGAGCGGCAGGGTCAACTCCTGGATCGCGAAGGTGCGTTCGATGCCGGCCTCGTTGAGGGCCCGGACGATCTCGGGGCGGACGCCGAACTCGGCGAACGTCGGGGACTCCGGCTCCACATCGGGGCGGGCCTGGAGGGGGTGTGACGGGTCGACTGCCGGAACGCCGCTCTCGCTGTGCTCCAGCGCGACCGGGTCGGTGCCGTTGATATTGGTGTCGTCGTTCTCGGACGGATTCGCGGTCAGAATGATCGCCTCTCTCATACCAGCGCGCACAGCCAGGTATTTCGCGACACTCGACCGCTGGGGATGGGCTCCGGCTCCGTATTCCCGGGCCGAACCGCACCAGCGGGAATGCCGTTCGAGGCGTGCACGCACATGTTGTCGCTGAATCACAGTGGGAACGTCCGCAGGTAGCGGGTTCTGCATGATCCAGTTGTTGTCGCTGGATCGCCGGCAGGAAGACCGGGTCGTGATCCAGATATTCTGTTCGCGACCTGCGGCGGTGTGCCCGCTTCAGTTCGCTCCCGCCGCGCTCCGGCGATGGCCTGCACCACTCGAGTGGGAGCCGCCTCCCAGACGGACGCCCGGCAGGAGCACGGAAGATTCTGTCGTTATCACCCCACAGTGTACCCGGGCCACCCGGTATCGCGTGAGGATGGTCGCATCTGCCTGCGTGTCCTTCGTCATTTCCGATTGCTCTACGGTGGCAGTCGTGACTGAGGCTGGAAACGAGCGCGCCGCCGAGGCGGAAGCAAAGGTCAGCGCCGGCGTGGTGGACCTGATCGGTGTGCTGGCGTACGGCGAACTGTCCGCTTTCGACCGGATGTCCGAGGACTCCCGAACCGCCCCGACGCTGTCCGGACGTGCCGCGCTGGCCTCCATGGCAGCCGCCGAGATCGGCCACTACGCCCGGCTGGAGCGCTTTCTCGCCGAGCACGGGGTCGCGGTCGAGGACGCGATGAAACCGTTCGTCGCGCATATCGACGCCTTCCACGCTTCAACGGCCCCGCGCTCGTGGCTGGAATCGCTGGTCAAGGCGTACGTGGGGGACGGGCTGGCCGCCGACCTCTACCGGGAGATGGCCAGCTGGCTGGACCCGGAAACGCGGGAACTCGTACTCGGGGTGCTGGCCGACACCGGGCACTCGGCCTTCGCCGAACGTGAGGTCGCAGCGGGAATCGCGGCGGACGCACGGCAACGTGACCGCCTTGCGCTCTGGGGTCGCAGGTTGCTGGGCGAGGCCCTGACCCAGGCGCAGTACGTGGTCGCCGAGCGGGACGGTCTCTCGGAGCTGATCGTCACCGGTTCGGGCGACCTTTCGGGAATAGCCGGCCTGTTCCGCCGGTTGCAGCAGGGTCACACCAAACGGATGCAGGTGCTCGGGCTCGGATAGCCTGGTTGTAAGAGCACAGCACGACATCAGGCGGAGGTTTGCACGTGGAGGTCAAGATCGGAATCAAGGACACCCCGCGGGAGCTGGTGGTGGCCAGTGGCCAGACGTCCGACGAGGTCGAGGCGCTGGTTTCCGAGGCCTTGAACGCCGATGACGGTTTGTTCCGCATCTCCGACGAAAAGGGCCGCAAGTTCCTCATCCCGGCAGACCGGATCGCCTACGTCGAAATCGCGGCCTCGGACGTCCGTAAGGTCGGTTTCGCGGTCGGTGGCTGATCTTCGTGAGCTCGCGCCCACGGGCGCGGGCGTTTTCGGATAACTGTGTACGGGCCGGTCGAAAAGGCCAGGCGTGACGAGTGGGCACCGCGCACGAGCGGTGCCCGCTCCGCGTCCAGGCTGACGGGTATCGACATCGCGCGGGGTATCGCGGTGATCGGGATGTACGCAGCGCATGTCGGCCCCCGGCCCGACTCTGGGGGATTCGGGCTGTTCACGGTCTTCAACGGCCGGTCCGCGGCACTTTTCGCGGTGCTCGCGGGGGTGTCTCTCGCCCTGATGTCAGGTGGTCGAGAGCCTAGGACGGGTCTGGCGGCGGCCCATGTCGCCATGCGGGTCGCGACCAGGGCGCCGCTGCTGATCCTGCTCGGACTCGGGCTGGTGGCGCTGAACACCGGCTATATGAACATCCTCGCCTACTACGGCATATGTTTCGCGCTGGTGTTTCCCTGGCTTCGCTGCGGGTTTCGGCCACTGGCCATCGCCGCGGCCCTGTTCGTGACGCTGTCGCCCGCGTTGTCCTTCGTCGCGCGGTTCCTCATCGCGCCCCGTGAGGTCACCGACCCGGTGCCGGACGTGTCACTCGAACTGTTCACCTCGCTCGGCGGCTTCACCCAGGCGATCGTGATCCTGGTGCTGACCGGCGCGTTCCCCGCGGTGAACCTGCTCGGCTACGTGCTGGCGGGGATGGCGATCGGCAGACTCGACCTGCGCTCGCCCGGCGTGCGCCGGGGGCTCATCGCGGGCGGGGCGGGTATGGCGGTAACGGCATACAGCCTCTCCTGGGTGGCCACCCAGGTGCTCGGCGGCAGGCAGCTGATCTACGAGGATCTCCGGAGCCCAGCCGCCGCGGCCGGAATGTCGCCCGAGCAGTTCTTCGACGCGAACTACGCGAACCTGTTCGGCACCACTCCCACGACGTCCCCCGCGTGGCAGCTGCTTTCCACCAGTCACGCCTACACGTCGTTCGACCTGCTCGGCTGTCTTGGCGTCGCGGCCGCGGTGCTCGGCGTTTGCCTGCACCTGGGTGACCGGTTCAGCAGGCCGCTTCGGCCACTGGCCGACCTCGGCTCACTGGTGCTCACCGCTTATATCGGGCATTTCCTGGCGATCCGTCTGCTGGAGCCGGAGCCGGGCACGTTCGCCTGGCTGGCGTTCGTGGCCGTGGCCCTGGTGGCCGCCGTGGCGTGGCGGCGGTTGCTCGGCCGGGGCCCATTCGAGTGGTTGCTGCACGTGGTCTCGGGGTGGCCGGTCAGAATCGCGAACAGCGCCCGGAAGTAGCCCCCGCGTGGGGCGCACGCCCGGTCAGGACGTGGCCGCTTCGACCTCGTCGAGTGAGACGGGCACGTTGAACGGGGGCGTGCTCGTGCCCATGATCCGGTAGCGGTCCCAGGGGTCCGGGTCGGAAAGCTCCCCGTTGGCCGTTCCCTGCGGCGTTCGGATCTCGGCCTTCTTCTTCCGGCCTGCCGCGAGCGTGGAGAGTTGCTCGTTGGCCTTCACCCGGCCGTACCACCGGTAGTAGCCGTCGATCGGCTGGAAGTGACCGCGCAGTTCCACCTCGATCGCGATCTCGGTCTCGTCCACCAGCAGGGTCGCTGGGCCGCTGTAGCCGTCCTCGTCGTGGTCGTGCTCGCTCACGAAATTCTCCCTTGAACTTCAGCTGATCTCGGACTGCTGATCCGGCCCGCTCTGCCGGGCCAGGCGGATTACCTTGTTCTCCTCCAGCGGCGTGTTCGGGTCGATCACGATGCCGTGCTGGCGGGCGAGGCCGTCGATGGCGGCCCAGATGATCTGGGTCAGGTACTCCACCACGCTGTCCCGGCTCATCGAGTGGCGTTCCAGCCACCACTCGCCGGTGTTCTGCACCATGCCGACGATTCCGTACGCCCACGGTTCAGCCGCGCCGGAGTCCATGTTGAACATTCGCATGTAGTCGCCGAGCAGGGCGGTCAGCGCGGTCGCGATGATCTCCTTGTCCTCCGCGACGACGTCGGCGTCGACGGGCTTCTCCGCGAAGGATCCCCTGGCCAGCAGGCGGTAGAGATTCGGGTGTTCCTCGATGACGGTGAAGAACGCGTCGAGCGCCATCCGGATCCGGGGCACCGGGGCGAGTTCGGCGTTGATCGCCGGAATCAGCCGTTGCAGCAGGATCTCGGTGCCGCGCTGGCCGAGGGCGAGGAACAGGTCCGCCTTGTCGTCGAAGTGCCGGTACAGCACCGGCTTGGTGACGCCCGCCGCCGCGGCGACGTCGTCCATGCCGAGGTCGGGACCACGCTCGTGCAGCGCGGTCAGCGCCGCCTCGACGAACTCCGCACGCCGGGCCACCCGATGCTTGCGCCAGCGGTCCCTGCGGGCGTCTCCGGTGGGTTGGGCGTCCTCGCGCATGTGCTTGCTGGATCGCTTGCTGTTGCGCTTGACACGGTCGGACATGCCCAGCATGCTACCAGAGGTAACTGTTACCAGTGGTTACATAAACATGCGAGGAAGGCGGTGTCGGCAGTGACGCGGACGCTCAAGGATCCGACCAGGGAGAAGACCGCGGACCGGTTGCTGAAGTCCTCGGCGAACAAGTTCTACGACCCGGACGTCGACATCGACTGGGACGCCCCGCTGGTCGAGGGCAAGCGCTACATCCCGGAGTACCGCTCCTCCCTGTACGGCACCGACCTGTGGGATCGGTTGTCCGACGAGCAGCGCATCGAACTCGGCAAGCACGAGCTCGCCAGTATCGCGACGACCGGACTCTGGTTCGAGATCCTGCTGATGCAGATGCTGCTCAAGGAGGTCTACGAGCAGGACCCCACGAGCAGCCACGCGCAGTACGCGCTCACCGAAATCGCCGACGAGTGCAGGCACTCGACGATGTTCGCCAGGATGGCCGACCGCGTCGGCTGTCCCGCATACGGCCCGGTGCCCTGGCTGCGGCAGCTGGCGAAGCTGATGCCGACGATCAGCTACGGTCCCGCCCGCTACGGCGCCATCCTGGTCGCCGAGGAGGTGCTGGACCGGCTGCAGCGCGAGCAGATGAACGACCCCGAGATCCAGCCGCTGGTGCGGATGGTGAACCGGATCCACGTGCTGGAGGAGGCGCGGCACGTCACCTTCGCCCGCGAGGAGGTCACCCGCGGGATGGCGAAGCTGTCCAAGGCCGAGGTGCCCTACCAGCGCTTCACCATCGCGTTGGTGTCGTACTTCGTCACCAGGGCCTTCATCAACCCGGGTGTTTACAAGGCCGTTGGCATCTCCCCTCGCGAGGGCGTGCGCACCGCGCTGAACAATCCGCACTGGCAGGAGACCGTCCGGTTCGGCGGCGAGAAGATCATGCCGTTCCTACAGGAGAACGGCCTCGTCGGCGCACCGGGAATGCAGCTGTGGCGTAAGTCCTTCCTGTTGCCGGCCCGGTGAGTGAGGTGCGATTGCCGATGGCCGTGACCACGCCGCTGACCACGATCGCCCCCCTGCGCTCCGGTTCCGCGCGGGCCGGGAGCAGGCCCGCGGGGGAGAACTGCTTCGTGACCCGCGACGGTACGGCGCTGCACGTGGAGTCCGCGGGGCCTGGGGACGCGCCACTGACCCTCGTCCTCGTGCACGGCTGGACGCAGGATCACCGCACGTGGGACGGCGTCCTGGAGTCGGTTGCCCGCGACGCGCGCTCCGGGCCGGTCCGGGTGCTGCGCTACGACCTGCGCGGACACGGCGGATCGGATCCGGCGCTGGCGGGTACCGCCACTATCGAACAGCTCGCAGACGACCTGGCCGAACTCCTGGCCGACCGCGTGCCGCACGGCCGGGTCGTCCTCGCAGGGCACTCCATGGGCGGAATGACGATCATGCGCCTGGCCGAGCGGTATCCGGAGTTCGTCTCCCGGCGAGTGGCCGGGGTGGCCTTCGTGGCCACGTCCTGTGGGCAGATGGATCGAATCACCCTCGGCTTGCCCGGCGTCGCGGGCAACGGTGCCGCGAGGTTCGAACGCAGGCTCGCCGCGCTACTGAGCCGCCACCGCCGTGACCGGCTACCGCTGCGGCCTGCGATGGTCCGCCCGGGTGCCCGTTGGCTGGTGTTCGGCAAGCGGCCGCGCAGGTCGGACGTCGATTCGGTCGCCGATCAGCTACTCGGCGCCCATCCGGCCAGCCTCGGCGGATTCCAGGACGCGATCTCCCGGCACGACTGCAGGGCGGCGCTGGCCGCGCTGAGTGATCTGCCCGCGGTGGTGCTGGCAGGTGGTCGCGACCGGCTCTGCCCGCTGGAACACGCCAAGGTGATCGCGGAGGAACTGCCCTCGGCCGAGTTCGTGCGCTATCCGGGTGCCGGTCATATGTTGCCGCAGGAACGGGCGGACGAGGTGGGTTCGCGGATCGCGGGCCTTGTCCGGGTGGCGGCCGGAAGGACGAGGATCGTTGCGTAGGTCCCTGTTGACGCTCGCCGCGTGCGCGTTCGCGCTCACCGCATGCGGCGGGTCCCCTGGAGAGGTCGAGGACGGCGGGCCGAGCGCGCCGAACGGTCCGCCGTCCGTGACCGGGTCGGCGGCGCCAGGGGAAACCTCGGCCCGACCGGGCAACGCCGCCGAGCCCGTGGTTTTCACCGTGGCCGGCGGATCGCGAACGCAGGGGCCGGACACCGTCGAGGTGGGCGCGGGGGAGACCGTGCTGCTCGAGGTGACCGCTGATGTGGCCGACGAGGTGCACGTCCACGGCTACGACGAGACCCTCGACCTCGCGCCGGGGACACCGGGGCGGCTCGAGTTCACCGCCGACATCCCCGGCTCCTTCGAGGTCGAGCTGCACGAGCAGGGGCTGCTGCTGACCCAGCTCAGGGTGAGCGGATGATCCTGGCCCATGGGCTGGGTGGGCGGTCGGACCTGCCTGTGCCGCTGTGGCTGGCGCTCTACGGCGGCGCGATCGCGGTTCTGGTGTCGTTCTTCGCGCTGACGGTGTTCTGGAAGACCCCGAAGCTGAGCGGTGAGCGCTCCGGCAGGCCGCTGCCCGCGGTGCTCCAGCGGCTGGCGGACGGTGCGGGGTTGCGAGTCCTGCTGCGCGCCTGCGGTGTGCTCGCCTTCGCGGCGCTACTGGGCACCGCGTGGGCCGGTACCGGAAGTTCGGCGACGAATCCGGCCCCGACCTGGTTCTACGTCTGGTTCTGGGTGGGTCTGGTGCCGCTGTCGCTGCTGTTCGGGCCGGTGTGGCGGCTGCTCAACCCGCTGCGTACGCTCGCCGACCTCCTCGGCAGGGGACGATCCCGCGCGCCCCTGCCTGCCTGGGGCTACCGTCCCGCGATCGCCGGTCTGGCCGCGTTCCTCTGGCTCGAGCTGGTGTACGACCGGTCCGACTCTCCGCGCGCAATCGCCGTTTTCGTGACCGGCTACGCGGTACTGCAGATCGCCGCCGGAGTCCGGTACGGGCCGCGATGGTTCGACCGGGGCGAGGGGTTCGAGGTGTACGCCGGACTGATCGGCAGGCTCGCCCCCATCGGCCGTCGTGGCGACGGCGTGCTGGTGCTGCGCAACCCGCTGGACGGCCTCGCCGCAGGTTCGGGTGCCGGCATCACCCCGGTGGTGCTGTTGTTGCTCGGGTCGACGGCGTTCGACGGTCTCACCCGCCTGCCGGTCTGGACCGAGCTGACCCGGGAAGCCTCCCGGTTGCCGGGGCTGCTCCTCGGTACGGCGGGTCTGGCGGCGTCGGTCGCGGTGATCGCGCTGGCCTACGCGGGCGGTATCCGGCTGACGCGCCCCTACCTGCGGAGAAAGGCCGGTGGGCAGCCGGTCGAACCGTACGGCGCCTTCGCGCACTCGCTAATCCCGATCATGGTCGGCTATACCGTCGCCCACTACTTCTCGTTCGCGGTGTTCCAGGGGCAGGCCGGCTATCTGCTCGCCACCGACCCGCTCGGGCTCGGGCACGACTGGCTCGGACTTGCGGGTGGCCGGATCGACTATACGGTCGTCTCCGTGACCGCGATCGCGTTCGTGCAGATCATCGCCATAGTCGCCGGGCACGTCGCGGGCGTGACCTCGGCGCACGACAGGGCGATCTCCGTGCTGCGCAGGGACCACGTGACGGTGGGCCAGTTCCCGATGCTCGCGGTCATGGTCGGTTACACGGCCGCGGGAATCGCACTGGTCGCGGGGGCCTGAACCATGTTGCTGGCGGACCGGCTGGTGTTGATGCACCAGGGCGGATGGGACGAGATCGCGATCGTCGGCGGTCCGTTGCTCGTCATCGGAGTGCTCATCGCGGTGGCCCGTAAACAGCGTCCCCTCGACCAGGACCCCGAGGAAGACGACCCCGAAGACGCCCCGCCGGCCGATCCCGCCGACGGCCCCGACGGCCGCTAGGTCCCTGCCCTCCCGCACCGGATGGTGCGCCTGCAAGTACGCCCAAGCAAGATCATCTACGTCGCTAACCGCTACCAAGCCCGTACTCGCGCGAGGTCACTTGGTAGCGGTTGGAGCACTTGTTGACCTTGCTTGGTGGTACTTGCAGACACTCCTACCCCCGTGCGGAGGTGAGGTGCGGTGGGTCAGGGGTGCTGCTGGAGGGGGAAGCCCGCGCCGATGCCGCGCCAGGCGAGGGTCGAGGTGAGGGTGACAGCCTCTTCCCGGCTCATGGAGCTGTGGTGGGCTAGCCAGAAGCGGGCGCTGACCTGGCTGAGGCCCACGAGGCCGACCGCGAGCAGCCGCGCCCGGTCCTCATCGAGCCCGGCGTCGGAGGTGATCGTCTCGGTGATGGCGTCGACGCTGGCCGAGGTGGCCCTGTCGACGGCCTGCTGCACGGCGGGCTCCCCGCGCAGGTCGGACTCGAACACCATGCGGAACGCCCCGGCGTCGCCGTTGACGAACTCGAAGAACGCCCCCACCGCGTTGTGCACCCGCTGCTTGTTGTCGGTGGTGGAGGCCAGCGCCTCCTGCACCCGGCCGACGAGGTTGTCGACGTGACTCTCCAGCAGCGCGATGTACAGGTCCAGCTTCCCAGGGAAGTGCTGGTAAAGCACGGGCTTGCTGACCCCTGCCTGTTCGGCGATATCGTCCATCGCGGCGGCGTGGTAGCCGTTGCCCGCGAAGACGTGCTGCGCCGCGGCCAGCAGCTGCGCCCGCCGCTCGGTCCTCGGCAGCCGCACACCGCGACCGAGTTGTCCCGAACCCGAGCTGTCGCCATTGCCGTACGCGTGCGCTCGCGCCGTCTCCGTCATTCCGCCTGCCTCTCCGTCGACCCGCACCCGGATACTGTTCGCGACCCCGGGTGCTGCCTCGCGGGCGGGGTCACCACGGCGCGAGGCGCCCTTGAGATTACTCGTCGGTACGGCCGAAACGCCAAGGGTCGCGCGATTCGGTCTGAGGACCCATCCTGAAATGGTGTCCGAAACCCTGATCGATCCCGCCGATACCCCCCAGGATGCGCCCGGGGACCGGCCTCGGGTCCGTCCCGCGCTGACCCACGTGCCGATGTCCTCGGCTCCGCTGCCGCCCCTGGACCAGCACATCGAACCCTGGTCCGGAGGGTACGAACAGGTGGGCGAGGTGTCGCTGCACGTGCGGCGCACGCCCGGCGAGGGTAGCGAGACGGTGGTCTACGTACACGGGCTCGGGGGTTCCTCGACGAACTGGACCGACCTGGCCGCCCAACTTCGTACGCGGGCCGCCGGGGTCGCGGTGGATCTGCCCGGTTTCGGATTCTCCGAGCCCGCCGACGGCTTCGACTTCAGCCTCGCGGCCCACGCCGAGACGCTCGGTGAGTTCGTGCGGGGGCTCGAAGCGGGTCCAGTGCACCTCGTCGGCAACTCGATGGGCGGGGCGGTCGCCCTGCTGCTCGCCGCGCGCAACCCGGAACTGGTCCGGACGATGACCCTGATCTCCCCGGCGATGCCGGATCTCAGGCCGAATCCGCGCAGGCTCTCCGACCCCAGGATGGCGCTGGCGTACCTGCCCCTGCTCGGCAAGCGGGTACGGCGGCAGATGGCTCGGCTGACCCCGAGGGAACGTGCCGAACAGGTGATCAATCTCTGCTTCGCCGACCCGTCCGCGTTCTCCGACCGGCGCCTTGACGAACTCGCTGAAGAACACAGCGCACGAGCCGATCTGAAATGGGCCGCGCCCGCGCTGGCGCACAGCACGCTCGGCATCTTCCGCGCTTGGTTCGCGCGGGGGCAGGCCTCGCTGTGGTCGATCGCTCCGAAGGTCGAGATTCCCGCACTGGTGGTCTGGGGCACCGAGGACAAGGTGATCTCGGTCCGCCGCGCCGTGCGGACCGCGAAGGCCTTGCCAAGGGGCAGGCTGCTGGTGTTGCCGAGGACCGGGCACGTGGCGCAGATGGAACGACCGGTGTCCGTGGCGCGGGCGGTGCTCGGATTGTGGGAGAGCGTCGACGCGGACCGGTGGTGAGCCTGACTCCAGCAACTTTGCGCCGATCGGGTGACGTTCGATCTGTGATTGAGCCGCCGGTCGCGCTGAGCGCCACTGAGGGGTATGGCACGCTGGAGCCGTGGACCGGGTGACTCACGGAGTGCGAGGCGACGGCCGGCGGGCAGCGCAAGCGCCGCTGCCCCGGCGCACCCCCCGTGCGAAACCGGCGGCCTCGGCAGGCCGGGAGCAGCCCGAGTCGAGCGGCGCCAACCTCTTCGAGGACCGTTATCAGCCGGGTGTACGTCGCACCACCGCGGAACCGTTGCGCGCCTCTTGGCGGCCGGCGCCGGTCGGCCAGCAACCACCCGGCGGCAAGGGAAGCGGCGACAAGGGAAGCGGCGACAAGGGCAAGGAGCCGGAGCCGCCCCGGAAGAAACGCAGCAAACTGTCCGCCTACGGCTGGCGGGTCTACGCGCTGCCGGTACTGCTCGTGCTGACCGCGCTCGTGGTGTTCGATACGGCGACCGATCCGCCCCAGGCGGCCAACGGTGCCGAGAACACGGCGAGTACGGCGGCCGCCGCCACCGAGGACGCCTCGAGGGAACCGCTGGCAACGGAGAATCCGCCGGAGCCGGTGAACCTGAAGATCCCCACGGCCGAACTGCCGGACGGCGGGAAGTACACCCAGTCCGGCAAGGGCACCTGGCACGTCGTTCCCGGCAAGGGCGAGAAGGTCGGCAAGGGCGGCGAGTTGCTCACCTACACCGTCGAGGTGGAGGACGGACTCGATCCGGCCACCTTCGCCGGTGAGGACGCATTCGCGAACACCGTGGAGCAGATCCTGTCCGACCCCCGCGGGTGGACCGGCACTGGCGACGTGTCCCTGCAGCGGATCGACGCCAGCGCTCCGGAGCCGGACTTCCGGGTGAGCCTCACCTCACCTGACACCACCCATCGCCCGGACATGTGCGGCTTCTCGATCGAATACGAGTCCTCGTGCAACCTGTCGCTGAAGAAGCGAGTGGTGATCAACCTCGCGCGATGGGTGCGGGGTGCGAAGGCGTACGGCGGCGACATGGCGGGGTACCGCCAGTACGCGATCAACCATGAGGTCGGTCACGCACTCGGTAACGGTCACGAGGGCTGCGCCAAGGACGGCATCCTCGCACCGGTGATGATGCAGCAGACCTTCGGCGTCTCGAACGACTACGTGGCCAAGCTCAACCAGTACGACCCGAACCAGGGAGTTCCCGCCGACGGCAAGGTCTGCAAGCCGAACGCCTGGCCGAATCCCTGACAACCGACGCGAGCCGGCACCAGCAGGCTGTGGGACGGTCCGCGGCCGTATCGCAACCGCCACGGCCTGTCCACATGGTGGACGTGGGGAAGACGGACCCGGTCACGTGCGTTATGGATACTGGAACGCGATAATGCAGTCCGCGCCCCCGCGCGAGATGGAGGACCCGATGTCAGGCACCCTGCCGCCGCTGGTCGAGCCGGCCGCCGAGCTCACCAAGGACGAGGTGGCCCGCTACAGCCGTCACCTGATCATCCCGGATGTCGGGATGCAAGGACAGAAGCGGCTGAAGAACGCGAAGGTGCTGGTGATCGGAGCCGGTGGCCTCGGTAGCCCGGCACTGCTTTACCTGGCCGCGGCCGGGGTCGGCACGCTCGGCGTGGTCGACTTCGACTCGGTCGACGAGTCCAACCTGCACCGCCAGGTGATCCACGGTCAGTCCGACATCGGCAAGCTGAAGGCGGCCTCCGCTCAGGAGTCGATCGCCGAGGTCAACCCGTTCGTCCAGGTCCACCTGCACACCGAGCAGCTGACCAGCGACAACGCACTGGACATTTTCCGCGACTACGACCTGATCCTCGACGGCACCGACAACTTCGCCACGCGGTACCTGGTCAACGATGCCGCCGTGCTGCTCGGCAAGCCCTACGTCTGGGGCTCGATCTTCCGGTTCGAGGGCCAGGTCAGTGTCTTCTGGGAGGACGCGCCGGACGGCCGCGGCCTGAACTACCGCGACCTCTACCCCGAGCCGCCGCCCCCGGGGATGGTCCCCTCCTGCGCCGAGGGCGGGGTGCTGGGCGTGCTCTGCGCCTCCATCGGCTCGATCATGGTGAACGAGGCGATCAAGCTGCTCACCGGTATCGGCGAGCCGCTGCTCGGCAGGCTCATCAGCTACGACGCGCTGGAGATGCGTTACCGCGAGGTCAAGATCCGCAAGGACCCGGAGACCCCGAAGATCACCGAGCTCATCGACTACGACGCGTTCTGCGGTGTCGTATCCGATGACGCGGCGACAGCGGCCTCCCAGCACACGATCACGCCCGCGGAGTTGAAGGCCAAGTTCGACAACAGCGAGAACTTCGAGTTGATCGACGTCCGCGAGCCGCACGAGTACGAGATCGTCAACATCAAGGGCGCGAAGCTGATCCCGAAGGACCGCATTCTGTCGGGTGAGGCGCTGGCCGAGTTGCCGCAGGACAAGCCGATCGTCCTGCACTGCAAGTCGGGTGCGCGTTCGGCGGAGGCGCTCGCGGCCCTGCACGCGGCTGGTTTCAAGGACGCGTCGCACCTCGGTGGCGGCGTGCTGGCTTGGGCCAGGCAGGTGGACACGAGCCTGCCGACCTACTGATCCATGTGTCAGCGGTGGGGGAACGGTAACGTCGGTCACCGTGCCCCCACCGCGACAGCCCCCGCCCGCGCACGTGTGCGCGGCGTTCGGGGCCGATGTCACCGAGGCCGAGCCACTGCCCGGCAGTGATTCGTGGCGCTGTGGCCCGGTCGTGCTCAAACCGGTCACCGATCGGGCGCATGCCGTGTGGCTGGCGCGCACCCTGGAACAGCTGGAGGTGCCGGATCTGCGCGTCGCGCGCCCGATCCGTTCCACCGACGGCCGCCACCTGCTCGCGGGCTGGCGGGCCTACCGCTACCTCACCGGCACCGCCGAACATCGGTACGACGAGGTCCTGCTGACCGCGATCAAGCTGCACCAGGCGACCGCGCATCTGCCCCGGCCGTCGTTCCTGCCCGCGCGTGATGACGTCGCAGCCGTGGCCGATCGGGTGGCCTGGGAGGAGCAGCACCTCGAACTCGACGAGACCAAGGGTGGCCGCTGGTTCGAGGTGCTCTCGGGTGCCCGGCGGAAGGTGCACGGAAAAGACCAGGTCGTGCACGGCGAACTGTTCGGCACCGTGCTGTTCGACGGGGACGCGCCACCAGGGATCGTCGACTTCACCCCCTACTTCCGCCCTGCCGAATGGGGAGCCGCGGTGGCTGCCGTGGACGCCCTCGCCTGGGGCGGCGCGGAGGCGGACCTGCTTCACCGCTGGGCGCATCTGCCGGAGTGGCCGCAGCTGTTGTTGCGCGCGACGCTGTTCCGGCTGGCGCTGCACGCGCTGCACCCGCGCTCGACAAGGGCCGCGCTCGACGGCCTGCTGGACGCGGCGCACGAGGTGAGCGAGACGCTGTGACCGCTCAGCGACCCGTGGTGCGGATCCAGACCGAACTCGCCGTATCGGTCGAACCGTTGTGGGCACACGTCACGAGTTTCGCGGGGATCAACGACGAACTGCGCCCGTTGCTGCGGATGACGGTGCCATCCCGGCTGCGCGCGGGTGGATCGCTCGAGCTGGCTTCTCCCGCGAAACTCGGGAAGAGCGTGCTCCTGGTGTTCGGCGTACTCCCCGTCGACTACGACGACATCGCGATCGTGGAGATCGAGCCACCACACAGGTTCCTGGAGCGATCGCGCATGCTCAGTGCCGCGAGCTGGGAGCACGAACGCACGCTGACCCCGACCGAGCGCGGTTGCCTGCTGGTGGACCGGGTCGAGTTCCAGCCACGGTTCGCCGGTACCGGCGCCGTGCTGCGCGAAGTGGTGCCGCGGCTGTTCCGGCACCGGCACGCACGCCTCCTCCGCCGCTTCGGCCGGGTCTGAGCGCTGGCGCCGGATCTCACAAACAGGTCCGGGCATCGGCGGCGCAATGTCGCATGCCTGAAACATTGGAACGTTTCCGGGTAACACGTCCTGCCTAGCGTCGGTACTGCCGCCGACGAGCAGGAGGTATCCGTGACGCTGACGGCAGAGGGAACACGGGCGCAAGACGCGACGAGCCCGGCCCGGACCGACACCCATTGCCCGTACTGCGCGCTGCAATGCGCGATGACCGTCACCGCCAAGGCTGAGGTGGCGCCGAGGGACTTCCCGACGAACGCGGGCGGGCTCTGCCAGAAGGGCTGGACCTCGGCGGCGCTACTCGGGTCGCCACGAAGGCTGACCAAGCCCTTGGTCCGGCGGGACGGTGAGCTGCGACCCGCGAGCTGGGACGAAGCCCTGGACCTGGTCGCGGACCGGCTTCGCTCGATTCGCAGTGAACGCGGCGCGGACGCGGTCGCGGTGTTCGGCGGCGGCGGGCTGACCAACGAGAAGTCGTACCTGCTGGGCAAGTTCGCCCGGATCGCGCTGGGCACCTCGCAGATCGACTACAACGGCCGGTTCTGTATGTCCTCGGCGGCGGCCGCGGGGCTCAGGGCGTTCGGCGTCGATCGGGGTATGCCGTTTCCCGTCACCGATCTCGCCGGGGCTGACGCGGTCCTGCTCGCGGGCAGCAACCCGGCGGAGACGATGCCGCCGTTCACCCAGCACCTGCGCAAGGCGCGGGCTGCTGGCGGGCTCGTCGTCGTGGACCCGCGCCGCACCCCGACGGCCGAGCAGGCGAGCCTGCACCTCGCTCCCGCGCCGGGCACGGATCTGGCTCTGGCACTGGGAATTCTGCACGCAGTCGTCGCGGACGGGTACCTGGACCAAACCTATGTGGACAGCAGGACCACCGGCTTCGATGAGGTCTGGCACGCGGCGGCCGCGTGGTGGCCGGAACGGGCCGAACGCGTCACCGGCGTCGCTGCCGCCGATCAGCGCAAGGCGGCCCGGATCCTCGCGACCGCCGCGAACACCTATGTGCTCACGGGCCGGGGCAGCGAGCAGCACGCCAACGGCGCGAACATGGTGAGCGCCTGGATCAACCTGGCCCTCGCGCTCGGTCTCCCCGGCACGCCGGGCTCCGGCTACGGCTGCCTGACCGGGCAGGGCAACGGCCAGGGCGGCAGGGAGCACGGGCAGAAGGCCGACCAGTTGCCCGGTTACCGCCGGATCGACGACCCGGCCGCCCGCGAGCATGTCGCGGGTGTCTGGGGCGTCGACCCCGCGACTCTTCCCGGGCCGGGCCGGTCTGCCTACGAACTGCTCGACGCGTTGGGGACCGAATCCGGCCCGAGTGCGCTGCTCGTGTTCGGCAGCAACGTCGTCGTCTCCGCGCCCTCCGCGGGGCACGTCACCGACCGTCTTGCCGACCTCGATCTACTCGTGGTCGCCGATCTCGTCCTCTCCGAAACCGCTGCCATGGCCGATGTGGTGTTCCCGGTCACCCAGTGGGCCGAAGAGGACGGGACGATGACCAACCTCGAGGGCAGGGTGCTGCTGCGCAGGCGCGCGCTCGAGCCGTCGGAGGGGGTCCGCACGGACCTGGAGCTACTCGCCGGGCTCGCGACCAGGCTCGGCTTTCCCCCGCATGCCTTCCCCGCAGACGCGGAATCCGTCTTCACCGAACTGCGCGCCGCGTCGAAAGGCGGCCCCGCCGACTACTCCGGCATCAGCTACGAACGCCTGCGGGCAGGGGAGGCACTGCACTGGCCGGTGCCCGCCGATGACCATCCGGGTACTCCCAGGATGTTTCTCGACGGTTTCGCGCACCCCGACGGCCGCGCGCGTTTCTTCCCGGTCGAGCACATCGGACCCGCGGAGCCGCAGGACGCCGAGTTTCCCTTGCAGGCCACCACCGGGCGGGTACTGCAGCACTATCAGTCCGGTGCGCAGACCCGGCTCGTCGACGAGCTGAACGATCTGGTTCCGAGGTCCTTTGTGGAGATACATCCGGACACGGCGGCGCGGTACGGCCTGTCCGAGGGGGAGCTGGCACGCATCACCTCGCGCCGGGGTGAGGCGACGGCCATCGTCCGGTGCCTGCCGTCGATGCGGCTGGACCTGGTGTTCCTGCCCTTCCACTTCGCGGGTGACGAGCGGGCGAACCTGCTCACCAATCCCGTGCTGGACCCGACCAGCAGGATGCCGGAGTTCAAGGTCTGCGCGGTCCGCCTGGCCACAGCCCACACCGCGGCCGAGGAGGCGTCATGACATCGCGAAAGGTGGTCGTTCTCGGATACGGCATGGCGGGATCGCGCCTCGCCGAGGAGATCCGCAGGCGCGACCCGGAGGCACGAACGGTGGAGCTGACCGTGGTCGGGGCGGAGCGGGAACCCGCGTACAACCGGGTGCTGCTGTCCTCGGTGCTCGCGGGCACGATGAAGCTGGACTCGGTGCGGCTGCACGACGAGGACTGGGCGGGCAGGCAGGGCGTCGACCTCCGGACCGGGGTCACCGCGGTGCGGATCGACCGAGCACACCGCGTCGTGCACCTCTCCGACGGATCCACTGTGGACTACGACGGGCTGGTGCTCGCGACCGGGGCCGACCCGTGGATTCCGCCGACGGAGGGGTTGTGCTTCGACGACGGGAGTCTCGCCCCGGGTGTCGTCACTTTCCGCACGCTCGCGGACTGCGACCGGATTCTGTCCGCCGCGCGGGTCGGGGCACCGGTCGCCGTGCTGGGCGGTGGACTGCTCGGGCTCGAAGCGGCCCGGGGTCTCGCGGGCCGCGGCAACCTGGTGACCGTGGTACATCCGCCCGAGCACCTGATGGAGCGGCAACTCGACGCGGAAGGCGGCAAGGCGCTGGCGCGGACACTGGGCGAGCTGGGGATCGACTTCCGGCTCGGCACCACCGCGGCGCGGTATCTGCCCGGCGACGGGCTGAAGCTCGCCGACGACTCCCATGTGCAGGCCGACCTCGTCGTCGTCTCCGCCGGTGTGCGAGCCAACACCGCGCTGGCGGTCCACGCCGGACTCGCCGTGGATCGCGGAGTGCTGGTGGACGACGCACTGCGCACGAGCGACGGGCGGGTGCACGCGATCGGAGACTGCGCGCAGCATCCCGGCACGGTCTCCGGGCTCGTGCAGCCTGCCTGGGAGCAGGCCGAGGTGCTGGCGGACCTGTTGACCGGAACGGACGCCGCCGCCCGTTATCGCGGCACGGCCGTGCTCACCCGGTTGAAGGCGCGGGGCGTGGACCTGGCCGCCTTCGGCGACGCGCAGGCGGGGCAGGACGACGCGGGCACCGAGGTCGTCAGCGTGAGTGACGCGGGCAGGGGCCGCTACGCGCGGATCGTGGTGCGGGAGAACAAGATCGCGGGCGCCATCCTGCTCGGCGCACCGGAGGCCGCCGCCACGGTGACCCAGCTTTACGACAGGTCGACCCCGCTGCCCGACGACCGGCTCGGCCTGCTCATGGGCAGGGGCACACCGGGAGGTTCGGCGCCGGTCGCGGCGAGCCCGGCCGACCTGCCCGCGAGCGCCGTCGTATGCCGGTGCAACACCGTGAGCAAGGGAAAGCTCGTCGAGGCGTGGCGCTCCGGGGCGACGACCGTGCCGGAACTGGCGCGGGCGACGCGGGCCACCACCGGATGCGGGTCCTGCGCCGACGCCGTCTGTGGCATCGCCGACTGGCTCACCACCACCGCCTGACGCCGACGTCCCGATCCCGCGCCCGGCGCGATCGGACGTCCATCACGAAGCACAAGGAGCAGACCAGATGAGTGTGATTACCGACGAGCCGGCAGTGCGAAAAGGACGCTGGATCGAGAAGTGGGAACCGGAGGACCCCGGTTTCTGGGCGCGCACCGGAAAGCGGACGGCCTGGCGGAACCTGGGTTTTTCCATCCTCGCCGAGCATCTCGGGTTCAACGTGTGGATCCTGATGAGCATCGTCGTGGTGAGCCTCGGCGATGCCGGCTTCGCGTTCAGCGTGGGGCAGACGTTCTGGCTGCTGATCCTGCCGAATCTGATCGGCGCCGCGCTGCGCGTGCCGTACACCTTCGCGGTGCCGAAGTTCGGTGGCAGGGCGTGGACGACCATCAGCGCAGGACTGCTCACGATCCCGTGCACGATGCTGCTGATCGCGGTGACCACCGAGGCTCCGTACTGGTTCTTCCTGCTCACGGCGGGCGCGATGGGCTTCGGTGGCGGGAACTTCTCCTCTTCGATGGCGAACATCTCGTTCTTCTTTCCCGAGGGTAAGAAGGGCCTCGCGCTCGGGCTGAACGCCGCGGGCGGCAACCTCGGGGTGGCCGTGACCCAGTTGTTCGTGCCGATCGTGATCAGCCTCGGCACGGGGATCCAGCTGGCGTACGCCGCGCTGATGTGGATGCCGGTGATCCTGATCGCGGCATTGTGCTCCTGGTTCTTCATGGACAGCCTCACCCAGGCCCGTCCGGACGGCACCTCCTACAAACTCGCCATGTACAGCAAGCACACCTGGATCATGTCGCTGCTCTACATCGGCACGTTCGGTTCGTTCATCGGCTTCTCCTTCGCCTTCCCCTCGCTGATCAAGATCAGTTTCGTCGAGTTCGAGAACTTCGTGGCCCTGGCCTTCCTCGGCGCTCTCATCGGCTCGATCACCCGGCCGTTCGGCGGCTGGCTGGCCGACCGCATCGGAGGTGCGCGGATCACCCTGCTCAACTTCGTCGGGATGGCGATCGGCACCGTCGGAGTGCTGGTGGGTGTGGCGCAGCAGAGCTTCGCGCTGTTCTTCGGTTCGTTCATCCTGCTGTTCGTGCTCACCGGAATCGGGAACGGCTCGACCTACCGGATGATCCCGATGATCTTCTCGGCGAACGCCAGGTCCAGGGCGTCGGAGACCGGCGAGGACCTCGGTGAGCTGATGACCTCGGCCAAACGCCAGGCGGCCGCGGTGGTCGGGGTGGCTGGCGCGATCGGCGCCTTCGGCGGAGTGCTGGTGAACCTGGTGTTCAAGTTCTCCCTCGAGGGTGAGAGCAAGAGCCTGACCTCGGCCCTGAACGCGTTCCTCGCCTTCTACGGCGTGTGTGTGGCGACCACCTGGTGGTTCTACCTGCGCAGGAGTTTCGCCATCGCGCGCGTCCCCAGCCTCGCCTACGCGGGCGTCTGATCGGCGCACCCTTCGCTGATCCGCGAGGGGAGCTTCTCTTAACACCGGCGCAACGTCGAGGCAGCAGGTCCGACATGCGCCGCGATGACCATAACCACGAGAGGTGGAGGTGGACGATGTTGCCAAACCCTGGTGTGCCAAGGACGTTGGTGGTCGTCGGCAACGGAATGGTGGGCCACCGTCTGGTGGAGGCCGTTCGCGCGGAGGACACCGGCGGCGCATGGCGGGTGGTCGTGCTCGCGGAGGAACCACGGCCCGCCTACGACCGAGTCGCTCTCTCCTCCTATGTGGACAGCTGGGACGCGAGTGCGCTGGAGCTCGACCGCTCCGACTACGCGGGTGACGATCTGGTCGAGCTGCGGCTCGGCGATGCCGTCACCGTGGTCGACACCGAACGCAGGACGGTAACCACCGGCAGCGGACACGAGCAGGCTTACGACGCGCTCGTGTTCGCGACCGGTTCGCGGCCGTTCGTCCCGCCCGTCGCGGGACACGATCTGCCGGGTTGTTTCGTCTACCGGACGATCGAGGACCTCGATGCCATTCGTGCGGCGGCCGAGCACTCGGCCTCGGTCCGGGGCAGGCGGGCTGGAATGGTCGTCGGCGGTGGCCTGCTGGGATTGGAGGCGGCCAATGCGTTGCGGGGCATGGGACTGTCCCCGCACATCGTGGAGATGGCTCCGCGGTTGATGCCGCTGCAGATCGACGACGGGGGCGGCGCGCTGCTGCGCGGACTCGTCGCCGACCTCGACGTCACCGTCCACACCGGAACCTCCACGGAGCGGATCGAGTGCGATGGCGACCGGATGTTCGCCAAGCTCGGAAACGGCACCGAACTCGACGTCGACCTCGTCGTGTTCTCGGCGGGCGTGCGCCCGCGCGACGACCTCGCGCGAGCGCACGGACTGGCGGTGGCCGAACGGGGCGGCATCCTGGTGGACTCCTCGTGCCGGACGGCCGTGCCGGACGTGTACGCGATCGGCGAGTGTGCCGCGGTGGAAGGACGCTGCTACGGCCTCGTCGCTCCCGGCTACTCGATGGCCGAGATCGTCGCGGCGCAGCTTCTCGGCAGGGACGGGACGTTCCCCGGCGCGGATCTCTCCACCAAGCTCAAGCTGCTCGGCGTCGACGTCGCCAGCTTCGGGGACGCCCATGCGAGTACCGAGGGCGCGCTCGAGGTGGTGGTGAACGACGCGGTTTCGGGCACCTACAAGAAACTCGTCGTCTCCGACGATGCGAAGACCCTGCTCGGTGGCGTGCTGGTCGGCGACGCGAGTGACTACAACCTGCTGCGCCCGCTGGTCGGGCGGGCACTACCCGCCGCGCCCGCCTCGATCCTCGCCCCGTCCGGCGGTGCGGAGGGCGGCGTCGGCGTGGACGCGCTTCCGGACGAGGCGCAGATCTGTTCCTGCAACGCGGTGAGCAAGGGCGCCATCAACGAGGCGATCCTGGCCAAGGGCTGCGACACCGTAGCCGCGATCAAGGGCTGTACCAACGCGGGAACGGGCTGCGGCTCCTGCGTGCCGATGCTGAGCAAACTGCTCGACTCCTGCGGCGTCGAACAGTCGACCGCGGTCTGCGAGCACTTCAGCCAGTCGCGGGCGGAGCTGTTCGAGATCGTCCACGCGACAAGGATCCCCACGTTCAGTGAGCTGATCTCCCGGCACGGCACCGGAAAGGGCTGCGCGATCTGCAAGCCTGCCGTCGCCTCGATCCTGGCGACCCTGGCCCCGCTGATCGGCACCCCCAACCACATCCTCAGCGGTGAACAGGCGACGCTGCAGGACACGAACGACAGATACCTGGCGAATTTGCAGCGTAACGGCACCTACTCGGTCGTACCACGCATCCCGGGTGGGGAGATCACCTCGGAGAAGCTGCTGGTGATCGCGGAGGTGGCCAGGGACTTCGGGCTCTACACCAAAATCACCGGCGGGCAGCGGATCGACCTCTTCGGGGCGACCGTGGATCAGCTGCCGCTGATCTGGCGTCGGTTGGTGGACGCGGGGATGGAGTCCGGGCACGCCTACGGAAAGGCCCTGCGCACGGTCAAGTCCTGCGTCGGCTCCACCTGGTGTCGCTACGGCGTGCAGGACTCGGTCGGGATGGCGATCGAACTGGAGTTGCGTTACCGGGGCCTGCGCTCGCCGCACAAGATCAAGGCCGGGGTGTCCGGCTGCGCCAGAGAGTGCGCCGAGGCGCGCGGGAAGGACTTCGGCGTCATCGCCACCGAGAACGGCTGGAACCTCTACGTCGGCGGCAACGGCGGCGCGATGCCGAGGCACGCGCAGCTGCTCGCGTCCGATCTGGACTCGGAGACGCTGATCCGGACCATCGACCGGTTTCTGATGTTCTACGTGCGCACCGCCGACCGGTTGCAGCGCACCGCACCCTGGATCGAGGAGATGGAAGGCGGCCTCGGCCATCTGCGTGCGGTGATCATGGAGGACAGTCTCGGCATCTGTGATGACCTCGACGCGGCGATGGCCAAGCACGTGGGCGACTACGCGGACGAGTGGCGCGGAGTGCTGGAGGACCCGGAGAAGCTGGCCCGCTTCTCCTCCTTCGTCAACGCGCCGGGAGCACCGGATCCGACGATCTCGTTCCGGACCGAACGGGAGCAGCAAGTGCCTGTTTTACTTGGCTTTCCGGAGGTGGCGAGTCGATGACCGCGGTGACCGGAGTGAGCGAGCCGCACGGGATGACCTGGACAGCGATATGCGCCGCCGAGGAGGTCGTGCGCGGCGGCGGTGTCGCGGCCCTGTTGCCCGGTGGGCGGCAGGTTGCGGTGTTCCGCACTGTGGATGATGAGCTCTTCGCGCTGTCCAACATAGACCCGTTTTCCCGGGCGGCCGTACTGTCCCGCGGCATCCTCGGCGACAGCGAAGGCGTGCCGTTCGTGGCCTCCCCGATGCTCAAGCAGCGATTCGATCTGCGTACCGGTAGCTGCCTCGACGACGACTCGGTCGCGGTCGCCACCTACCCTGTCCGGCTGCGGGGTGGGATCGTGCACGTGGGTTCGCCGTGACCGCGCCGTCCGACCTGCTGCCACTGGCCGGGTTCGCGGTGGGCATCACAGCCGCCCGCCGTGCCGACGAACTCGGTGCGTTGCTCGTGCGAAAGGGCGCGGTGGTGCGGTACGGCCCCGCGATCCGGATC
This sequence comes from Amycolatopsis palatopharyngis, assembly GCF_003385185.1. GTDB lineage: Bacteria > Actinomycetota > Actinomycetes > Mycobacteriales > Pseudonocardiaceae > Amycolatopsis > Amycolatopsis palatopharyngis. Next base: position 84,438 of record NZ_PQHZ01000015.1, on the reverse strand, counting down.
GTCCCGCTTTCGGATGACACTGAACTGCATGCCGCGACGCGCGAGTTGCTGACGGAACCGGTGGATGCCGTGGTGGCCACGACGGGGATCGGTTTCCGCGGCTGGATCGAGGCAGCCGAGGGATGGGGCGTCGGTGAGCGACTACTGGCGCGGCTGCGGAACACCAACCTGCTGACCAGGGGGCCGAAGGCCAAGGGGGCAGTGAGGGCCGCGGGGCTTTGCGAGAACTACTCCCCGGTTTCGGAGAGCAATGCGGAGGTGCTGCGGCACCTGCTGGAGTCCGGGGTGGACGGACGGCGGATAGTGGTCCAGTTGCACGGCGAGCCATTGCCCTACTTCGTGGACGCCCTGCGTTCGGCAGGGGCCGAGGTCATCGAGATCCCGGTCTATCGCTGGGTCGCGCCCGCCGATCCCGGTCCGCTCGACCGCCTCATCGACGCGGTGCTGGACGGGACGATCGACGCCATGCCGTTCACGAGCGCGCCCGCAGCGGCGAGCACGCTGGCGATGGCCCGACGCACCGGCAGGCAGGCAGCGCTGGTGGAGGCGTTGTCCGGCAGGGTGGTGGCGGCCTGTGTGGGGCCGATCGCCGCGGCACCGCTCACGACGCTGGGCATCCCGGTGGTCCAGCCCGAACGTGCCAGGATCGGTGCGCTGGCACGGGCTCTCGCGCACACCCTTGTCGACCGCTCGCCCCGGTTGTCCGCCGCCGGACGGCAGATAGAGCTGCGCGGCCAGGCCGCCGTGGTGGACGGCGAGCTGTGTGAGGTGGCACCGGCGCCGATGTCGGTCCTGCGAGCGCTGGCCAGGAGCCCGGGCAGGGTGGTCTCCCGCAGAGAGCTGACCTCGGCACTGCCAGGTGGCGGTGAGGAGCACGCGGTGGAGACGGCGATCGGCAGGCTCCGGATCTCACTGGGGGAGGCCACGCTGGTGCAGACCGTGGTCAAGCGCGGCTATCGGCTTGCCGTTCAGCGGCGGGAAGGGGCGCAGCGGCCGTGATCGTGCTGGCAGCTCACGGAACCCGGGATCCGGCAGGGCCGTTGGTGATCGAGCGGCTCGCCGAACTGGTGCGGCGGTCGGGTGTGCCGGTGCGGGTCGCCTACGCCGACGTACGGGAGCCGGATGTCACCTCGGTGCTACGCGACGTCGGCGACCACTGTGGACCAGTCGTTGTGGTGCCTGCCTTCCTGGCCTCGGGCTACCACGTCCGGACCGATATTCCCGCCCAGATCGCGGCAGCGCGGGATCTCCGGTGGCAGGACGTGCTGCTGGCGAAGGCATTCGGTCCCGCACCGGAGTTGGTCGAGGTGCTACTGCGGCGGCTGCGGGCGGCGGGGCATCGCGAGAACGACGCGGTGGTACTGGCCGCGGCCGGATCGAGCGACCCACGCGCACTGTCCGAAGTGGAATTCGTGGCGCACGCACTGGCGGACCGGCTGCGGGCGCCGGTCCGGATCGGATACGCCGCCACGGCGGAGCCGGACATCGCCGGCGCGGTCAGTGCCGCGCGCAGGGCGGGCGGGCGTGTCGCGGTCGCATCATGGTTGCTGGCCCCCGGGCTGTTCCAGCGCAGGGTCGACGCGGCGGGGGCCGACGTAGTGGCCGGCCCGTTGTGCGCCTACTCCGCCGGCGGTGGCCCTGACGTCCTCCCCGGAGTCGCCGCCCTGGTGCTGCGGCGCTACTCGGCGGCGCTTGCCGGGTCGAGCTGGGCTCGTGAGCCTGCCACGTCGTGGGTCTCGTAATAGCGGGCCATCTGCTCCCAGTAGGCCATGACCAGTCCCATCTGGACACATGTGGCGACGACCGCGGGAACGAGTTTTCGCTTGCGGGCGGCGAGTACGGCAGCCCCCATCATCACCGTGCCCGCGGTGTTGACGGCCAGTGCGGCGTCTTTCGGCCGCTTGGCGATCCATCGTTCTTCGCCGAGAATCGCCCTGGTGGCCCACGCGCTGTCGTCCGGCGGCTTGGGGAACACCACGGGGTTGAGCGCCATCCAGGCACCGACAACCGCGCCGTGGCTCCATTTCCGGGTCCACACCGGCACCAGTGTCAATGGGGTGCTGAGCCAGCGGGTCCACGCGCTCCACGGGCTGGAGTGCCTGGCGAAGATCGTGTGCCGGAGCGCGCTCGCTTTCCGGTTCATACTCACATCTGCTTTCGCTCGGCTCGCCAGCGGTCGATCACCGCGGGCAGTTCCTTCATCAGGTAAGCGTAGAAATCCCGCATGTCCATCAACCGGCGTCCGGCTGTGGTCTCCGGCCCCACAGCGGCGGCCCCCCGTTCCGCCGCCTCCTGCATGAGCCGGACGACGTCGTTCTGCGCGGACATGAGTGTCGGCCAGCCGTCGTCAGGGAACCGGAAGTGTTCGCGCCTGCTGCCGGGTACGGGGACCTTCTCGATGAGGCCGGTGGGGGTCAGCATCTTGATCGCACCCGACACCGAGCCGGGGCTGGCCTTCAACTGCTCGGCGATCTCGCCTGCCGTGATGGTGTCCTGCTGCGTGAAGAGCAGGATCCCGAGCACCCGCGCGGTCATCCGCTGCATCCCGTTCCTGGTCAGGATCAGGGCGAGTTCCTCGGCAGCCTCTGTCGTGTGCTCGGTCATGAGCCTCCCATCCACCTCGCGTCAATTCTAGCATTTCGAACTCTTCAAAAAGTTCCGAATATTGCTGGAGGTGGCAGGCGCTCACCAGACGACCTGCGCGAAGTACGCCGTCGCACCGAGCGCGAGCAGCAGGTACAGCGACGGAAAGCCGATGTTGTAGAGCACTCGCGCCCGGATGTGCGCACCTACGGCGCCGATGAAGAACACGACGAGGCCGATCCCGGCAGCGAGTCCCAGCCAGGGAAGGCCCACGAAGCCGATGGCCAGACCTGCCGCGCCCGCCGTCTTGAGCGTGGCGAGATATGGAATCGTCGACGGCGGCAGGCCGACCTCGGCCGAGTTCGCCAGCACGAATTCGGCACGGCGGAAGTCGGCGACCGAGATGACCAGGTTCGCGACGATGCACAAGACCGTCACGACTGCGAGTGCCGTGACGACACCGCCGCCAGTGCCGGATACCGCGAGTATGCTCATGCCGTTGCCTCCTGAGTGCGTCCCGTCGTGGTGGTTGCGCGACCGTCCTGACGTCCCGCACACGTGAAAGGTGACATCACCCGTGGAATCGATCGAGGAGTTCGAGGCAGCGCGCCCCCGGCTGCTGTCCCTTGCACACCGGATACTCGGGTCGGTGCACGACGCCGAGGACGCCGTGCAGACGGCGTGGCTGCGCACGCGGACCGCAGGCGAGCGGATTGACAACCCGGTCGGCTGGTTCACCACGGTCACGACGCGGGTGTGCCTCGACCAGTTGCGCGCCCGGCACCGGCGCGGCGAGGTACCGCTGCTCGCTGACGCGATCCCCGCCGCCCAGATCGCTGCCGACGAAGACTTCATCCGCCGCGAGGACGTGTCGCGCGCACTGCTGGTGTTGCTCGAACAACTGCCACCGCGGCAGCGCGTCTCCTACGTGTTGCACGACCTGTTCGCCGTCCCGTTCGCCCAGGTCGCGGCCATTCTCGACACCACGCCGGCCACCGCGAAGAAGCTGGCCAGCAGAGGCAGGGCGCGGACGCACCGCGCCGCGGAGCAGCTCGAGGCGGGTGGCGACGAGCCACGGCACCGTGAGGTCGTGACCGCGTTTCTCGACGCGGCGCGCGGCGGAGATCTGCAACGGATGATCATGCTGATGGCACCGGGCTGTGTGCGTACCGTCGACGCCGAACTCCTGCCGCCGGGAGTCGCGCCAACGGTGGTCGGCGCGGTCGCGGTCGCGGAAGAAACCCGGCTGTTCGCGGACCGCATCCAGGCCAGCACGACGTTGCGGCTCAACGGGCGGACGGTCGACGTCATCGCGCCCGGCGGCCATCCCCTCGCCGCCGTCGTGGTGACGACGGTCGGTCCCCGTGTCGCCGCGATCACCATCACCCGCATCCGCGGCACCGACCTGCTCACCGCGGCGTGACGTCGCCACTCCTTGGTCGCACTTTCCCGGGAAAGTGCGATCCCGGGTGGGCGGTTCCTGAGGTGTCTAGGGCCAGTCCACCGTGGTCTCGGTGTATCCCCGGACGGCCGCCACGCGTTCGGCCTCGTCCTCGATCTGCTCGCGGACCGGCCGGGGGAGGTTCCAGAACAGCGACACGGTGATACGCAAACGCTTGCCCGAGGTCTTCGCCCGCCACGTACCCGCCAGTTCACCGTCGGCGAGGATCACGCCGGGATTGCCGAGGATTTTCCAGATCTCCTTGTGCAGCAGTTTGTCCGGCACGAGGGTCAGCCGGTCGCGTCCTTGCAGCAGGGGATCCGACGGTGGCAGGAGCCGGACCACGGCGGGTTCGGGCGGGTTCTCCAGCAGGGGTAGCCGCGCGGCGGGCAGGAACGTCTTCCGGCCGTCGAACCCGACCTCAGCGAGCTCGTCCGGCCAGACCGGGCCGATGGCCTTTCTGGTGGTTCCGATGAAACCGGCCGCCTCACCGGATGTCGCGGGACCGTGCAGGCAGAGGTAGGCGGTGACGATCGAGGTGACGGCGCTCAGATCTGGATCACCGGTGACCGGCCGCCTGTCCTCGAGCGGGGCGAGCGTCGCGGGGCTGGCGCCGGCCACCAGCCGAACGCCGCCGATCGGCGCCGCGAGACGCATGAGCTGCTCCAGCACGTGCGTGCAACCGCAGGGGCGGCACCACACGGACAGCCCGGCGGGCACGAGGCCGGTGACGATCGTGCTGGCCGCGCCTTTGGTCATCGGCCGGTCCACGGCTTCGCGGATCGCCTTCGCCGTGGTGAGCAGCGCCTCCTTCGGTGGCATGCCGGCAGCGGCGACTCGGCTCCGTTGCCAGCCCATGCGCGCCTGCGCGTCGCTGTCGTCCAGCGGTACCAATGCGGCGGCGAGTCCCGCGAGGTCACCCGCGCGATGCCAGTGTGGCGCGCCCCGGTGCGACCAGGCGAGGCCGAACCGGGGATCGTCGGCCAGTGCCTGCGCGCTGCGGTCGCCACGGACCCTCGCGGCCATCGCGAGCGCACCGGAATCCCGCTGATTGTCCTGAATACCGAGATCCAGCACTGCCAGTCCGGCCGGATCCGTTTCCTGGCGATGCAGGCCCTGTGTGGCGATCCGATAGGCCAGTACCTGCTTGCGGTCCACCCTGAGCATTCCGCGACTCCTACTCGTTCAGGTTTCGTGGCCCAGTCTGCCCCGGATACCTGTCAGCTCCTGTCAGTTTTAGGAGTTACGCTGCCTTCATGCGTGCGAGCAGGCTGCTCTCGGAGCTGCTGTTGCTGCAGAACCGGGGCCGGATGACGGCGACCGAACTGGCGGCGGAGCTCGAGGTGTCCGTCCGCACCGTGTATCGCGACATAGAGGCGCTCTCCGCGTCCGGCGTGCCGGTGTACGCCGACCGGGGCAGGGCAGGCGGATACCAGCTCGTCGACGGTTACCGCACCCGGCTGACCGGGCTGACGGAGGAGGAGGCGCAGTCGCTGTCGCTGGCCGGGCTGCCGGTGGCGGCGGCGGAACTGGGACTCGGCACCGTTCTCGCCGCCGCGCAGCTGAAGCTGTACGCGGCGCTGCCCGCCGAGTTGCGGGACCGGGCGGGCACCGTGGCACAGCGTTTTCACCTGGACGTCCCTGGATGGCACCGAGGAATCGAAAGCCCCCCGTGCCTCGGCGAGCTGGCGGAGACCGTATGGCAGTCGCGGCGTGTTTCGGTGCGTTACCGGCGGTGGGGCAATCAGGTGGTGGAGCGCACGCTGGAGCCGCTCGGTCTCGTCCTCAAGGCGGGCAATTGGTACCTGGCCGCCCACGCCTCGAGTGGCAGGGAGCCGGGTGTGCGCACGTACCGGGTCTCGCGGATCGTCGAGCTCACCGTCCTCGACGAGCGGTTCGACCGGCCTGCGGACTTCGATCTCACGCAGTACTGGCAGGAGTGGTCGGCGGAGTTCGAAAAACGGCTCTATCCGCGGAGCGCGGTGGTCCGCATGTCCGCCATGGCCCGAGAACTCGTACCGTTCTACTGCGGGGCCGTCGGCGTGCGGGCAGTGCGCGCTGCCGGGGGCGAACCGGATGAGAACGGATGGTTACGCGTGGAACTGCCGGTGGAACCGACGATCGCCGCGATCGGCGAGCTGCTGAGATTCGGGGCGGAGATCGAGGTGCTGGAACCCGCGGAACTGCGCGAGCAGGTCGCGGACGCACTTCGCCGATCGGCGGCGCGGTATGGTTGAGCACGCCGCCCTGGCGGGGGTGACGATCGGTATCACCGCCGAGCGCAGGGCCGAGGAGTTCAGTGCGGCTCTGAGCAGACATGGCGCCACCGTGCGGCACGCCCCGACCATCCGGATCGTTCCGCTCGCCGATGACGAACAGCTGCGGATCGCGACGGAGAACGTGCTGGCCGGGCCCGTGGATCTGGTGGCTGTCACCACCGGCGCGGGGTTTCGCGGCTGGATCGACGCGGCACGCGGCTGGGGGATGGCCGATCGGCTGCTGGCGACGCTCGGGCAGGCCCGGATCCTGGTCCGGGGGCCGAAGGCCACCGGCGCGGTGCGCGGGGCTGGATTGACCGAGCACTGGTCGGCGCCAGGGGAGAGCAACCGGGAACTGTTCGACCGGGTGCTGGCCGAGGAAGTGGCTGGGCGCAGGGTCGTCGCCCAGCTGCACGGCACCACGCTGCCCGAGTTCACCGGAGAACTGCTCGACGCGGGAGCCGAGTTGCTGCTGGTGCAGCCCTACCGCTGGCAGTGGCCTCGGGACCTGGCTCCCGCCCGGGAGCTGATCGGCGGTGTGCTGTCGGGCGAGGTCCGAGCACTCGCGTTCACCAGCGCGCCCGCGACCGCCAATCTGCTGACCCTGGCACGCGAGGGCGGCCGATTCGAGGAGTTCCGTGCGGCGCTCGCTGATCCGGCCAGCGTCCTGTGCGCCTGTGTCGGACCGGTGACCGCCGCGCCGCTGGCCGACATCGGTGTGCCCACGGTGCAGCCCGAACGCCAGCGCCTCGGCGCGCTGGTCAAACTGCTCGTCGCCGAACTCGGCCGGTAGGGGAGTTTCAGAACTCGTCCTCGGGGATCTCGCCGGAGTCGATCCGCCGCATGCTCTCCCTGCCCTGGTCGTCCTCCGACGCGCCACGGCGCCAGTAGCCGGTGAACGTGATCGCCCGCTTGTCCACGCCGCGCTCGCGCACCAGGTGCCGCCGGACGTGTTTCACCAGCGTCGCCTCGCCGGAAACCCAGGCGTACACGGCCTCCGATGGGAAGTCCGCGGCCCGTACCGCAGCCAGCAGCGCGTCGCCGTGCTCGGCCTCGCCGCGGTACACCCAGGCGACGTCGGCGTCGCCCTGACTCTCCAGCCGGATCCGGTCGGCCGGGCCGCCGACCTCCACGATCACGGTGGCGCTTTCGTCCCGCGGCAGGGCGTCGAGGATCGCGCCGATCGCGGGCAGGGCCGACTCGTCGCCGACGAGCAGTTGCTTTCGGGTGCCCTCGGGGACCGAGTACAGCCCGTGCGGGCCGAGAAACGCCACCTCGTCGCCGGGAGCCGCCGAACCGGCCCAGGCGGAGGCAGGACCCGCGTCCGGATGCAGGACGAAGTCGATGTCGAGTTCGCCCCGCTCAGGCCGGAGTGCGCGAATCGTGTAAGTGCGCATCGGCGGGCGCACCCCGTCGGGCATCGCGAGGTACCTGCGATACCAGGAGGCCACCTGGTCCTCGGCGGCGAGAGGCGGCGGCAACTGGGGACGCGCCTGGCCTTCCAGCGGCAGGAACAGCTTGATGTACTGGTCGGGGGCGACGTCGCGGACGTCGTGCAGGTCGGCTCCGTTGAAGCAGACCCGGACCAGGTGTGGCGTCAGCGGTTCCACGCGCGCCACGTGCATCATCCGGTACGCCAGCGTTGTGTCCTGTGCCGTCGCCGTCATCCATGCCCCTCGGTCCTCGACGGTATTTAGGGCAGCCTAACCTGCGCTGGGCGTCCAGCGATAGGTGCGCAGGTTAACCTTTTCCCCGTCCGCCAGCACACCCTCGGCACGCAACAGTTCCAGTTGCTCGCGCGCGAGGTGCGGTGCCGGAGTGCCGTTGGCACGCAGGATCCGGTGCCAGGGCACGTCGTGCCCGTCCTCGGCGAGAATGCGACCGACCAACCTGGGGGTGGGGGCGCCCGCCAGTGCGGCGATGTCACCGTAGGTCGACACGGAGCCCTCCGGTACCGCCGCGATCAACTCGCGCACCCGCTCGTGCAACTGCTCGTCCATGTGCCCATGCTGCCCGGGAAGTTCCCCAATGTGGCATTGGGGACGTTCAACGTCCCCAATGCCACATTGGGGAACTCCAGCGTCCCGAATGCCACATTGGGGAACTCCAGCGTCCCGAATGCCGCATTGGGGAACTCCAACGTCCCGAATGCCGCATTGGGGAACTCCAACGTCCCGAATGTGGCATTGGGGGCATGGCGGTGGTCAGGTGTGTCGGACCGGCATGATTCCATCGCATCTGTGAGCAACCGCGGCAGGACTGCGCAGGTGGGCGCGCGCCTGGTTCGCCCGGCGGCCGCGCCCGACGAGCCGCGCGTCTGGGAACCCGATGCCCGGCGGCTGATCGACGAGCCCGCTGGTTTCGTACGGGTACTCGGTGGGCCCGGCACGGGCAAGACCACGCTGCTCGCCGAGGTCGCCGCGCAGCGGGTGCGCTCGGGTGGGGCCGATCCGGAGCGGGTGCTCGTGCTCACCACGTCCCGCAGGGCCGCCGAGTCGCTGCGCGCCGACATCACCCGCAAGCTCACCGCCGCGGACGGCCCTGAGCCCCGCACCGTCCGCGAGCCGCTGGTCCGCACCGTGCACTCCTACGCCTTCGCCGTCCTGCGGCTGCAGGCCGCCGCCGACGACCTGCCGCCGCCTCGCCTGCTGTCCGGGCCCGAGCAGGATGTCGTCGTGCGCGAACTGCTCGCCGGCGACCTCGCGGGAGGCGCGGTCGACTGGCCGGAGCGGCTCCGTCCCGCACTCTCGGTTCCCGGGTTCGCCGAGGAGTTGCGCGATCTGCTCCTGCGGGCCGCCGAACGCGGGCTCGGCCCGGAGGACCTGATCAAGCTCGGGCACAACCGGGGGTGTGAGGAGTGGATCGCCGCTGGGATCTTCTGGCGGCAGTACGAGGAGGTCACCCTTCTGCAGGGCGCGGGGGGCAATGCGCTGGGCCAGCCCGGAGCACCCGCGCTGGACGCCGCTGAGCTGGTGTCCTCGGCGCTGGTCGCCCTGGAGTCCGACCCCGATCTGCTCGCCAGAGAGCAGGCCAGGATCCGGCATCTGCTGGTCGACGACGCCCAGCACCTGGACCCGCTGCAGTCTCGCCTGGTGCGCAGGCTGGGCGGTGCCGCACAGGACCTAGTGCTCGCAGGTGATCCCGACCAGTCGGTGTTCTCCTTCCGAGGCGCCGACCCCCGGCTGTTCACCGACGCCGATCCGCACGGCGAGCGCACCCTCACGCTGCGCAGGGTGCATCGGATGGCGCCCGCCGTGCACGACACGGTCGCCAGGATCGCCGGGCAGCTGACCGGCGGCGGCAGGCACCGCGCGATGCTGCCCGGAGCCCAGTCCGGACCGGGCTCCGTGCGAACGAGGCTGCTGCCCACTCCCGCGGCCGAGGCCGGTTGGGTGGCCGACCAGTTACGGCGGGCCCATCTGATAGACGAGGTGCCCTGGTCGGAGATGGCCGTGCTGGTCCGCTCGCCGTCGCGTTCCTTTCCCGTCCTGCAACGCGCACTGCGCGCCTCCGGGGTGCCGATCGCGGCAGCCGAGGACGAGCTCCCGCTGGCCAGGCAGTCCGGGGTGCGTCCACTGTTGACCGTGCTGCGTCTCGGCGCCGACCCCGAACTGCTCGACGCCGATATCGCCGAGCAGTTGCTGTCCTCACCGTTGGGCGGGGCGGATCCGCTCGCGTTGCGCAGACTGCGCAGGGGACTGCGCAGACTCGAACTCGCCGCGGGTGGTGAGCGCTCGAGCGACGAACTGCTGATCGAGGCCCTGCGGGGAAACGACGTGCTGGCGGGGCTCGCCGAATCGGAGGCGGCGCCGGTACGGCGCGTGGGCGGCCTGCTGGACCTCGCCCGCGCGGGCGTGCGCCGCGGCGACGGGGTGGAACAGGTGCTCTGGGAGCTGTGGCAGGCCAGCGGGCTGGAGCGGCGGCTCCTTCGCCTCGCGGCTCGGGGTGGCTCCCTCGGGATGCAGGCCGATCGGGATCTCGACGCGGTCGTGGCGCTTTTCCACGCCGCCGGTCACTATGTCGACCGGTTGCCGAAGGCGAGTGTCGCCGGATTCGCCGACTACCTCACGGCACAACAGATCGCGGGGGACAGCCTGGCCCCCGTCGCCGCCCGAGGCGAGGGCGTCTCGCTGCTCACCGCACACGGTTCCGTCGGGCGCGAGTGGGGCCTCGTCGCGGTCGTCGGGGTGCAGGAGGGCAGCTGGCCCGATCTCCGGCTGCGCGGATCCTTGCTCGGCGTGGAGCGGCTGGTCGACCTGCTGTCCGGAGTGGACTCGGAGTCCGTTTCGGCGACCGCGCCACTGCTCGCCGAGGAGCGGCGGCTGTTCTACCTCGCCGCGAGCCGCGCACGGCATACCCTGATCGTCAGTGCCGTGCAGGGCGAGGACGAGCAGCCGTCCCGCTTCGTCGACGAGCAGGACGACTCCGCCGACGAACAGCGGACCGATTTGCGAGCTGTTGGTAACGAACGCTCGCTCGTACTCGCCGAACTGGTCGGTGAGCTGCGGGAGGTGGTCTGCGATGGCGAGTCCGAGCCGGACAGGCGCAAGCTCGCGGCGCGGCAACTCGCCAGGCTGGCCGCTGCGGGTGTGCCCGGCGCACATCCCGACTCCTGGTACGGCCTGGGAGACGTTTCCACGGAGACGCCGCTGTTCGGTCCCGGTGATGTGATCGGCGTATCACCGTCCACTGTGGATGTCCTTGCCAGGTGCCCGTTGCGCTGGCTACTGGAACGACACGGTGGCAGCGACCCGGCGCAACTTGCCGCGGTCACCGGCACACTGGTGCACGCACTGGCGCAGGCCGCGGCGAGCGGAGCCGACGACGAACAGTTGCGGGCCGCGCTGGACGACGCGTGGAGCCGGGTGGACGCGGGTGCGCCGTGGTTCTCGCGGCGGGAACGCCGCCGGGTGGAGAAGATGGTGCAGAACTTCCTCACCTGGCTGAAGGGCAGTCGCGCCGAGCTGACGCAGCTGGCGGTGGAACAGGACATCGAGATCGCCCTCCCGCCGTCCGGAACAGGTCCGGAGGAGCCGAAGATCGTGCTGCGCGGGCGGGTCGACCGGCTCGAGTCCGACCGGCAGGGCAGACCGGTGATCGTCGACATCAAGACCGGCAAAACGCCGGTGACCGCTGCCGACGCGGAGCAGAACCCGCAGCTGGCCACCTACCAGCTCGCGGCGCTGCTGGGTGCCTTCGCCGACTCGGCAGGCTCGAGTTCCGGCGGTGCCAGGCTCGTCTACGTCGCCAAGTCGAACGCCAGAACCGGTGCGACACAACGGGACCAGCCGCCACTCGACGAGGAGGCCAGGCAGCAGTGGCTGGAACAGATCCGTGCGGCGGCCACCTCCACCACCGGACCGGGATACACGGCCAGGGAGAACACCGACTGTGAACGCTGCCCCGGTCGCACCGCCTGCCCGATCCGGCCGGAGGGAAGGCAGGTGACCGGACCATGACGGAGAGGGCAGCAGCTGGCACAGTGACTCCGCCTGGCGCGGAATCACTCGTCTCGCCCGCGGAGATCGCGCTCGCGCTGGGGCTGCATCCGCCGACCGACGAGCAGGCCGCGGTGATCGCGGCGCCCGCCGAGCCCGCCCTCGTGGTCGCGGGCGCGGGTGCGGGCAAGACGGAGACCATGGCGGCCAGGGTGGTGTGGCTCGTCGCGAACGGCCTGGTGACCCCCGAACGCGTGCTGGGTTTGACCTTCACCCGCAAGGCGGCGCGCCAGCTCGCCGAGCGGGTGCGGGCCCGGCTACGCAGGCTCGCCGGTTCCGGACTGCTGGAACGGATCGATCCCGGCGGACAGCGGCGCGCCGCGGTACTCGCCGGTGAACCCACCGTGCTGACCTACCACGCCTACGCGGGCAGGCTGCTCGGTGAACACGGCCTGCGCCTTCCGGTGCAGCCGGGTGTGCGGCTGCTGTCGGAGACCGCTTCCTGGCAGCTGGGCCATCGCGTCGTGTCCACATGGGACAGCGATCTGGAGACCGACAAGGTGCCGGCCACGGTTACGGCCCAGCTGCTTTCGCTCGCCGGTGAACTGGGTGAGCACCTCGTGGAGGCGGAGGCGCTGCGGGCCTATACGGCGCGCTTCTGTTCCCTTGTGGAGAACGCTCCCAGGGCGAAGGGGCAGCGCGCCGATCCGCCGGTGGTACTGACGGAAATTCTTGCCGCGCAAAGATTCCGGCTCGAACTGCTCCCACTGGTGGACAACTACCAGCGGCGCAAGCGCGCGGAGGGCGCGCTGGACTTCGCCGACCAGATGTCGCTGGCAGCACGGCTGGCGGCCGAGCATCCGGAGGTACCCGCGGGAGAACGGGACCGCTACGGTGCGGTGCTGCTGGACGAGTATCAGGACACCGGACATGCGCAGCGGGTACTGCTGCGGGCGCTGTTCGGCGGCAGCGCGGACAGTCCGCTGCCGATCACCGCCGTCGGCGACCCGGCACAGGCCATCTACGGCTGGCGCGGTGCGAGCGCGGCGAACCTGCCCCGGTTCACCACCGACTTCCCGCGAAGGGAGCAGGATCGGCTGGTGCCCGCGCGCCGGTACGGATTGCTGACCAGCTTCCGCAATCCGCCCGAGGTGCTCACCCTCGCCAACGGGATCGCCGAACCCCTCCGCGCCGGTGGTCTCGGCGTGGAACGGCTACGGGCACGTGAGGGTGCGGGACCGGCCGACATCCGGTGCGCGCTGCTCACCGACGTCCGGGCGGAGCGGGAGTGGCTGGCTGACGCAATGGCACAGGTCTGGTTCGCCGAGCGCGCGGAGAACGGAACCCCGCCCACCGCGGCCGTACTCGTGCGCAGGCGTGCCGATATGGCGCCCATCGCCGCCGCGCTTCGCGAACGGGGGCTGCCCGTCGAGGTGGTCGGTCTCGGCGGCCTGCTCGACGAACCCGAGGTGGCCGACCTGGTCAGCACCCTGCGGGTACTGGCCGACCCACTGGCGGGTACCGCAGCAGCCCGCCTGCTCACCGGAGCTCGGTGGCGGATCGGCGCTGCCGATCTCGCGGCATTGTGGCGGCGGGCGAAACTGCTGGCGGGGCCCGCGCCGACCGTGGAAACAGGTCAACCGCTGGAGGATCCGGCGCTCTACGCGGAGCGAGCCGAGCAGACCGGGCTGGTGGACGCGATCGACGACCCCGGTGCTCCCGAACACTACTCGACGGCCGGATACCAGCGTGTTCGCAGACTCAGCGGGGAGCTCTCCGCGCTCCGGCGCAGGCTGGACCAGTCGTTGCCCGAACTGGTCGCGGATGTGGAGCGGACGATGCTGCTCGACGTCGAGTCCCTCGCGAGGCCCGGCAGTGCGGGAAGGGCGCACCTCGACGCGTTCGCCGACGTGGTGACCGAATACGCCGAAGCCGCGCCCACCGCCACCCTGCTGTCCTTTCTGGACTACCTCGCCGCCGCCACGCACGCGGAGGACGGACTCGCACCCGGTGAGGTCGAGGTGGTGCCGGATCGGGTGCAGGTACTCACCGTGCACTCGGCCAAGGGCCTGGAGTGGCGGGTCGTCGCGGTCCCGCACCTGGTGAAGGACGTCTTCCCCGGCAAACGCCGATCCTCGTCCTGGCTCAAGACAGTCCCGTCGCTGCCCGCCCCGTTGCGTGGGGACGCCCAGGACCTGCCCGAGGTGCGCCTGTACGGCGGGGAGAACCGCAAGGAGGTCGTCGAGTCACTGGCCGAGCACGAGTCAGCGTTCGCCGAGCGCCAGGCCGAGGAGGAGCGCAGGCTCTGCTACGTGGCGCTGACCCGTTCCGAGCACTGCCTGCTCGCTTCGGGGCACTGGTGGAACGAGACCAGCGCCAAGCCGAAGGGGCCGTCCGACTTCCTCACCGAGATCGCCGCGATCATGGGCGAGGCCGCCGGGCCGGATGCGGTGGGCACGGTGGGTGAGTGGGCGAGCGAGCCGGAACCGGACGTGCCGAACCCGTTGATCTCCCAGTACCGCACGGCACAGTGGCCCGTGGATCCACTCGGCGGGCGCAGGGCAGCCGTACTGGAAGGCGTCGAGCTGGTGAAGTCCGAGATGGCCGCACTCGCGGAGCCGGAGCCCGCGGCGCATGAGGGCATCGAGGATGCGGAGCCCCAGGAGGACCCGGACGGCTGGATCACCGATACCGACGTGCTGCTCGCCGAGCGGGCACGGGCCGCGGGAGCGGTCGAGCAGGTGACCCTGCCCGATCGGCTCTCGGTGAGCCAACTGGTCGAACTGGCCGGTGACCCCGAGGCGCTCGCGCGCAGGCTGCGGCGGCCGCTGCCGATGCCGCCGAACTCCTTCGCGCGGCGCGGTACTGCCTTCCACGGCTGGCTGGAGCGCCGATTCGGCGCCGACCGGTTGCTGGAGATCGACGATCTGCCTGGAGCCGCCGACACGGGAGCGGCGGGCGACGCCGAACTCGCGGCGCTGCAGCACGCCTTCGAGCGCAGCGAGTGGGCCACCCGCACTCCGTACGAAGTGGAGGTGCCGTTCTCCACCGATGTGGACGGAGTCACCCTGCGCGGGCGGATGGACGCCGTGTTCGCCGATCCGGACGGCGGTTGGACCGTTGTGGACTGGAAGACCGGTTCGGTGCCCGACTCCGACCGGTTGCCCGCGCTGTCCGTCCAGCTCGCGGCATACCGGCTGGCCTGGGCGGCACTGGCCGGAGTGCCGCTGGACCGGGTACGGGCCGCGTTCCACTACGTCCGGTCCGATCACACCGTGCGGCCGGTGGACCTGCTGGACGCCGACGGGCTACGCCGGCTGTTGCGCAGCGTCCCGGAGAACAGTGCCCCGGAGAACAGCGCCCCGGAGAACGGCGCCCCGGAGAACGGCCCGCAAGGCGGCACTCCATCCCAGGAGTGAGCGGGTCAGCCCCGCCGGGCGACGGACAGGGCCCAGGCCACCAGCGGTGCCTGCAACGGGAGCCGCGCCCACGCGGCCAACCGGTGTGCACGCGGCTTGCGAGCCCGCTGGTAGTCGATAGCCATCTTCAGGTTGCCGGGAAAGACCGCGACGAACAGCGCCGCTGCGGCGCTACCGCCCAGTTTGCGGGTTCGGGGAGTGGCCACGGCGGCGGCACAAGCGAGTTCTGCCGCTCCCGAAGCCCTGGTCCACCAGCGCTTCGTGCCGGGGAGCCGGTCGGGGACCAGCGCGTCGAACGGTGTGGGCGCGACGAAGTGCAGCACACCCGCCCCACCCAATAGGCAGGCGAGGGCAATTGCGGGACGATCCGGCCGCGAGGTGGTCATGGGGACACTTTCGCACGCCGCCGACACCGCCCACCGGCCGTCCGGCAGTGCACGGTCGGTGAGGTCGACTACGATCACGCCAGCGTGAGTGACGCTGAGCACGGGCGGCCGAATTGCCTCGTGCCGCACGAATGCCGCCGAGACCAGGGACGCTGCCGATGGTGAGTAAGTTCAAGCGCTTCCCGCTGTCCGATCGGCTGGCCGAGCAACCCGATCACACGCTGACCAGCGTGATCAAGATGCCGGTGAGCACGGTCAGCCCGATGAACGCGATCGCCAGGCGGATCATCGGTGCCCTGCTCGCGCTCGGACTGGCCGTATTGATCGTGTACCTCGACCGGGATGGCTACACCGACTCGAACGGTGACGGGGTGTCACTGCTCGACGCCTTGTACTACGCCACCGTATCGCTGTCGACCACCGGCTATGGCGATATTTCCCCGGTGACGGCGCAGGCCAGGCTCGTGAACATCGTCGTCATCACCCCACTGCGGGTGATGTTCCTGATCGTCCTGGTCGGGACCACGCTGGAGGTGCTCACCGAGCGCTCCCGGCAGGCGTTCCGGATCCAGAAGTGGAGGACCAAAGTGCGTGACCACGTCGTAGTCGTCGGATTCGGCACGAAGGGCCGGGCCGCGGTGAAAACACTGCTCGGCGACGAGGTCATGGAGCCGAATCGGATCGTGGTCGTCGACCCCGATCAGTCGGCGCTGGACGCGGCGGGCGCGCTGGGGCTGGTCACCGTGCACGGCTCGGCGACCAGATCGGACGTGCTCAGGGTGGCCGGGGTGCCACGCGCGCGAGCGGTGGTGGTCGCGGCCAACCGCGACGACTCCGCCGTGCTGGTGACCCTCACGGCCCGCGAACTCGCTCCGAACGCGCATATCGTCGTCTCGGTGCGGGAGGCGGAGAACGTGCACCTGCTCAAGCAGTCCGGTGCGAACCAGGTGGTGATCTCCAGTGAGACGGCGGGCAGGCTGCTCGGAATAGCCACCTCCACGCCCCGTGTGGTGGACATGGTGGAGGACCTGCTCACGCCGGAATCGGGGCTCGCCATCGCCGAGCGGGCGGTCGAGCCCTCCGAGGCGGGCGGCTCGCCAAGGCATCTGCCCGACACCGTGCTCGGCCTGGTACGTGGCGGGAACCTGTACCGGGTCGACTCGCCGGAGGCCGATGCCATCGAACCGGGTGACCGGTTGCTCTACGTCCGCAAGGTGACACCGGCGGAGGACGCCAATCGCTGAGCCTGCTCCGATCGGGGCGCGACTGTGCCCCAACCGGCGTATCTGTGTTTCCACCCGGTGATCTGGAACGATTGACCTGTGCGGCGTCGATCAGAGCAGGGTGGCGAACCCGGCCCGGTGGAGTGGAAGGTGCTCGCCGTTGCCGCGTTCGCCGGATTCCTCGTGCTCGTCGGCGCCTGGTGGGTCGGACCTGACCTGTTCGGCCGCGCGCCCGCGCCGGAACACCGGATCACGCAGGCCACGGTGACCATGCCGACGTCGTGCACGGACGCGGGCGGCGGTGAGACGGTGCAGTTCGAGCTGGACGGCGAGACCCGCAGCGGCAACCTCAACGCCTGCGGCCACAGCCAGGGCGAACTGCTGGACATCGCGGTTCCCGCCGACGCCGGAACGGGCCTGATCGATGTCCGGCTCGCCGCGACCGCTCCCGGCCACAGCGATCTGCGCCGACCCGTCGGCCTCGTGCTGCTGGCGCTGTCCTGCGCAGGCGGCGGGGTCTACAGCTACCTGCTGCGTCGTGGACCCCGCCGCAGGGCAGTCCTCATCTGATCCTCATTCGACCTGGGCCGAAGAGCGCGCCGGTCCCATGTCCTTCACCGACCGCACCGTCAGCCTGCCCAGCGCGAACGCCGCGAGCGCGGTGATCAGGGCGCCGAGCCCGTAGAAGGCGACGATCTGTTCGAGTGTGCGCATGCCGGCGCCGCCGAGAGGCTGTCCGATCGGCGCGCCGGCCCCGCCCGCACCCCACAGCTGGCTCATGGCGGGGCCGATCACGAACCAGATTCCGCCGGCCAGCGCCAGCCAAGCGCCGAGTCCGCCGGTGATCCGGTTCGCGCTGGGCGCGAGCAGCAGCCCGCCGAGCACCACCACGATCCCGGGCAGGATGCTCAGCCAGAAGCGGTCGCCGCTGAAGGCCCACGTCTGGTCGGTGCCGAACGCGACGTTGAAGTACGGCCCGATGAACGGGATCAGGGCGCCCCAGATCCCGAGGGGCACGAGCAGGGTGCCGCTCACCGCACCGCGACTGCGCTGCATCGACAACACCGAACGGTGCCGATGCGCGCCCCTGTTGTCGTCGACGTCTCTGCCGGTGTGGTCGACGACCCCTGCTGGGGCGCCGGCGGGTGCCGGTTGTGCTGGGTATGCCGGATTTTCGTATGCCGGGTTCTCGTGGGAGTAGTGCCGCTCGAGTGCGGATTCGGTCTCGGGGGCGAGGTCGTCCCCTGTTCCGCCGTCGTCCGGGGGAGCGTGGCGCACCTCGTCCGCCCCGGCCGCGACGTGCAGACCGTCCGAGCCCGGTGTGGCGCCGTCCAATGGCACCAGATGCCGTTTGTGGAAGCGCGAGGTCACCAATCCCCAGGCGGGCGCGCCCGAGCGGCGGCCGCGGTAGATGTGGTCAAGCTTGCCGAGCCGCTTGCCGTCCTTGCTGGTCACCGTTTGGCCGGTCAAGGTCCCGGCGTTGGCTCCCTCATCGGCCGGAGTCTGTCCCGTCGTCACAACGATCACCTACTCAGCTTGTGGACATGGTCCGCCCATGCCGTCCGTTTTGCCGGGATACCCGGACACGGACCGCTGAAACAACGACAACCAACTCCCGCACTTTCCCGGGAAAGTGCGCCGGTTGGGCCTGCCTCACCTGGGTGGATGGCGGTTGCTGCGCGCGCTTTCCCGGGAAAGTGCGGGTGGAACTCAGGAGACGTCGGCGCTGGCGGCGGCGAAGGTGTTGCAGTCCACGATGCGGTTCTCCTTCGCACCTGCCCGCCACCAGCCCGCGTAGTGCGCGTTGCTGCCGTGGTCGCGCGTCCCCGAGGTGTCATCACCCCTGGTTTCCTGGTCGTCCCAGGCCTTGTTGTACATGTCCCTGGTGATCGTGCCGCCCTGGTCGACGTGGGCGCCGAGGAACATGCCGGAGAAGCACTGTGCCTGTAGTTCCTTGCGTCTCGACATCTCCAGTCCCTGCTGGCTGTTGGGACCGGCCTCGTAGATCTTCTCCCAGGCTGCGTCCATCAGCCCGCTGACCTCCTGGACGTGGTGGCCGTACTCGTGGGCGAACAGGGCGAGGTAGACGCCGGGGTTGTCGCCGTACTGGTCGGTCTGCAACCCGGCGAAGGGCACGTACAGGTTGTTCTCGCAGTAGTAGGCGGCCGTCGCGATGCCGACCTGGATCGTCCCGCACTCGGTCTGGAAACTCGCGCCCGAAGGAAAGTGCAGGTTCGGCGAGGTGAAGGGCAGGTTGTAGTGCTCGAGGAACGGGCCCCAGGCCGCGTCGAGACACTGACCCGCCGCCGTGAAGAAGGCCTGCGCGGAAGCCGGGTCGCTGCGCCACTGGGGGAGGTCGCAGGCGCGGTTCTTCAGCCCGGCGTCAGGATTCTGCAGCATCGGATGGTCGGCCAGCGTGAAGATCTTCCGCGGCCCGGTGTCGCTCGGCCGTGTCTCCGGTGACCGGTAGGTCGGCGGACCGCTGCTGATGCTCGGCGAGGGTGCCGCGCTCGTGGCGGTGCTGCTGCTCGTCTCGACCGGCGGCGCGCCCGTGGCTTTCGGGTAGTCGCCGTACCCCGTGCCCGCGACCTGGTCCTTGCTGCCGCCCAGCAACGACACCACCACAACCGCGCAGAGCACCAGGGTCGCGACGACGCCGAGGCAGATCGCGATGATCGGACCCCGGGAATGGGCCGGGCGGGCCGCCGCATGTTGCCCCTGCTGGGGAGCCGGGTACTGCCACGGACCAGGCAACGGCCGGGGCACCGGTGGCGGCAGCGGCCCCTGCGGGCCGCCGGGTCGCCGGTCCTCGGGGCCCGGGTACCACGGGCCCTGC
Organism: Amycolatopsis palatopharyngis; assembly: GCF_003385185.1. Classification (GTDB taxonomy): domain Bacteria; phylum Actinomycetota; class Actinomycetes; order Mycobacteriales; family Pseudonocardiaceae; genus Amycolatopsis; species Amycolatopsis palatopharyngis. The sequence goes on along the minus strand of NZ_PQHZ01000015.1, from coordinate 64,854 downwards.
GGCGGTTGCGTCATCTCTGCGTTTCCCCGGGTCGTCGGTCTGGCCCGCCGCTGTCAAGCGTCTGACGGTGCGTCTGGAGATGTTCCCGTCCGGTACGGGTCCTGTTCGAAGCATAGCCAGCGGGGTCGGCGTTATGTGCCACTGCGCGGGTTCGGACCCATGGTCGTGCTGGTCACGGCTTGGTCGAGACAGGGCGTTTCGCATTGGCCACCCAGTGGTAGCTCTGCCAGGCTGTCACCAATTTCCGACGAGTGAGGGCACAGGTTTTTTCGATGAGCGATTCGGGTGGATGGTCGTCGCCAGACCCGCGGTACGGCCAAGGGCAGCAGAACAGCGGGCACGTCCCACCGGACCAGGGACTGCCGCCTGCTCCGCCGCCGCCCGGCTATGGGGGGCCGATGTCTCCGATGGGGCACGGCAAGCCGGGCGTGATTCCACTGCGCCCGCTGCGGGTGGGGGAGATCCTCGATGGCGCGATCACGACGATGCGCAGGAATCCCGCCCTGATGATCGGTGCCGCCGCGGCGGTGATGGCCGTCGTGCAGTTGCTGAACGCGCTGGTGCTGACGACGATGCAGGACCAGTTCCAGGCCGTGGAGGCAGGCGCGGCCATGACCGAGGACGAGGCCCTGGACATGCTCGGCGATCTGGCCGGCGCCAGTGGCATCACGGTCGTGGTGACCGTGCTGGCTACCACGTTCCTGTCCGGTTACCTCACCGTGGTGATCGGCAAGGCCGTGCTCGGCAGGCCGGTGCGGGCGGGCGAGGTGTGGAGTGAGATCCGGCCGCTGCTGCTGCCGCTGCTGGGGCTGACCGTCGTCTACACGCTAATCGTGATGGTCGGGCTCATCCTGTTGATCATCCCGGGAATCTGGCTGTACGTGCTGTTCGCGCTCGCCACGCCCGCGCTGGTGCTGGAACGCGGCCGGGTGTTCAGCTCACTCGGTCGTTCGCGGCTGCTCGTGCGCGGATCGTGGTGGCGCACCTTCGGCATCCTGCTGCTCGCGGCGATCATCGCCGGAATCATCTCGATGATCATTTCCATCCCGTTCGAGCTGTTCGGTGACGGTGCCAGCGCGTTCGGCAACAGCACGGCGATGTCCACGGGCGGGATCTGGTTGTCCGCCCTCGGCGGGGTGGTCGCGGGCGCGATCACCTATCCGTTCAGCGCAGGCGTCACCGCGCTGCTCTACATCGATCAGCGGATGCGCAAGGAAGGCATGGACATCGAGCTGGCGCGCGCTGCGGGCACGGCCTGACACCCGGTGTTTCTGGCCGAGGTGCCGGTCGAGATCGACCGGGAGGCCGCGCGGGAGGCCGCGCGCGCGGAACTGGCCGATCCCGTTTACGCCGAGGCCCAGCCGAGCTGGTTCGACCGGCTGGTGAAGTGGGGGCTCGACCGGATCGGCGAGATGATCGACGGGGTCACCGGACTGGTGCCAGGTGGCCCGGTGGGCCTCGTCGTGCTGGTGCTCGTCCTGGCCGCGATCGTCGTGGTGATCCGGCTGCGAGTCGGCAAACTGGCCAGGGGCAGGCGGAGCGGGGATACGCCGGTCTTCGCGGGGCGCGTGCGTTCCGTGGCCGATCACCGCGCCGGTGCCGAGCGGGCACTGGCCGCCGGTGACACCGGCGAAGCCGTGCGCGAGCGGTTCCGTGCCCTCGTACGCGGACTGGAGGAGCGTGGCGTGCTGGACGAGCGGTCCGGCCGGACGGCGGACGAGGCCGCGGTGGACGCGGGACACGTGCTGCCAGGCGAGGCCGAGCGGCTGCGTCGTGCCGCCGTGCTGTTCGACGACGTGCACTACGGGGGCAGGAACGTGGACCAGCAGGCCTACCAGTGGCTGGCCGACCTCGAGCTGAGCGTTTCGGCGGCCCGGCCGACGGTGGCGTCGCGGTGACGACGACCTCCACCAGCCCGGACGCGGCGGGGATCTGGCGCAGGGCCCGCGCGCCGGTCGCGATCGTCACGGTGTTGCTGCTCAGTGCGTTGCTCACCGTTCTGATCGGCGCAGGCGCGGGAGGTGCCCTCGACCCTCGTTCGGCAGAGGAGGCGGGCAGCAGGGCCTTGGCCAGACTGCTGGAGGCACAGGGCGTCCGGGTGGAGCTGGCCGGGACCGCGGAAGAGGCGCGCGAACAGCTCGGCGGTGCTGCCACGTTGCTGGTCACCCACCCGAACCGGATCCGGGTCGAGGAACTGCGTGGACTGCGGGACAGTGCCGCGGAACTGGTACTGCTGGATCCGGCGCCCGACACACTCGCCGGCCTGACGGGGAAACTGGCGACCGCGGGTACGGGCCAGGCCGAGATCGTGCCCCCCGGCTGCGAACTCGAAGCCGCGAGGGCCGCGGGCCCGCTCGCACTGGGCGGGAGCATGTACCGGACCACGGGAGCGGGTACCGACGCCGAGGTCTGCTATCGCCACGGCGGCGAAGCGGGCCCACTGGCCACAGTGGCCGATCGCGTCGGCGGGCTCACCGCACTCGGCGACACGGCACCACTGACCAACGCCCGGCTCGCCGAGCAGGGCAACGCCGCGCTGGCATTGCACCTGCTCGGGCAGCGGCCGACGCTCGTCTGGTACCTCCCGGCAGCAGGCGACGGCGCCCTGCGTTCCGGCGAAGCCTCGATCTACACCCTGATTCCCGGCGGCTGGACGTTCGGGGCCGTGCAGGTTGGCGTCGGGGTTTTGCTGCTGGCGTTGTGGCGGGCCCGGAGGCTGGGGCCGGTGGTCACCGAACCGCTGCCGGTGGTGGTGCGGGCGGCCGAGACCGTGGAGGGCAGGGCGCGGCTGTATCGGAGGGCGGGCTCAGCCGAGCACGCTGCGCAGGCGCTGCGTAAGGCCGCGCTGGAGCGAATGCTGCCCTCGATCGGGCTGTCCCCTGCGGAAGTGGGCGATTCGCGGGTGGTGGCCGAGGCGGTGGCGGCACGTACGGGGCGAACGCCGGGTGCGGTGTGGACGCTGCTGTACTCGACCACGGGTATCGGCGAGGGCGAACTGGTCCGGCTCGCGAACGAACTGGACGCGCTCGAGCGCGATTGTGCCAGTCTCGGCAGGTGAACCGGATGTATGTCGAATGACAGTGAGGCTATGCGAATGAGAGAGGTCTGGCAGTGAGCGATCCGGCGATCGATCCCACCGCGGCACGGCAGGCGCTGATCGCGCTGCGGGCAGAGGTCGGTAAAGCGGTGGTGGGCAATGACGCCGCGGTGACCGGGTTGATCCTGGCGCTGCTGTGCCGGGGACACGTGCTGATCGAAGGCGTTCCCGGAGTGGCGAAGACGCTGCTCGTGCGCGCGCTGGCCACCGCGCTCGACCTGAGGACCACCCGGGTGCAGTTCACTCCCGACCTGATGCCCGGCGATGTCACCGGATCGATCGTCTACGACCCAGGGGCCGCCGAGTTCTCCTTCAGGGAGGGGCCGGTGTTCACCAACCTCCTGCTGGCCGACGAGATCAACCGCACGCCGCCGAAGACCCAGTCCGCGTTGCTGGAGGCGATGGAGGAGCGACAGGTGACGGTGGACGGCACCGGGCGCAGGCTGCCCGATCCGTTCATCGTGATCGCGACGCAGAACCCGGTGGAGTACGAGGGCACGTATCCACTGCCCGAGGCGCAGCTGGACCGGTTCCTGCTCAAGCTGACGATGCCCGCACCGTCGCGGGATGACGAGATCGGGATTCTGCGCAGGCACGCCGAAGGCTTCGACCCGCGCGATCTCGGTGCGGCGGGGGTCCGTCCGGTCGCGGGTGTCGAGCAGCTGGCGGCGGGCAGGGCCGCGGTCGCGGCTGTGGCCGTCGGTCCCGAGGTGATCGGGTACGCCGTGGATCTCTGCCGTGCGACCAGAGGGGCGCCGTCGGTGCGGCTCGGGGTGTCCCCCCGAGGTGCGACGGCCCTGCTGGGGGCGGCGCGGGCGTGGGCGTGGCTGTCCGGGCGGGCGTACGTGACGCCGGACGACGTGAAGGCACTCGCGCGGCCCGCGCTGCGCCACCGAATCGAGCTGCGTCCCGAGGCGGAACTCGAGGGCGCGACCACCGACGGGCTGCTGGAGCGGGTGCTCGCGACAGTGCCCGTGCCGAGATAGCGGGTGATGCGGGCATGGCACTGACCGGACGTGCCGGACTTCTCGCCCTGCTGGGCGCGCTCGTGGTCGGCCTTGCGTTGCCGTCCGCGGCGGGAGTGCTGGCGGTCTCGGGCGTCGTACTGCTGGCCGTGCTCGTGGATCTGCTGCTGGCGGGGAACGTGCGGGCGTTGGGGTTGAGCCGTTCCGGCGACACGGCGGTGCGGCTCGGTGAAACGGTTGAGGTGCGCTTGGCGGTGCACAACCCCGGTGGCCGGACGGTGCGAGGCCTGCTGCGCGACGCCTGGCCACCCAGCGCGGGCGTGCTGGGGGACCGGCACGCGCTGACGGTACGGCCGGGGCAGCGGCAGGTCGTCGCGGTGGCGCTGCGTCCGACACGGCGGGGTGATCGGCGAGCTCACCGGGTGACGGTGCGCTCGGTCGGGCCGCTGGGGCTGGCCGCGCGGCAGGGTTCGCATTCGGTGCCGTGGGCGGTACGGGTGCTGCCGCCGTTTCACTCCCGCAGACACCTGCCGGGCAGGCTGGAGCGGCTGCGCGAACTCGACGGGCGACGCGCGACGCTGATCCGTGGACAGGGCACGGAATTCGACTCGCTGCGGGAGTACGTGATCGGGGATGACGTGCGCTCGATCGACTGGCGCGCGACGGCCCGATCGCCGGAGACCATGGTCCGTACCTGGCGCCCGGAGCGGGACCGGCATGTGCTGCTGGTCCTCGACACCGCCCGGACCGCGGCGGCCAGGATCGGTGACGGCACCCGGCTGGACACGGCGATGGACGCGGCCCTGCTGCTGGCGGCGGTGGCGTCGCGGGCCGGGGACCAGGTGGACCTGCTCGCCTACGACCGAGGCGTGCGGGCGAGCGTGCAGGGCGCGTCGTCGGCGGAGCTGCTGCCCGCACTGGTCAACGCGATGGCGCCACTGGAACCGGAGCTGGTCGAGTCGGACGCGCGGGGCATGGTGCACGAGCTCCTGCGCCGAATCCGCAGGCGATCCTTGGTGGTCCTGCTGACCGGCCTGGACCCGGCGCCACTGGAGCAAGGGCTCCTTCCGGTGCTCGCGCCACTGACGTCAAGGCACCAGTTACTGGTGGCCGGGGTGTCCGATCCGAAGGTGGCTCGGATGGCGCGTGGACGGGGCGACGCGGAAGCGGTGTACGCGGCGGCCGCGGCCGAGCGCACCCTGGCCGAACGACGGCACGCGATCGCCCTGCTGTCCAGGCAGGGCGGCGGCGCCGTGGAGGTGGTCGACGCGACCCCGGACGAACTGCCACCCGCGCTGACCGACCGCTACCTCGACCTCAAGGCCGCGGGCCGGCTGTAGGGCTCGGCTCAGAAACCCTCGCACTTTCCCGGGAAAGCGCGGTACTTGCACGTGCACGTAGCGCGCTTTCCCGGGAAAGTGCGTACCTACTGACCCGGTCCCTCGGGTCAGCCGGAGGTCGGTGCGAGGTCTCCCGCCTGGTCGGCGCCGATGTCACCGGTCTCGCCGGCCAGCCGCGCGCGGCGGCCGAGGATGAACACGTACGCCAGGAACGCCACCTCGGCGAACACTCCGATGCCGATCCTGCCCCAGGTCGGCAGGCCCGACGGGGTCACGAACGCCTCGATCACCCCGGACACCAGTAGTACGGCCGTCAGGCCCAGCGCCATCGCGACCACCGCGCGGCCCTCGCGGGCCAGCGCCGCCGTCCGGGTGCGCGGGCCCGGGTCGATGACCGTCCAACCCAGCCGCAGACCGGCTCCCGCCGCGACGAACACCGCCGTCAGCTCCAGCAGTCCGTGCGGGACGATCAGGCCGAAGAACACGTCCAGCCTGTCGGCATCGGCCATCAGCCCCGCCGACACCCCGAGGTTGAGCGCGTTGCTCCACAGGATGAACACCACCGGCAGGCACAGCAGTACCCCGAGCACCAGCGCCCCTGCCGCCACCCACGCGTTGTTGGTCCACACCTGCGCCGCGAAGGACGCGGCAGGCTCGCTGGAGTAGTAGGACTCGAACGCTCCTCCCGGAGCGGTGAGCTGCCGGATCTCCTCCGGCGCCGCGATCGAGGCCTGTACGTCTGAATCCCCGGCGACCCACACCGCGAGCAGACCGCTCACCACGACGAACGCCGCGGTGCTCGCCAGCCACCATCGCCTGCTCAAGTAGACCGCCGCGGGAAACCGCTGGGAGAAGAACAGGCCGACCTCCCGCCAGGCGGGACTGTGCGTCCCGGCCACGGCGGAACGGGCGCGTGCGACCAGCGACGACAGCCGCGCCAGCAGTGCGGGATCCGGGGCGGCCGACCGCGCGATCGACAGATGCGTCGCGGCCCGCTGGTACAGGAGCACGAGTTCATCGGCCTCGGGCCCGCTCAACCGTCCGCTGCGCCGGACCAGCTCCCCGAGCCGGTCCCAATCGGCACCGTGCTCGGCGACGAAAAGGTCGACGTCCACTCCGGTACCGGGTCCTCTCCTCGGCCGGGCCCCGAGGGGCCGGGCATGGGCATCCGACTGCCGGAACAAGGCTTATGCAAATGAGTGTTACGCACACGCGCAGGCTCGGCTGTCGTGCGCATGTTACCTGCACTCGGCCGCCGCGAGCTGCCCCTACTGCGGCGGAAAAGCATGCCGTAGCGGGGGCCCTTCTCCGCAAGCTCCGGGCAGCCCCCGTCCACCGAGTTGTGCTAACCCTCAATACATTCTTCACATGCAGCCAGAGTCCGATCTTGTCACCGGAGACGCCGTCGTTCTGGAACTGCGGCTGGCCAGGCTCGCCAGCCGCAGCGTCGCGTTCGCCCTCGACGTGCTGGTCCAGGTGGTGTTGCTGCTGGTCGCACTGCTGTTGCTCGCTGGGCTCGGCGACGTCGACGGAGCGCTGCTCGGCGCGATCATGCTGGCGCTCGCCGTGCTGGTGCTGGTCGGCTACCCGACGATCTTCGAGACCCTCAGCCACGGCAGGACCCTCGGCAAGCTCGCGATGGGTCTGCGCACGGTGCGCGACGACGGCGGTCCCATCCGCTTCCGGCACGCGCTGACCAGGGCGCTCGCCGGGTTCTTCGTGGACTTCTGGGCCCTCGGTTTCCTCGGCGTGGTCGCGATGATCGTGTCGCTGATCTCGGAGAAGGGCAAGCGGGTCGGCGACTTCCTCGCCGGGACAGTGGTGATCCGGGAGCGCGCGCCGGAGGTCACCACCGCCGCCATCAGCATGCCTCCTTCGCTCGCCGGCTGGGCCGCGCAGCTCGATCTGTCGAACCTGCCGGACGACCTCGCGCTCGCCGGGCGCCAGTACCTCGGCCGCTACGGCGACCTCGGCGAGGCCGCGCGTGAGCAGCTCGGCCACCGGCTCGCGATGGAGGTCGCGAACCGCATCGGAGCACCGGTACCGGCCTGGGTGCCGCCATGGGCGTATCTGTCCGCAGTGCTGGTCGAGCGCCGGAACCGGGAGTACGCAGGGCGATACGCCCGGCCGTCCGCACCCCAGCAGGTCCCGCCGCCACAACAACCCCAGCCGCCAGCCGCCCCGCCTGCCGCGCCAGCTGGCCCGACACCGCCGGACAACGACAACCCGTTCACTCCGCCCGGCTGAGCGCGCCTGGAAGGTCGCGGCGGACCAGGTCCTCTATCGTCTGCAGCCGTGCGCACACAGCTCGCCCGCTGGGGGACCGTGCTCGTGTCGGTGGGGCTGTTCGCCGTGCCGGTCGGGCAGGTGGACGCGGGTTCCACACTGGACGTCGAGATGAAGGTCGAACGGGCAGGCGGTCTCGCGGTGACCGAGACCATCACCGCGCCTCCCGGCCTGGAGCTCTCCCGGGTGACCTCGCTGGTCGAGCCCGCAGGCGACGGCCGCGAGCGCCGGTACCGGGTGCGCGGGGCGGTGGTCGCCGGATCCGGCAGCGTCGAGGTGGCCGACGACGAGCTCCGGGTGGTCGTCAGGGGCAACGCCACAGTCTCGTACACAGTGGACGGAGCGGTGGCTGGACTGCCGGGAAGGCAGGAGGTCCGCTGGCGAGTCGCGGACGGCTGGAACACCGGCCTCTCGTCGGTACGTGCCTCCTTCGTCGCGCCGGTACAACGCGCCTCGCCGATCACCTGTCTCGCCGGAACTCCGGGGTCGGGCAGGCAGTGCGGCCTGGCTGAGGTGGACCACACCGGCGTCGTACGTGCCGAGCAGGCCCCGCTGGCAGCGGGGGAGCGGATGGTGCTCGCCGTCGGGCTGCCCTCCGCCACCGTCACGACGACGGCCGAGTTCGTTCCCACCGGCCGCACCTGGCCATGGCTGCTGGCGCTCGCGCTCGGCGGCCTGCTCGCGTTCGCGCTCGTGGCCGGTGGCCTCGTGGTCCTGCTGGCTCGCAGGCGCGACGCACGCGCCTTCGGCGTGGCCGAGCCGGTGGAGGTCCTGCTGCGGGACGGGGATCGGGTGCGGTTCAGCTCGCCGGACGGCGTGCTGCCCGGTCAGATCGGCACCGTCATGGACGGCGTCGTGGATGTCGCCGACATCAGCGCGACCGTGCTGGATCTGGTGGTACGGCGCTATCTCGACGTGCGCTCCGACGACGCGGACAGCTGGGAGATCGTGCTGCTCAACGCGGCCGATGCGGATCTGCACGACTACGAGCGGACTCTGCTGGCAACCCTTCTGCCCGATCCGGCCCGTGCCCTTTCGCTGTCCCGGTCGCACGGCAGGGATCTTGACCTGACTCCGGTCATCGACGCCATGTACGACGACGCGGTGCGGCAGGGCTGGTTCTCCCGCAGACCGGACCGTGGCAGGGGACTGCTGCCACCCCGGACCGCGCGCGGCAGGCTGCTCGCAGGACAGGTGCGGGGCTTGCTGGACCATCTGAATTCCCTCCGCCCTGCCGGCCTTCCGCTCGCGGACCGGGAACTGGTGTTCACCCGTTCCCTGCCCTACGCCCTGGTACTCGGCTGCGTCGAGCACTGGGTCGCTGCCTTCGCCGAGGACGAGCGGCTGGCCGGGCAGGGCAGGGACCTGAATGCCTTCCTCGTCGATCTGTCCGGTGTCCTCGCCGAGTCCGAGCACCTGACCGGGCGGCAGAAACGGCGGAGTGCGAGGTCGCGGTGAGGGGTGGCGTGCGGCCGGCGAAGTTCCGCTGTCGCGGCGGCGGGGCGTTACGAAGCAGAACCGGAGTTCTCGCCTGCGTGCTCATCGCCCTTCTCGCGGTGACCCCGGTTCCCGCGGCAGCGTGGCCCGCGACGCCGCCCCTGCCCACGTTGCCGCGCAGCGTCGAGGTCGAACTGATCGTGCGGCGGGACGGCGCGCTCGCGGTGACCGAGGTGGTCTCGGTGCCACGGGGAGAGCGGATGGTGCGGGAGGTGTCCCTGCGAGTTCCGGTCGACGAAGCTCGGGAACGGCTGCTGACCGTGCGCGATGTGCGCATCGAGGGGACCGGCCAGGCCGAGACGTTCGCCGACCGGTTCACCATCCGGCTCGGTGGCGGGACAACGGTCGTCCGGTACACCGTGGACGGTGCGGTCGAGCATGGAGGTGCCGGTCGCGCGTTGGTCTACTGGCAGCCCGCCGGTGACTGGGACACGGATCTGGTCCTGGTGCGGGGTTCGTTCGCCGCGCCGCGGATCCCGGCGGCAGTGCGGTGCGCGGTGGGAGCGCAACCGGCCGGATTCGGCGACCGGCCGTGCCTCGCCGCCCAGATCGGGCACGACGGGCTCACCCGGTTCAGCCAGCGTGACCTGCCGTCCGGGGAACGGTTGCGGCTCAGCGTGGAGTTACCGGCTGGCACCGTGCCCGTCGATCCACGGATCCGGCCCGCGGGGACCCTGGCCGGGGCGTTCCTGGCCACCCCGGCGGTCCGGTGGGCATGGGGCGCGCTCCTGGTCCTCGTGGCCGGGGCCGCGCTTGTCGTCGGACGCGCCAGACGCGGGGATCGGCGCGTCACGCCGCGTGGCCCCGGGCCTCGGCGGGGCTTGCCGCCGGGGCTGCGTCCGGGACACGTCGGCCCGCTCGTCGTCGGCCGGGTTGACGCCGTGGACCTCGCAGCGGCGCTGCTCGACCTCGAAGCACGGGCACCGCGGGGCGAGTTCGAACCCCTGTTGCTGCGGCAGGTGCGTGCGGGGCACCGCCTTGATCCGCCCGCGCTACTGGCCGCCGCCCGCGCCGACCTCGTGCGACTGGGCTACCTGCGCGGCAACCGGCTGCGCGGTGCGGGGCTCAGGGTGATCGGCTACGGCATCTTTCTCACCCTGCTGCTCACACTGACCAGTGGCCACGCCCAGCTCGGAGTGGTGCTCGCGCTGGCGGGCGCGACGGTGGCCGCGGGAGCTTCCCTGCTGCCGGAACGCACGGCGGCAGGCCGAACGGCGTTGGCGCAGGTCTTGGCGCATCGGGTGGTCGCCGCCGAATGCCCGCCAAGCCGGGCCTGGGCCGTGGCACTGGGCCTGCGGGAGGGCAGGGGTGACACCGCCTCCGTCGCGGAGATCCGGCAGCTCGTCGGCACCCTGACCGTGAGCATCGCCGCCGCAGGCCACACCCCGTAGGGTGGCCGCATGGCCGTACCCGAGCTACACAGACTCACTCTCGACAACGGCCTGCGGGTCGTGCTCGCCCCCGACCGCACCGCACCGGTGGTCGGCGTGAGCGTGCACTACGACGTGGGCTTCCGCTCCGAGCCGGAGGGGCGAACGGGATTCGCTCACCTCTTCGAGCATCTGATGTTCCAGGGCAGCGAGAGCCTGGAGAAGCTGGCCCACTTCAGACACATTCAGGGCAGCGGCGGCACGTTCAACGGCTCGACGCACCCGGATTACACCGACTACTTCGAGGTGCTGCCCTCGGCGGCACTGGAGCGGGCGCTGTTTCTCGAGGCCGACCGGATGCGGGCGCCCAAGCTGACGCAGGAGAACCTGGCCAATCAGATCGATGTGGTCAAGGAGGAGATCCGGCTCAACGTGCTGAACCGGCCCTACGGCGGGTTCCCGTGGATCCTGCTGCCGCCGGTGCTCTACTCGACGTTCCCGAACGCGCACAACGGTTACGGCGACTTCACCGACCTGGAGCAGGCCACGCTCGAGGACTGTGCGGCCTTCTTCGACACCTACTACGCCCCGTCGAACGCCGTACTCACCGTCGCCGGTGACATCCAGATCGACCACGCACGGGAACTGATCGAGAAGCACTTCGGCGACGTGCCGGTGCGGCCCCGGCCCGCGCGGCCGTCGTTCGCCGAACCGCGCCCGGAAAGGGAGCTGCGCGAAACGCATATCGATCCGCACGCACCGCTGCCCGCGCTGGCGGTCGGCTACCGGATGCCGGACCCGGTCAACGAGGTCGACGGCTACCTGGCCCACCTGGTGCTGGCCGGTCTGCTCGCCGACGGTGACGGATCGCGGTTGCAGCAGCGGCTGGTGCACGCCGAACCACTGGTCACCGACATCAATGCCGGTGCCGGACTGTTCGGCCCGTTCGAGGCCCGCGACCCGGACACGTTCTCGGTGACGGCCGTGCACCCGCCAGAGGTGTCCGCCGACCAGGTGCTGGGCGCACTCGACGAGGAGCTGGACAGGCTGGCGGCCAACCCGCCGGACGAACAGGAACTGGCCAAGATCACGGCCCGCTGGAGTGCGAGTCTGCACGCCGAGCACGACCGCCTCGTCTCGCGGACGCTCGCACTGGGTTCGTTCGAGCTGCTCTACTCCGATCCCGCACTCGTCTACGGGATCGCCGATCGTATCGCCGCCGTAACCGCCGACGACGTGTCCGCCGCGGCCAAGGGCCTGCGCCCGGATTCGCGCGCCGTGTTGGTGGTTCAGCCAGAGGGGGGAGCCCAGTGACTTCAGCTACGCACCGTACGGCCGAGGAGATCGGCCGCACGTCACACGGGCCCCGCGAGGTACCGCCGCTCGGTGATCAGGGCGTGGCGGCAGATCTGTCGCATGTGGACACGGTACTCGGAAACGGTCTGCGGGTGCTGGCCGTACGCAAGGCCAATGTCCCGTTGGTGGAGCTGCGGCTGTCCATCCCGTTCGCCGGCAGCGACCCCATGCATCCGGCGACGGCGGAGGTGCTCGCCGAGACGCTGCTGACCGGTACGGCACGACGCGACCGCGTCGCCATCGACACCGAACTCGCGCTGATCGGCGGCGAGCTCGGCACCGTGGTGGACCCGGAACGACTCGCGATCAGCGGCAGCTCGCTTGCCGAAGGCCTGCCGACGCTGCTCGACGTGCTCGCCGACATCCTCACCAGCGCGTCCTATGCGGACACCGAGGTGCGCAGGGAGGCCGAGCGCATCGGCGAGCGTCTGGCCGTCGCCAGGACACAGCCGAGGGTGATCGCGCGGGAGGCGCTGCAGCGCCGCCGCTACGGCGACCACCCGTACACCAGGGAGATGCCGCAGGCAGAGGACGTCGCCGTGGTCGAGGCCGCCGGCGTGCGGGAACTGCACACGGGCGCGGTGTTGCCGCGCGGCGCGACGATGGTCATCGTCGGTGACGTCGACCCGCAGTCGGTCATCGGCGATATCGAGAAGGCGTTGCGGGACTGGGCATCCGAGAGCTCGGCCTCGGTGTTGCCGCCGCTGCCCGAGGTCGAGGGCGGAGCCTTGCTGCTGGTACCGCGCGCCGGTGCTGTGCAATCGCAGATCCGGCTGTCCGGGCAGGCGCTGCCGCGCACCGACCCGCGTTATCCGGCACTGCAGCTGGCGAACCTGACCTTCGGTGGGTACTTCTCCTCCCGGCTCGTGGAGAACATCCGGGAGGACAAGGGATACACCTACGGGGCTCACTCCGGGTTCGAGTTCACCGGCAACACCGCGACCGTGCAGGTCGACGCGGACACCGCCAGTGAGGTCACCGTCCCGGCGCTGCTGGAGACCCGCTACGAGCTCGGCAGGCTGGGGCTCGTCCCGCCGTCGGAGTCCGATGTGGAGTCTGTGCGGCAGTATGCGATCGGCTCCCTGCTGATCGCCACGTCCTCGCAGCACGGCCTGGCCAACCAGCTCTCCGCGCTGGCGTCGGTCGGGCTCGGTGCGGACTGGCTCGCGGCCCACCCGGCGCGCCTCGCCGAGGTGACGACGGAGGAGGTCGCGGAGGCGGCGCTGGACTTCTTCGCGCCCACCCGGTTCACCGGGGTGGTCGTCGGCGACGCCGCGAGCCTCTCCAGGAAGCTGGCGGCGCTGGGCGATGTGGTCGTGGAGGAGTGACTGACGCGTCGCGCGGGAACGTCGGCCGCGTGTTGGAGATGAACACAGAGATGGATTCAGAGTGAGCGCTCCGTTCGAATTCGGTGCGCTGCCCGCACTGTCACGTTCGGGCGCGGACCGGCAGGAGACTCTGCGCGGAGATCGGGAGCGGCTGCGCGACCGCTGGCCGGACGCTCGGGTGGTGCTGGTCGGCCAGGCCGGCCGGGCCCCCGTGCGGAAGGTGTCCGATCAGGACGGTGGGCAGTTCGCGCTGAGCACCCGCAAGGCGCAGTCCTTCGGTGACGAACCGCCGGAGGACGCGCTGTTCCTCGGCGAATGGGACGGCGCGGACTACTGGACACTGCCGGGTGAACCCGCCGACACCGGGGAGACGATCCGGGTGCGCGGCGGCTGGGGGTACTGGGAGGAAGTGCCCTCCGCGGACGGCGAACTGTGGGTCGAACTCCGGGGCCACGGCCACAAGCTGGACGATGCCTCCGCCGGACTGCTCACCACCGCGGTGGCGCTGCGCAGCTGGCACCGGCGGGCGCGGTTCTGTGCGCAGTGCGGGGAGACCACGTCACGGACGCAGTTCGGCTGGGCGTCCTGGTGCGCCTCCTGTGAGCGGGAGGAGTACCCGCGCACCGATCCCGCGGTGATCTGCCTGGTGCACGACGACGTCGGCACCAACGGCGAGCACGTGCTGCTCGCCCGCCAGCCGATTTGGCCACGCGGGCGCTACTCCGTGCTGGCTGGTTTCGTGGAGGCCGGCGAGTCGCTCGAGGGCTGTGTGCAACGGGAGATCCGTGAGGAGGTCGGTGCCGAGGTGTGGGGCATCCGGTACCTCGGTAGCCAGCCGTGGCCGTTCCCTCGCTCGATCATGCTGGGGTTCGCGGCGAGGGCCGACGCATCGGCCCCGCTGTGGCCAGCGGACGGCGAGATCGAGGAGGCCAACTGGTACAGCAGGGCCGAGGTGCGCGCCGCACTGGCGGCGGACGAGGTCCACGAGCCCGGATTCGAGCCCGAGCCCGGCGCCCTGCTGCTGCCGGGTAACTCCTCCATCGCCAAGGTGATGCTGAACGCGTGGGCCGCCGCCGAAGCGTGATTCAGAGTGTGTCGCGCTCACCGACTGCGTCGAGGGCGAGCTGGACGATTTCGTCCGGGCCCAGTGCGAGATCGACGGTCAGCCCGTCCTCTGTGGCGGCGAGCGGTTGCAGGTCGGCCAGCTGGGAGTCGAGCAGGGACACCGGCATGAAGTGTCCGGAGCGGGTCTCCATCCGCTTGGCGATGAGTGCGCGGTCGCCGTGCAGGTGCAGGAACCATGCCGGTCCGCCCGTCCGCAGGATGTCGCGGTAGTCGCGTTTGAGTGCGGAGCAGGTCACCACTCCACCGGTCTCGGCGTGCTCGCCGATCCAGTCCGCGATCGCGCGCAGCCACGGCCACCGGTCCGTGTCGGTCAACGGCGTCCCCGCGGTCATCTTGTCGATATTGGCCTGCGGATGGAACGTGTCGGCCTCGGCGTACTCCACCCCGAGCGAGTCGGCCAGTGCCGTGCCCACGGTTGTCTTGCCGGACCCTGAGACGCCCATTACAACGATCACGCGCATGGCAGCAGAGTCAACCCCAAAAGTAGTACTTAATCAAGGCTTAAAACGTACTTAATCCGGTCCAGCCGTGTAATCTCCTCGATCCGGGGGAGCTGGCGCCCGGTGATCGGAGGGGTACCCGTGGCGGACGCACGGCATGCGCGAATGCTGGACGAACTGGGCGTCGAGATCGCCTGCGGCACGCTCCAGCCCGGCACCGTCCTGCGCGTCGAGCAGTTGCAGATCCGGTTCGACGTGTCCCGCACGGTCGCCCGCGAGGTGGTCCGCACGCTCGAGGCCATGCGCCTGACCACCAGTAAACGGCGCGTCGGCGTCACGGTTCGCGATCCGGCGGAGTGGAATCACTACGACCCGAGGCTCATCCGCTGGCAGCTCGACGGCGAGGGACGCGCGGCGGCGCTGCGCAATCTGACCGAGTTGCGCTCCGCGGTGGAACCCAGTGCGGCCCGGTTCGCGGCGCTGCGGGCCGGACCGGAGCAGCGCGGCAGGCTGAGCGCGCTGGCCGACCATCTCGCGGGCACGGCGAGGGCCGCGGATCTGCGGGCCTTCCTCGACCACGACATCGCCTTCCACCACCTCGTGCTCACCGCCTCGGGCAACCCGATGTTCGGCCAGCTCTCCGAGGTCGTCGCCGAGGTGCTCACCGGCAGGACCGGACACGGGCTGATGCCGCCGCGACCGCAACCGGCCGCGGTCCGGCTGCACGCCGAGGTCGCCGTCGCCATCGCCGCGGGACAGGCCGACCGGGCCGAACGGGCGATGCGGGACATCGTCGTGCAGGCCCGCGAGGAAATGTTCGAACTGATCGAGTAGACCTCGTCCCCGCGCCTCCCGCGAGTTCGGTACGGTCGTCGCAGTACTGGGAGGTGGCCGCGGGCGAATCGGGGGCGGCCGGAAACGGCGAGCGGGGAGCCACAGGTGAGTGCGGCGCGAGCTATTGGACTGCTGCTGGGTGTGCTCGCCGACGGTGCGATCGGTGATCCCCGGCGGGCCCAACCCTCGACCCGTTTCGCGGCGCTGTCCCGAGCCGTGGAATCCCGTGTCTACGCCGATCATCCGCTGCCCGGTGCGCTGCACACCGCGGGCCTCGCCGGAGCGGCGGTGCTCGCCGGTGTCGCCACCGAGCGATTCGGCCGCCGCGGCCCGGTACTGCAGGCCACGGGCACCGCGGTGGTCACCTGGACAGTGCTCGGCGGGGCCCGGCTCGCCGCGCAGGGCACCGAACTCGCACGTGAGCTCGAGACCGGCGACCTCGACGGAGCACGGCACACACTGAGCGGCCTCGACCAGCGCCGCACCGCAGGACTCGAGGTGATCGGGCTGTCCCGCGCTTCGGTGGAGACCGTCGCCGAACACACGTCCGACGTCGTGGTCGCCCCACTGCTGTGGGGCGCGATCGCGGGTGCTCCTGGGCTGCTCGGATCACGCGCGATCACGATCCTGGCTCGCGGCGCGGGCAGGCGCGTGCCGCGATACCGGCGGTTCGGCTGGTGTGCCGCCCGGCTCGACGAGTTCGTGAACCTGCTGCCGACCCGGGCTGCCGCCGCGCTGACTGTCGCCGCGGCACCGGTGGTCGGTGGTTCCGCATCGGCGGCGTGGCGCGCCTGGCGCAGGGACACCCTCGCCCACCCCAGCCCCAACGAGGGCAGGGTGGAGGCCGCGTTCGCGGGCGCACTCGAGGTCCGGCTCGGTGGGCGGACGGTCTATGAGCACGGGGTGGAGGAACTCCCCGTGCTCGGCGACGGCCGCAATCCTGACACCGGGCACGTGACCAGGGCGGTCGAGCTGTCCAGGGTCGTCGGCTGGCTGGCCGGACTCAGCTCCGCCGTACTCGCGCTGCTGGTGGGGTTGCGCCGTCGCCGCAGGAGTTAGGGCGTGTCTGACGGATCCGCTCGCACGGAGGAGATCCATCAGACACGCCCAAGTGCGGCGAACCGGTCAGCCGCCGACGTACTCCGCGAGGTGCTTTCCGGTGAGGGTGGAGTGCGCGTCCACGAGCGCCTGCGGTGTTCCCTCGAAGACGATCCGGCCGCCGTCGTGCCCCGCACCGGGGCCGACGTCGATGATCCAGTCGGCATGCGCCATGACCGCCTGGTGGTGCTCGACGACGATGACCGACTTGCCCGCGTCGACCAGCTGGTCGAGCAGGCCGAGTAGCTGCTCGACGTCGGCCAGGTGCAGGCCCGTGGTCGGCTCGTCCAGCACGTAGGTGCTGCTGCCGCCACCCTTCTCGGACATGCGGGTGGCCAGTTTGAGCCGCTGCCGCTCGCCGCCGGAGAGCGTGGTGAGCGGCTGGCCGAGGGTGAGGTAGCCCAGACCGACGTCGGCCAGTCGTTCGAGAATCTTGTGCGCCGCGGGTGTCCGCGCCGCACCTTCGCCGAAGAACCGCTCGGCCTCGGCCACCGGCATCGCGAGTACCTCGCTGATGTCCTTACCGGTGTCCTTGCCGCCGAGCCGGTACTTCAGCACCGAGGCCTGGAATCGCTTCCCCTCGCACTCCTCGCATGTGGTGGCGACCCCGGCCATCATCGCCAGGTCGGTGTAGATGACCCCGGCGCCGTTGCAGGCCGGGCAGGCGCCCTCGGAGTTGGCGCTGAACAGTGCGGGCTTGACGCCGCTGGCCTTCGCGAACGCCTTGCGGATCGGGTCGAGCAGTCCGGTGTAGGTCGCCGGATTGCTCCGCCTTGAGCCGCGGATGGCGGTCTGGTCGATCGAGACCACGTCCGTGCCCGCCGGAATCGATCCGTGCACGAGCGAGCTCTTGCCCGACCCGGCGACTCCGGTGACGACGACAAGCACCCCGAGCGGGATGTCGACGTCGACGTCTCGCAGGTTGTGTGTGTTCGCGCCACGGATCTCCAGCGTGCCGGTAGGCGTGCGCACCGTCTCCTTCAGGGCGGCCCGGTCGTCGAGATGCCGGCCGGTGATGGTGTCGCTGCGCACCAGTTCCTCGACCGTGCCCTCGAAACAGACGGAGCCGCCAGCCGAACCCGGGCCGGGGCCGAGGTCGACGATGTGGTCGGCGGTCGCGATCGTCTCCGGCTCGTGTTCCACGACGAGCACCGTGTTGCCCTTGTCCCGCAGCCGCAGCAGCAGGTCGTTCATCCGCTGGATGTCATGGGGGTGCAGGCCCGTGGTGGGCTCGTCGAAGACGTAGGTGACATCGGTCAGCGAGGACCCCAGGTGCCGGACCATTTTCGTGCGCTGTGCCTCGCCGCCGGAGAGCGTGCCCGACGGCCGGTCGAGGGAGAGGTAACCGAGTCCGATCTCGACGAACGAGTCGAGAGTGCCGCGCAGCGCCGTCAGCAGCGGTGCCACCGTCGCCTCGGATTCATCCACCCCGCGCACCCAGTCGGCCAGATCGCTGATCTGCATCGCGCAGGCTTCGGCGATGTTGATCCCTTCGATCTTCGACGACCGTGCCGTCTCGCTGAGTCGTGTGCCCGCACATTCGGGGCAGGTGGTGAAGGTGATCGCCCGGTCCACGAACGCCCGGATATGCGGCTGCATCGCCTCGCGGTCCTTGGCGAGGAACGACTTCTGGATCTGTGGGATCAGGCCGAGGTAGGTCAGGTTGACCCCATCGACCTTGATCTTGGTCGCCTCCTTGTAGAGGAGGTCGTTCAGTTCCTTCTTCGTGTACTTG
Organism: Amycolatopsis palatopharyngis; assembly: GCF_003385185.1. Classification (GTDB taxonomy): domain Bacteria; phylum Actinomycetota; class Actinomycetes; order Mycobacteriales; family Pseudonocardiaceae; genus Amycolatopsis; species Amycolatopsis palatopharyngis. The sequence goes on along the minus strand of NZ_PQHZ01000015.1, from coordinate 46,383 downwards.
CGGATCGGCTTGTCCGGATCGAACCAGCCGCAGCCGCGGTAGATGCGGCCGTACCAGCCGTCCATGCTGTAGCCGGGGATCGTGAGCGCGCCCTCGTTGAGCGACAACCTGTCGTCGTACAGGGCGGACAGGTCGAAGTCGGTGACCGAGCCCCGGCCCTCGCAGCGCGGGCACATACCGCCGAGGATGTTGAAGCTGCGCCGCTCCTTCACTGTTCTGCCGCCACGCTCGAGTGTCACCGCGCCCGCACCACTGATCGAGGCGACGTTGAAGGAGAACGCCTGGGGTGAGCCGATGTGCGGCTGCCCGAGCCGGCTGAAGAGGATGCGCAGCATGGTGTTGGCGTCGGTGGCCGTGCCGACCGTGGAGCGGGGGTCGGCCCCCATTCGCTCCTGGTCGACGATGATCGCGGTCGTCAGCCCATCGAGAACGTCGACCTCGGGCCGGGACAGCGTCGGCATGAAGCCCTGCACGAAGGCGCTGTAGGTTTCGTTGATCATCCGCTGCGACTCGGCGGCGATCGTGCCGAACACCAGCGAGCTCTTACCCGACCCGGAGACGCCGGTGAACACCGTCAGCCTGCGCTTCGGGATCTCGACACTGACGTCGCGGAGGTTGTTCACGCGCGCGCCGTGCACGCGGATCAGGTCGTGGCTGTCGGCAGCGTGCGGCTCGGCCGATTCCGCAGATGCGCGAGCGCTTCGCTTTGTCGCCGGGGTGTCCGTCCTCGTGCCCATGCTTATCGATTCTCCAGGTATGTGGTCGCGGCCATCGCACTTTCGGTGGAAAACGCCACGGTCACGGACGGCTCAGCTGACCTCGAAGATGCGGATCATATTGCCCGCGGGATCGCGGAACGCGCAGTCGCGAATCCCCCACGGCTGATCGGTCGGTTCCTGGACGACTTCGGCCTGGCTCCCGTCGGCCTGCAACCGTGCGAAGGTGCCGTCCAGGTCCTTTGTGGCGAGGTTGATGCCCGCGTAGGTGCCCTTGGCCATCATCTCGGTGACGGTGCGGCGTTCGGCATCGGTGATACCCGGGTCGGCGGCGGGTGGGGTCAGGACGATGGATGTGTCGGGTTGGTTGACGGGGCCGATCGTGATCCAGTGCATTCCGCCGTACTCAACGTCATTGCGGACCTCGAAGCCGAGGGTGTCGCGGTAGAAGGCCAGTGAGGCGGCCGCGTCGTTGTGCGGGAGGAAGCTCTGGTGAATGGTGATGTCCATGGCGATCAGGCTATGTGCGGCCCGGAGCGCGTGCTTCTCGATTCCTGATCGGTCTGGTCACCTGCTTCGCCACGCACGGCGGCATCCCCGCCGTCGCCCGGGTCACGTCGCGCCGGTAGGTACTGGGCGGCACACCGACGAGTTCGGTGAAGCGGGTGCTGAAGGTGCCCAGCGACGAGCAGCCCACCGCGAAGCAGATCTCGGTGACGCTGAGATCGCCGCGGAGGAGTAGCGCCATCGCGCGCTCGATGCGCCGTGTCATCAGATAGGAGTACGGCGATTCCCCGTAGGCGAGCCGGAACTGACGGCTGAGATGCCCGGCCGACATGTGCACGCCGCGAGCGAGTGCCTCGACGTCCAGCGGTTGTGCGTACTCCCGGTCGATGCGGTCACGAACGCGGCGCAACCGCGCGAGGTCACGCAGGTGGTGCGCAGCCGACGATGCTTCCCGTTGCTGGGCGCTCGTGGCCGAGGATGTGCTGCTCACCCGCAAGATCGTGCCACGGTGCGGCGAAGTTGCCCAGCTGTGGCGGATGGGGCGAAGGGCCGTGGAGTCAGGAAACGGCGGCTTCGTCCTCGGCGAGCATCTGCGCGACCGACTTGCGGCGGTTGGGCCTGGGTTCCTGTTCAGCCAGCACGCCGCCGGGCTTCAGTTCGCGCACCGTGAAGTACAGCCAGCCGAGCAGCGTCATGGTGCCGAAGGCGATCCACTGCAGGGCGTAGGAGAGGAATGGGCCCGCCTCGACCTGGGGCAGTGGCAGCGTCCCCAGCGCGCCGGGCTGGCCCGCGTCCAGTTGCAGGTAGCCGGGGCGGATGTCCAGGCCGGTGGCGGCGCCCACCAGCTGCGAGTCGACGCTGTAGGTGTGCAGCCTGCCGTCGGTGGCCTCGTTGGCGAACACCGGTCGCGCGTGCGGGTCGGTCTCGTCCACCCGAACCCGGCCGACGAGTTCGACCTGGGTCTCCGGCGGTGCCGCGTAGGAGGGCACCCGGCTGCGCTGATCCGGCTGCAGGTAGCCGCGGTCGACCAGGACGACCTGCCCTCCGGTTGTCCGGAACGGCGCGAGCACCTCGAATGCGGGCTCGCCGAGCACGGTGCGCAGGCGGGCGATGACCTCGTCCTCCGCCAGGTAGGTTCCGGTCACCGAAACCCGGCGCCACTCGGCGCCCTCGTCCGGCGCGGTGCCCGCGGGGAGCACCTCGGCCAGCGGTCGCGGCTCGGAGACGAAGGACTCCTGCAGGGCGGCGTTCTGCACCTGCCGTTCGGTGTGCCTGCTGAACTGCCATGGGGCCAGCAGCGTGTAGCACGCGATGGCGAATGTGAACACCACCAGCGTCAACGCCAGCCAGCCTGGCTTGAGCAGGAACTTCAACCGCACCCTTCAACGGTAAGCGGTCCCCGAGTCGCGCGTGTCGTCGGGCGGGCCGTGGTGTATCGCACCTAACGCGCCCGCAGCGCCTCCTGCGCGGCCGCGAGCGCCTGTCGCGCATAGCCCCCGCCGAAGAGCACGGCGTGCACCAGCAGGAAGTGGAGCTGGTGCAGGCCGGTCCGTTCGCGCCTGCCTGGTGCCAGTGGGGATCCCGCGGCCGCGGCCTCGTCCTCGTATGCGCCCAGCACCCGGTCCAGGTGCGGGAGGCCGAACACCGCGAGCATGGCCAGGTCGGTCTCCCGGTGGCCGCCGTGCGCCGCGGGATCGATCAGCCAGACCTGTCCGTCGTGACCCCAGTGGATGTTGCCGCTCCAGGTGTCGCCGTGCAGGCGTGCGGGTGGTTCCGGCGGGCCGGCGAGATCCGGTAGCCGGGCGCGGACCTCGTCGAACACCGCGACCTGCCGTGCCGAGTAGAGCCCCTGCTCGGCGGCGGTTCGCACGTATGGGGCGATCCGGTGCGTGGCGAAGAACGCCGGCCAGTCAGGGCAGGGCTCGTTGCGCATCGGCGCGAGGCCCATCCAGGCGTCCGCGGGGCCGTCCGGTGGTGGTGAGCCGAACGCCGGTGCCCCGCGCAGATGCAGCCAGGCCAGACCGCGGCCGAACTCCTCGGCGGCCCCCGCGCTCGCGCTCCCCGGCGGCACGTACTCGCTGAGCAGCCAGTCCTCGTCGCTGCCGAGGACCGCGGGCACGGCGACGTCGCCGCTCTCGCCGGGCCAGCGCAGCCCGGCGGCTTCGGCCGCGACGGCCGTCCGGCCCGACCCGCGCTTGGCCACGGCCGTTCGTCCGTCGCCCAACGTGACCTCGAAGACCGAGCCGCCAAGCGGGCGGGTGCCGGTGACCTGCTCCCCGGTGAGCCGCTCGGCGGCCGTGACCGCTTCCGCTGGGTTCATCGGTTCGCGCGGATCCAGTCGAGCAGGCCGGGCATGCTCCGTTCGATCATGCCGAGCACGATGTCGAAGCCGTCGGACCCGCCGTAGTAAGGGTCGGGCACCTCCGCGTCCTCGGGTGCCGTGGGGTCGAACGAACGCAGCAGCCGGACGCGGCCGGGGTCGTCGACCAGTTCGTGCAGTGCGCTCAGGTGCCCGGTGTCGGCGACCAGCAGCAGGTCGGCGGCGAGGTGTTCCTCGCCGACCTGGGCCGCGACGTGCTCGATCCGGTACCCGTGCCTGCGCAGGGTGGTAACGGCGCGGGCGTCCGCGGGCTCACCGACGTGCCACGGGCCGACTCCCGCGCTGCTGATGCGTACGTCGTCGGCCAGCCCCGCATCCCGCAGGTGCCGTTCGAGCACGAGGGCCGCCATCGGGGAGCGGCAGATGTTGCCGGAGCAGACGAAACAGAGGTGCAGCGGTGCCATGTCCACAGTGTCGCTGATCCACACCAGCCGTGCCCCTTCCGAGGATGTCCCCAATGTGGCATTGGGGACGTTGAAGTTCCCGAATGCCGCATTGGGGAACTTCTCCCGGGGGCGCATGCGAGGAATCGGCGGCAACAAGGGCTTCGAAACTCGCGCCATCCGCAGCGACTGGAAGTAGTGGCCTACACCCCGGCTGCGCGGAGCATGTCCCGCAGGCCTGGCCGTGCCCCGGACCGGTCCAACAGTGTCACTGTTCGCCGCAGGCTGTGCCGCGCCCGGCCGGAGGTCGTCTGGCTCAGGTGCAGCATGACCTCTTGCGCGACGTCCTCGGCCTCCGTCCACGCCCCGGCACGCACCGCCCCTTCCAGCAGCAGCGCCCGGCACCCGTTGTGGCCGCGCCGGTCGTGGGTGTAGCCCTCCACCGCCTCGGCCAGCTCCGGCAGTGACCGCGACCAGTCACCCAGGGCCGCGTGAGCCATTCCCTCATGCCAGGTCATCTCCGTCGGGAGCATCCACCACGTCCATGCCGGGTCGCGACTGGTGACGTTGTTGTCCAGCAGGGACCGCGCCCGCGCGAACTCCGCGCGGTGTCCGGCGTCGTCCCCCAACGCAGCCAGGGCGCGTGCCCGGCGCAGGCTGACCAGTGCCGCTACCCGGCCTGGGAGGTTGTCCCGCTCTTGCATTTGGCTGGTGACGCGTAGAGCCTCGTGGGGGCGGCCGGTGTGCACCGCGCCCATCGCCAAGTTGGTCAGCAAGAACCACTCCATCGGCAGGTCCACGGATGTCCGTACCAGAGCCAGCGCATCCAGGTTGACCTGCCGGGCCTCGTCTTGGAGTTCGGCGTCGTAGAGCAGCCATCCCGACAACACCCCGAGTTCAGCCGTCGCGGCCTCCAGGTCTCGCTCCACGCTGGGCCGGTAGCGGCCGCTGGCGAGGGTCCTCTGCGCGGTCCGGAGCTCGGCCACCGTCAGTCGGGCGATCTCGTCTCCGCCGACAGTGTTGTTCAGCGCCACGATTCGCTCCACGGTCTCCCGGAGGGAGTTCACGTAGTCAGCGTCCACAGGAGGTCCCAGCTCATCGGGGACAGCCCACTCAAATGCCTCGCGGGTGACGAGCTCGCCTGCGCGCCGCGTCGGCGCGGTCCGGACAGGGCGACGATTCGCGGAGGAGGGCTGGAAGCCCAGTTCCGATTCCGGCCGGTTGCACACCGCGGCGAACGCGGACCGATAGTCGGCGTCCGGCCAGCGAATCTTGCCGCGCTCCAGCCGGGCCACATAGTGCTCGTCCACCACGGCATGCCGGTCGGTGTGCGCCACCAGCCAGGCGTTCACTGCGTCGGCCAGCTCCGGACGGCTCATCGCAGCACCAGGATCATGCGGGGACGGGGTCGACTCCCGGGCAGCCCGTAGTCGGTCGTTCGGCTCTCGGCCGTTCTCCCTCACTTCACCAATTCTGCCCCCTGAGCCCGCCCCCAGGAACCGCCCTGGTAATCAGCCGTTATCAGCGGAGCGTGACCACCCACGACACCCGAGTCGGCAGCGCTGCACCCCCTCCGAGGATGTCCCCAATGTGGCATTGGGGACGTTGAAGTTCCCGAATGCCGCATTGGGGAACTTCTCCCGGGGGCGCATGCGAGGATCGGCGGCATGTCCGAGTCACCGTCCGCGACCGTTACCGTGTCCGAGATCGTCACCGCGCTGGAGACCGCCTACCCGCCCGAACTCGCCGAGTCCTGGGACGCCGTCGGGCTGGTGTGCGGTGATCCGGCTGAACCCGTCCGGCGCGTGCTGGTCTGCGTCGACGTCGTGCAGGCGACGGTCGAGGAGGCAATCGAGTTCGGTGCGCAGCTGATCGTCGCGCACCACCCGTTGTTGCTACGGGGCGTGCACGGAGTCCCCGCGGACACCACGAAGGGCAGGCTGATCCACCGGCTGATCCGGGCGGGCGTCGCTCTCTACTGCGCGCACACCAACGCCGACTCGGCCAGCCCCGGAGTCTCCGACGCGCTCGCCGAGGCCATCGGCCTTCGGGTGCTCGCCCCGCTGTCCCCGCACGCCTCGGCCGAACACGGAGCGACCGGCATCGGCCGCATCGCTGAGCTGCCCGCACCGGAGCCGTTCTCGGCCTTCGTCAGCCGAGTCGCCGGCGCACTTCCCGCGACCGGACCGGGGGTGCTCGGCGCGGGTGATCCTGACCGTCCGATCAGGACCGTCGCGGTGTCCGGCGGGTCGGGCGACAGCTACCTCGGTGCCGCCACGGCCGCCGGCGTGGACGCCTACGTCACCGCGGATCTGCGACACCACCCCGCGGGCGAGCACCTCGAGTCGGTCGCCGAGGTGCCCGCGCTGGTCGGGGTCACCCACTGGGCCAGCGAGTGGCCGTGGTGCGGGCAAGCCTCGACGGTGATCGAGGTGGCAACGGCGGGTACGGTCGAGGTTCACATCTCCACGCGGAGCACCGATCCGTGGAATTTTCGAGCTGGGTGAGGGAGAAACAACACGTGAAGGCAGATCCAGCCGTGCAGCGGCAGCTGCTCGACCTCGCCAAGGTCGACGCCGAGCTGTCCCGTATCGCGCATCGCCGTCGCACACTGCCCGAGCTGGCCGAGATCGCCGAGTCGGAGAAGACCCTGCGCGAGCGCAAGGACGCGCTCGTGTCCGTGCAGACGAAGGCCTCGGACATGGACCGGGACGTGGCGCGGCAGGAACGCGAGGTCGAGTCCGTGCGGGCGCGGGAGGACAAGGACCGCAAACTGCTCGCCTCCGGCTCGGTGTCACCGAAGCAGCTGACCGACCTTGAGCACGAGCTGTCGACGCTCGAGCGCAGGCAGGCCGCGCTCGAGGACGACCTGCTGGAGCTGATGGAACGCAGGGAGGCGCTCGAACTCGACGCCCAGCGCACCGGCGCGGAGGTGGACAAGGCCGAGCAGGAGCTCGCCGAGGCCGCCCGCAGGCGCGACGACGTCCTGGCCGACCTGGACACCACGGAGGACCGCCGCACGACGGACCGCAAAGCCCTCCTGCCCCGTTTCCCCGAGGACCTGCTGAGCCTCTACGAGCGGGTGCGGGCCCAGAAGGGCATCGGCGCGTCGCTGCTGCGTGCCCGCAAATGCGGTGCCTGCCAGCTCGAGCTGGACCGCAACACCGTCGCCGAGATCAAGGCGACCGCGGAGGACGAGGTCGTCCGCTGCGACAACTGCGGCGCGATTCTCGTGCGGACTCTGGAGTCAGGCCTATGAGTGTGAGTTGGGGACGGTCTGCGGAAGAGGTCCGCACCATTGGACGCTGCCGGACTCTGGAGTCGGGCCTATGAGTGTGAGTTGGGGACGGTCTGCGGAAGAGGTCCGCACCATTGGACGCTGCCGGACTCTGGAGTCGGGCCCATGACGGATCGGGTAGTCGTCGAGGCGGACGGGGGCTCTCGGGGTAACCCGGGGCCCGCAGGCTACGGCGCCGTGGTCAAGGACGCCGAGACCGGCGAGGTGCTCGCCGAGCGCAGCGAAGGGCTGGGCATCGCCACCAACAACGTGGCCGAGTACCAGGGGCTCATCGCCGGGCTTGAGGCGGCGGCCGAACTCGGCGCGTCCACAGTGGAGGCCATGCTGGACTCGAAGCTCGTCGTCGAGCAGCTGTCCGGGCGCTGGAAGATCAAGAACGCCACACTGCAACCGCTCGCGCAGCGTGCTCGCGAACTCGTGGCCGGTTTCGACCGGGTGCGGTTCGAGTGGATCCCGCGTGCGCGTAACGCCCATGCCGACCGCCTTGCCAACGAAGCGATGGACACTCAGGCCGGTATCGCACCGAAGCGCAGGTCCGAGCCGGACGAGGCGGATCCGGACTCCGACCGGGGTCCGGCCCGCTGGTCCGGCGCCACCGGCACGCCGACGCGGCTGCTGCTCCTGCGGCACGGCCAGACCGCGATGTCGCTGGATCGGCGTTACTCGGGCCGTGGTGACGTCCCACTGACCGATGCCGGGGCCCAGCAGGCGGCCGCGGCCGCGAAACGGCTCGCCTCGATGGACGGTCTGGTCATTGGTGGCGAGGCTGCGCCGATCGTCGCTTCGCCGCTGCTGCGAGCGAGGCAGACGGCGGAAGCGGTGGCCGACGCACTCGGCGGCCGGGTGAGCACGCACCCCGGCCTGCTGGAGACCGACTTCGGTGACTGGGAGGGGCTGACGTTCGGCGAGGCCGCTGAGCGGGACCCCGACCTGCACGGCAAGTGGCTGGGTGATCCCGCGCTGGCCGCACCGGGCGGCGAGAGTTTCGACGCCGTGCACCGCAGGGTGCGCCGTGCCCGCGACGAGTTGCTGTCGACGTACGGGGGCCGGACGATCGTCGTGGTCAGTCACGTCACGCCGATCAAGTCCCTGCTGCGGATGGGTTTGGACGCGGGTCCTTCGCTGCTGTTCCGGTTGCACCTGGACCTGGCCTCGCTGTCGATGGTCGAGTTCTACCCCGACGGCAACGCCTCGGTGCGCCTGGTGAACGACACCTCCCACCTGAGCTGACGGCGAGGTAGAAGTTCCCCAATGTGGCATTGGGGAACTTCAACGTCCCCAATGCCACATTGGGGGCATCCCGGCGCGCTCCGCGGCGAGGTGGCTACCCTTGTCGATGCGGACGAGTTGGCAGGGCGGTCGCGACGCCGCGCTCCGGCGCGGTTTCGAGGAAAGTCCGGACTCCGCAGGGCAGGGTGGTTGCCAACAGCAACCCGGGGTGACCCGCGGGACAGTGCCACAGAAAACAGACCGCCTGGCGCGCGAGCGGCAGGTAAGGGTGAAACGGTGGTGTAAGAGACCACCAGCGCCCCGGGTGACCGGGGCGGCTAGGTAAACCCCACCCGGAGCAAGGCCAAGAGGGAGCTCAGGCTCCTGCGCAGACGTTCGAGGACGGCCCGTCCGATGTCTGCGGGTAGGCCGCTAGAGCCTGTCGGCAACGGCAGGCCGAGATGGATGGCCGCCCATCGCGGCTCCGCTTCGGCGGGCCGCGGGGACAGGATCCGGCTTACATGCCAGCTCGTCCGCACTTCCTTTCGCACTTTCCCGGGAAAGTGCGAAAGGGCACGGGGCCCTCGGGTAGGTTGCCGAGCATGGATCAGGACGACGCCAGCAAGGTCGCTTTCCGGTGCAACCGAGTGCTGGAGCCCCTCCACTCGATGGTCTATTTCGCACCCGAGGCGGAGCAGTTCTACACCGAGGCCGGTCTGCGGCCGGGCCGGATGGGTTACTTCGCCAGCCGCTCGGCGCCGCTCGGGCCGGTCGGCCCGGGGACCGTCGCCGCGACGTTCTTCAACTTCAATCCGGAGCTGGTCGCCCGGCACATTCCCCGTGCCTGGACGCTGGCCACTCCGGAACGGGTACTCGAAGCCCGGCTCGCCGCGGCCGACGCCGCACTGCGCAGGCTGCTCGGCGCGGACGCTATCGACTCCGCCGAACTCGCCGAGACCGCGAACCTCGCCAGGCAGGCCGCCGAGGGCTGCCTGCCTGAGGGGCGCCCGCTGTATGCCGCGCTCGCCGACCTGGACTGGCCGGAGGAGCCCCACCTCATGCTCTGGCACGCGGCCTCACAGCTGCGTGAGTTCCGCGGCGACGGGCATATCGCCGCGCTCGTCGCAGCTGGTTTCAACGGCCTCACCGCCATCGTCACCCACACCGCCACCGGCAAGGGCTTCCTCGAACCCATCGCGAAAAAGCTACGGGGCTGGTCCGACGAGCAGTGGGCAGGTGCGATCGATCACCTACGGGAGGCCGGGTTGCTCGACGCGGACGGCGAGCTGACCGAGCAGGGGGCGGCGCTGCGCGCGGAGGTCGAGGCGGTGACCAATCGCGCGTCCGCCGTGCCGTGGTCACTGCTGGGCGCGGAGAGGTGCGAACGCCTGCACGAGCTCGCGCGCGGACTGAGCCGGGCGGTCGTGTCGGCCGGCGCGTTCCCGGACGGTGTTTTCGCCGGCCGCTGAGGGCTGAAACGTATGGGAATGCAAATTCCCCCACACCAGTTTTCGGTGACTCACCGTCACTGAAATGGCGCAATCACGGCATTCAGGTCGGTACCCCCTCCTCCTTCGGATGATCGATTTCCTGCCATGGCAGCACGCAGGCGGTCACAGACCGGAGGCCGATGCCGCCTCCTTTCGGGGCATGGTTCACTGGTTACATCGCCATTGACGCCGAATACCGGGTACCCAGAGTGAGTTTGATCCTCGCGACCGGGTGAGTCCATTGGCACACTACGAAATCCGGGTGGAGTGCCTCGATACTGAGTGGATTCACGGCGATGATGGAGAGCGACGAGTTGAGTGAGAATCGGCCGTAGTGTGCGCCGGGCCGGAACGCCACGGTCACCCAACAGCCCTTTGACCACTACCCCATGTAACGCCATGATGTTGTGTGAACACGGCAAGTGTCGGAACCACAGTGGGGCGCACGGTGGTGCGCTCCGCACAACCACGCTCCGCGCCCTTTGGAGTAAGCGATGACGATCATGACCCTTGCGGCACTGGCGCAGGACGGCGAGCTCGGAACGGGCGGCGTCCGCACCTGGCTGCTCGACAACGTGGTTCCGCTGGTGCTGCTCGCCGTGGCGCTGCTGCTGCTTTGGCTGGGCGGCGGCAAGGGCGACAACGCCGGAGTCATGCGCCGCCTGGCCGGTGTGGTGGTCGCACTGGCGATCATCGGCCTCGCGGTCAGCGGCGCGGGTGTCGACGTCGGCGAATGGATCGCCGGCTTGTTCACCGGCTGAGGTGCTTCGGCCTTGCGAATCAGAACCGATGACGACGTCTACCGGGTCGATGCCGTATGGCTCGGTCCGCCGAAAGCGACCTTCCCGTGGCGGGCCAGGTACGTGGCCTGGGGTGTCGGCGTCCCGGTGTTCCTGCTGGTGTTGACCGTCGAGCGGCAGATGGGTTTCAGCTTCGGCTTCTTCTCCACTGCCTGGGCCTTCGTCATCACCATCGTCATCACCAGGTTCATCACCGCCAAGATCAGCCACGAGCGCCCGCTCGGGTCGGTCATGACGATGTGGGCCAGGGAGCTGCGAACACCCCGGGAACGATCCGGCGGGACCGGTGGTGCGGTCAGCGCCAGCAAGGTGCGGGTGCGTACCGAGCGGCCGCGACCCAAATCGAGGACGAGAGGGCCGAGAACGAGAGGGGCCTCACCACACCCGGCAACCCAGCACAGCACAGCACGAGCGCGCCGCGGCCGGTCTCCGGCCCCGGTCGGGAGGTAGTCGTTGTTCGGTCGCGGCGAAAGCCGGCAGAAGCGGGAGCAGGACCTGCCCCTGGCCGCCAGTTCCTGGCAGCCTCAGCAGCCTCAGCAGCGCCCGGTGCCGGCACAGTCGAAGGCTGCGCAGAGGGCCGCGCAGTCCAGGTCAGCACAGGCGAAGAAGGCCAACTCGGGTAAGAAGGGCAGGCGCCTGCCCGGCGAGCAGTCGGTCCCGACCTACACCCCCTCGATCGCGGCGAGGAGCATCGACGGCCACTTGCTGCGCACCGGGCATGAGGTCTACGCCTGGTACCGGCTCGCGCCGCAGCGCTGGTCGTTCCGTTCGGACTCCCAGCGCCGTGACCTCATCGCGGCCATCGCGGGGCAGTACGCGGAGTTGCAGGGCCGCTGGCTGCACCTGCGCGTGACCAACCGGCCGTACCCGATCCGGATGTGGGCCGAGTCCCACGTCTACAACGCCGTCGGCCGCCCGCCGGACAGCCCCGGCGCCCTCTCCTTCGACGAGTACCTGATCGGCGAGCAGCAGCAGCTGATGGGCCGGTCGATGGCGGAGAAGGAGGTCTACATCGGCGTCCAGGTGCAGACGCGGGGCGTGATGGACCGCGCGGTCGAGCGCGCCGCACCGCTGCTGCGCAAGATCCTGCCCGAGGCCGTGGACGCCGAGCTGACCGCACTCGACTCCGAGGTCGAGCACCTCGACCAGGTGATCGGCTCAGCCGGTCTGGAGGGCAGGCCCGCGCACGCCGAGGAGATGTCCTGGCTGATGCACCGGTCCTGCTCGCTGGGCCTGCCCGCCCCGCGCAATCTGCCCGCCGTGCCCGGCGCCGCTTGGGAACCGGAGGACCTGGCCAGTTTCACCGACGCCGCCGACTTCCACTCCGAGCCGTACGCGCCGACGGTGACCGTGCGCGGGCGAACGGGATCCAACGCGGGTGTGTCCCGGCACGTCGCGGTGCTCACCGTCGGCCAGATGCACGGTCTGCAGATCCCGGAGGTCGACGACCCCTGGGTGCAGCACGCCGACCGGCTCGCCGGTGCGGTCGAGTGGTCCGCGCGGATCTACGTGCGCAGGCCCGAGGAGGTAGCGGGCGAGCTGCAGCGCCAGATGAACAAGGTGCGCTCGCAGGTCAAGCACTACACCGACGAGCACGAGCTGGAACCACCGCAGTCGCTGGCCAGGCAGGCATCCCGCGTGCTGGAGATCGACGACGAGATGACGTCGGGCTTCACCGCGCTGGCCACCAGGGTGCGGTCCTGGTGGCGGCTGGCGGTGTCCGGCCCCACCGAGCGGGACGCACTGCGCCTCGCCCAGCAGCTGCTCGACCTGTACAAGCCGAAGATCGCGATCGAGCACCCCGAGGCGCAGTACGCGATGGCCAGGGAGTTCATCCCCGGCGAACCGCTGGCCTCGGCCGCCTACATGCGCCGCGGTTCCGTCGTCTGGGCCGCGTCGTCCGTGCCGACGGCCACGGCGGAGGTCGGTGACCGCCGGGGCATCCTGCTCGGCGAGACCTGCACCGCGACCCGCAGGCCGGTGGCCTGGGACCCGTGGATGGCGCAGGAGATCCGGGACGGCTCCGGTCTGACGGCCATGGTGGCCGGCCTCGGTGGCGGCAAGTCCTTCCTCGGCGGTGGCATCGTCTACAAGACGCTGCGGTCCGGGGCCCACTGGACGATCCTGGACCCTTCGGGGCCGCTGTCCCGGCTGTGCGATCTGCCGGAGATCCGGCCTTATGCCCGGCCGATCAACCTGCTCAACGCCCAGCCCGGCATCCTCAACCCGTATCGGGTGGTGGCCGAGCCGCGGCTGGACCACTTCCTCGACGAGGAGGACCCGGAGCGGGCCTGGCGGCGTGAGCGGGCATTGGCCGGGGCCACCCGGCGCCGGCTCGTGCTCGACGTGCTCGCCGGTGTGCTGCCCTATGAGGTGTCTCGTATGGCGCAGACCCGGATCGTGCTGCTGCGCGCGGTCCGTGCGGTCGGCGGCCGTTTCGATGCCGATCCAGGGCAGGTCATCGACGCCCTGCGCAGGGATTCCAGCGAACATCACGAGCACGCCGTGGTCGTGGCCGACTTCCTCGACGAGATGCGCGAACGCATGTCGTTGCTCATCCCGGAGTCCGGCGCCGACCCGTACTCCGAGACCCGCGACGACCGGCTGACCGTGCTGACCATGGCCGGGCTCACCCTGCCGAAGGACAATGTGGGCAGGGAGCACTGGACCGACGCGGAGGCGCTGGGCGTCGAGATGCTCAACCTGGCGGCCTGGCTCACCCAGCGCTCGGTGTACGAGAAGCCCAAGGACCTGCGCAAGGGCGTCTGGATCGACGAGGCGTTCTTCCTGTCGGAGGTGCCGACCGGCCGGGTGCTGATGAACCGGTTCGCCCGTGACTCCCGTAAGTGGAACGTCCGGGTGCTGCTGTCCTCGCAGATTCCGGCCGACTTCCTGAAGATCCAGGGCTTCGTGGCGCTGCTCGACTCGGTGTTCGTCGGCAGGCTCGACGACGACGAGGCGCAGGCGGACGCGCTGCGCCTGCTCAAGGTGCCCGTCGGGGTCGGTTACGAGCAGGTGGTCGCGGCGCTGGGCAGGCGACCTGGTGCCCAGCGCGGTGGTCTCGAGCGGGACCGCGAGCCGCGGCAGTTCATCTTCGGTGACGGTGCCGGTGGCGTGGAGCGCATCCGGGTGGACTTCTCCGGCCCGCACCTGGAGCACCTACGGGCCGCGATGGACACCACGCCGGGGTCGAAGGACGCACGTACGGCCGATGGCGGGCGCGTCCCCGGATCGGACGCCGCCGAGGAAGGGCAGCGGCCGCACGTTGCCACGCCGCCGGAGGAGGACTTCGCCGGTGGCATGGAAAACGAACTCGAGGAGGACCTCGAGCGGGCAGCCGAACTGGAGGTCGGCCTCACCGAGGACCAGGTTCTCAACACGCCGGGCGCGCAGCAGGAGGATCGGCCATCGGAGCGTCCGGAGCAGCACTCACCGAACGGGCGCGAGCAGCAACACGCGGGAGCGGGAAAAAACGGTACGGGCCGGGACGCGGCATGAGCAAACCTGCAAGGGGTGGCGCGGGAGAGCTCTGCGGTGAGGGGCGAATGCCCTGCACGCGGAGCGGAGCGAGGCCGGGTGACACAGCATGAGCAAACCTGCAAGGGGTGGCGCGGGAGAGGTCTGCGGTGAGGGACGCGGTGATATGCCGTGATCACGATACTGACGGTGCTGTCGCTGTTGCTCGCCGCACGAGCCTGGCAGCTGGTTCGGCGACGCCGGCGTCTTGGTGAGCCGATTCTGGGCGGGCTGGGCAGGGGCAGTGCGGCCACGCAGCGGCGATCCGCGCTGCTGCTGGTGGTGGCGATCCTCGGGCTGCAGGCGTTGTTCCTCGGGCCACCGGCCGCTGCCGCGGCCTGTGGCGAGGCACCCAATCCCGAGCGGCCGGGGTCGGGGATGGTCGGCGCGCTGGACCCGGCCCACAGTCAGGGCGAGGCGGGCAGTGCCTACTTCGACTACAGCTACGCCGGTGCCGTATGGCACGTGTTCGAGACCGACTGCGGGCCGTTGTCGGGCATTACCGATCCGAACTCGACGATCGACACCTGGGCGGGCAACCAGCTGTTCAACCTCGGCAAGAACATCGTCGGGGCGACCAACTCGCTGCACTACACGGTGATGGAGGGCGGGTTGCTCACCCCGCTCTACGACGCCGTGCGCTCCGGTGCGGAAAAGGTCTACAACAACATCTACGGCCAGCTGTTCGGGCTGGCCGCGCTGCTGCTGGCGATCCTGATGTTCCGCAACATCTGGCGCGGAGACCTGTCCGCGGTCAGTAAACGGGCGCTGTACGCGCTGGCCGGGGTGTGGCTGGCCGCTTCGTCGTTCGCGATGCTGCGGTTCTACGACGAGATCGACTCCGCGATCGTGCAGACCACGACCAATATCCAGGCCGGGTTCGTGGACGAGTCGGACAACCGGGTGATCCGGCACGTACTTCCGACCAACCTGCACAACGAGGTCGTCTACAAGAACTGGTTGCGCGGCGAGTTCGGCTCCCCTGACGCGCCACAGGCCGAGCAGTTCGGCAGGCCCCTGCTGGACGCGCAAGCCTTCACCTGGGCCGAGGTGCGCGACGGCGCGGATGCGGACCAGGCGGTCGTCGACGGTAAGAAGGCCGAGTTCAAGGAGATCTCCACGCAGCTCGGCCCGGCCACCGGCTACTTCACCGGAGAGGACGGCAGCCGCACCGGTTCCGGGCTGCTGGCCTTCCTGCAGAGCCTGGTGTACTCGCTGTTCCAGCTCTTCGCCAAGGCCGCGGTGTTGCTGGCGCAGGTGCTGGTACGCCTGTTCACCCTCACGGCGCCGCTGATCGGGCTGGTCGCCCTGCTGCACCACGACATCCTGCGCAGGGTGGCAAAGGTGGCCGGCGCGGTCGCCTTCAACCTGGTGGTGCTCTCGGTGCTCGCCGGCGTGCACGCGCTGCTGCTGCAGGCGATCTTCGACGCGGGCAGTGCGCTGTCGATGCTCACCCAGATGGTGATGGCCGGACTGGTGACGATCCTGCTGTTCCTCGTCGGCAGGCCCGGCAGGCGGCTCTGGCAGATGGTGGAGATGTCCGTCGGCATGGTCGGTTCGGCCGTGCCGTCGCCGAGGAGCGGGCTGCTCTCCCGCTTCCGTAAACAGCAGGAGGGGCCCACCCCGCAGGACGAGTTCTGGCAGAACGTCCGCGACACCGATGACGTGGCAGGCAACGCCGAGAAGCGCGGTCCGCTCGGGGCGACGGTCGGCGGCAGGCGGGCCCGCCCGGAGGCGAGCACGGTGTTCGCGAGTTCGCAGCGGATGGACGGCGCGGCCGGGACGCAGCGGCCCGCGGCTGCCTGGTCGGGTGCGTGGCCGGGTGGCGCGGTGGCCGGCTCGGGCGGACGCCCCGGGCTGCCCGCGGCCGGCGGGCCCGCCGGACACCCGACCTTCCAGCCGGTGTCCCGTGCGCCGGGGGACTACGTGCCCGCCGGCTCGGTGGGCCAAGGTGCGGGTTTCACGGCGGCTTCGAGCAGGCGGGTGGACACCGCGCCGGTGTCCGATCGCCGCTGGGACCGTGGCGATGACCCCGATCCCGTCGTGGTGCCCTCCCGGATGTCCTCGGTGGGAGCCGAGACCGGCGGATACCAGCGCTCGGCGGCACAACCCGCGTACACCCCGGATGTCCCGCCACCGAGGACCGGGCCACGGCGGGTGGACCCCGAGGTGGTCGCGGGCAAGCCGGTGTTCGTGCTGTACCGGCCGTCCCGGGGTCTGGAGGTCCGGGAGGACTTCAGGGATACCGACCGCGTGGTGCGGGGGTAGCCGATGCCGATCCGGACCAACCGCGGCAGGGCCGCGGTCTATCGCAAGCTGTGGGGCTGGCCGTTGCGCTCGCCCGCCCACCTCGTTGGCACCCTCGTCGTACTGGTCGCCGTCGTGGTGACGCTCGGCATCGTGGTGCCCCAGCTACCCGGAGGTGCGGGTGGCTCCGGTCCGAACGCCGCGACCGGCGAGACCTCACGGGACGCGGGCGATCGGACCACCGGTTCGGGCTCGGACGAATCGGATTCGGACAGCACGGGGCCGCTGCCGACGCGGCTGACCGAGCCGAGGCAGACTCCGACCCCGGACGACCCTGACCCGGCGGCGTTGCGCGTCGCGGAAGAGTGGGCCACGGCGTGGGTTAACCACCCCGAAGGTATGACCATCGAGCAGTGGTTGGACGGCCTGCGGCCTTACACCACCGAGGAGTACCTCCCGGTGATGTCTTCGGTGGACCTCGCCAACATTCCGGCCACGAAGGTGGCCGGCGAGGCAACGGCTGCCACCGCGTTCACCAGTTCGGTCGAGGCTGAGGTGCCGACCGACGGGCCCACACTCAGCCTGACCGTCGTGCGGACCAACGCCGGGTGGCGGGTCGCGCACTACGACGAGGCGGGTTAGGTCGTGACCGGCAGGTGTTTGCGGGCTCTCCACCAGGGGGTGGGGTAGGCGATGCGCATCGGGATTCTGGTCGGGGTGATCGTCGCCGCGATGTTCGCGACGCTGCTGGCCACGGGCACGGTGGCCAAGGTGGTGGGCGACCAGGCCCAGCTGGAGGCTCAGCTGGACGCGCAGGGGGTGACCAACCTCAGTTGTGAGGCCGCGGTCGGTCCTTCGCAGCCGGGGCAGGGCAATGGTGAGGTGGACGCGGCCAATCTCGAACAGGAGCAACTCGCGATCGTCGCGCTGATCATCTCCATCGGCAAGCAGCGGAACATGTCGCCGAGGGCATGGCAGGTCGCCATCCAGGCGGGTATGACCGAGTCCGGTCTGCGCAACCTGAACTACGGTGACCGGGATTCCCTCGGCATCTTCCAGATGCGACCTTCCATGGGCTGGGGCACACCCGCACAGGTGACGAACCCGCCGTACCAGGTCAACAAGTTCTACGACGTGCTCGAGGCCATTCCGGACTGGGAGAGCCTGCGTCCCGGGGCGGCCGCGCAGGCGGTGGAACGGTCCGCCTTCCCCGACCGCTATCACAAGTGGGAGGCCATGGCCGTCCACCTGGTGGAGAACCTGGGGCAGGTCACCGACGCCGCGGGATGCGGCGAGAGCGCGGGCGCGGTGCTTCCGCCGAACGAGGCGGCGGCCGCGGCGATCCAGTTCGCCCTGCGGGAGCAGGGCAAGCCGTATGTGTGGGGTGCCACCGGCCCCAACTCCTACGACTGCTCCGGACTCATGCTGCGCGCCTACGAGGCAGCGGGCATCATGCTGCCTCGGGTGTCCCAGGACCAGTACAACGCGGGGGCGATGTTGCCGGTCGAGGAGGCGCAGCCGGGAGACCTGCTGTTCTGGGCCTACGACGAGTCGAACCCGAAGACTATTCACCATGTTGCGATGTATCTGGGCGACGGGAAGATAGTGGAAGCGCAGCAATCTGGTGTGCCGGTGCACACCAGGTCGGTCTCCTGGGATGAGGCCGAGCTCGTCGCGCAGGCCATCAGGCCCGGCGTCTGAGAGCGTGTTCGCAGAACCGGGCCGGAAGCGGCGGTGTTCTGGGACAAGCACTGGAAGGGACTATGGCGAAGAAGTTCGGTAAGCGGGGCAAGCCACGGGGCCAGCAGCTCCCGGAGGACCCGCGGAACATGTTCGGTCCCCCTCAGCTGCCCCGGCCCTCGGGGCCGCCCGCGTCCAGCACACCTCTCGCGGACTACCTCGCCCACGGCTGGCCCGGGGTGGACGCCGGTTACGTCGTGCTCCCGCGCTCGCTGGCCGAGGGCATGTCGTTGCCGTGGCAGCAGCAGCTCGTGCACCTGCTGGCGCAGTTCCACGAGCAACACGGCAGGCTGAGCTGGCCCGTCTACCGAGTCGTGCCCTCACGCTATGAGCGACTCATCGACCTCGACGAGGAACAGCTCGCTGAGGCCGGCTACCTGGTGGAGATCGACGTCGGCGGCGAGATGGTGTACCGCGAACGCAGCGGGCGCAAGGTCGAGGACCCGGACAACACCACGGTGCTGGTGTCCTGCCTGGACCCCATCGTGCCGCCCGTCGCCCGCAGGCAGCCCAGTCAGGGCGCTCCGGCAGGGCCACCGGACCCGGGACCGCCGTCGGGCCCCCTTCCGGCGCAGCCGCAACCACAGCAGTCGTGGCAGTCGCCGCCACCGCCACAGCAGCCACCACCACAGCAGCCGCCACCGCAACCCCGTACGCCCGCGCCGATGAACATCGGCCCGCAGCCGGTCTGGCACACCACCGAGAGCAAGCAGGCTGCCCAACCGCCACAGCCACCCGCGGCGCCTGAAACACCGCAACCATCGCGGCAGCGCCCGCCGCAGCCGCAGCAACCAGGAGAGTCGCGGCAAACACGCGAGCCACAGCAACGGCCGCAGGCGTCGCCCCCTGCCTCGCCACCCGCTCCGCCGTTCCAGCCCGAACGGCAGGAGCCGGAGACTCCGCCGCGCGGCGTGGCGCGGCCCTCCACGGACGCGGCGGGCGCCAGGGGCTGGTTCGACGAGCTGTCCGAATCCGCGGGTACCGCCGAGGCGCCGGAGACAGAAGGCGGCCAGTTCGGTCCTACCGGGGACCCCACCGAGATTCCCTACCGCTACCGCCACTGAAAGAGCCACCACTGGTGTGGCGCAGGCTGGCCCCGGCGGCGCATCGGTGCGAGGCTCGTGGCATGGCACGAGGAAGCGATCCGAATCCGGACACCGGGTGGTACTACAACACGCGAACCGGCGAGGTGGAGCATCTCGAACGGTCCCGCGCGATCGATCTGCTCGGCCCGTATCCCGACGAGGCGAGCGCGCGTCGCGCGCTGGAGATCGCCAGGGAGCGGACCAGGAAGGCCGACGCCGAGGATGCCGAGTGGGGCTGAGCCCCGGTTACCGCTGACGCCTGCCTGTTCTGGTCAGCCCTCGCGGGCACCGGCCAGCAGCCGCGGACCGGGGACGAAACCGGGGTCGACCTGCGCCGCGAGGTCCGCACCCGCACGGTCGTTGCCCCAGGCCCGCGCGTTGCGCAGGTGGAACTCCACCGCCTGGTCCTGGTAACGCTGCCAATCCCTGGTGCTCTCGTCGACCAGGGAGAGCATCGCCGCCAGCACGTCCAGGTTGTGTGGCTCGAGTTCACTGATCGGTCGCGGCCTGCCTCGTTCGGCTGCCCGCACGTGCCCCGAACTGGTGATCCAGCCCAGCAGGTTCGCCCCCACGTGTTCGCGCAGGAAGTCGATGTCGTCATCCTCGGTGACCTTGTTGCCGATCACCGCGAGCCGGACGCCGAAATCCCGGGCGTACTCGGCGTACTGCCGGTACACGCCGAGACTGCGCACGGTTGGTTCGCAGACCAGGAAGGTGATGTCGAACCGGGTGAACAGGCCCGAGGCGAAGGCGTCCGCGCCCGCGGTCATATCCATGATCACGTACTCGCCCGCGTCGTCGAGCAGGTGGTTCAGCAGCAGTTCCGCGGCCCCCACCTTGGAGTGGTAACACGCGACACCGAGCTCGTCGTCGGCGAACTTGCCGGTGACCGCGAGGCGGGCACCGCCGACCTCCCGGAAGCACGCATCGGAGATGGGGCTGTCCTCCATCGGCCCCAGCAGCCGCGATCCGCGCCCCGGCGGGGTGGTCTTGATCATCGCCTCGGCGCTCGGGATCAACGGGTTGTCACCTCGCAGGTGTTCCTTGATCAGCGGCAGATGGTCGCCGAGGGTCGGCAGGGCTGCCGCCTCCTCCTCGGAGGCGCCCAGTGCGACGGCGAGGTGCTGGTTGATGTCGGCGTCGATGGCCAGAACGGGGTGTTGCGACGCGGATAGGTAGGCCGTGAAGAGCGAGGCCAGGGTGGTTTTCCCGCTGCCGCCCTTCCCGACGAAGGCAGTCTTCACGCGAGGACTCCAATATTCAGCCGAAAGTGGAAGTGGTTTTCATTGCCGATGGGGGCAAGGTACACCGTTCGGCCCACTCTCGATCGGGCGATACTGGGCCTGGCCGTGACTGCCGGCCGCAGGTGAGGTCCGGGCAAGGACCGCACGTCGGCGGTGAAAAACCCGGCTTAGGAGATGGACACCGGGTTAGGGTTGGTGTGTGGCTTCTCTCGTGATCCGTGCCCACGATGCCGGCGGTGACTTCGCGGCCCTGCGCACGGAGTTCGACCTGCCCGAATCCTTCCCCGCCGAGGTGCTGGCCGAGGCCGAGCAGGTCGCGGGCGACCCGGTGGACGTCGACGGTGACCGCGAGGACGCCACCGATCTGCCGTTGGTGACCATCGATCCACCCGGATCCAAGGATCTCGATCAGGCACTCCTGATCGAGCGATTGCGATCAGGCGGGTTCCGGGTCCACTACGCGATCGCCGACCTCGCGGCCTTCCTGCCGCCGGGAGGCGCCATCGACCAGGAGGCCCGCAGGCGCGGGCAGACCCTGTATCTGCCGGACGGCAGCGTGCCCATGCACCCGCCCGAGATCTCCGAAGGAGCCGCGAGTCTGCTGCCCGGCCAGGTCCGGCCCGCGGTGCTGTGGTCGATCGACACCGACAGTGGCGGTGAGCCGGTTGACGCCCGAGTACGCCGCGCGCTGGTCCGCTCGACGGAGCAGTTCGACTACGAGACCGTGCAGGCCGCACTGGCCGAGGGCAGGCCGCATCCCGCGGTGGCGGCGCTGCCCGAACTCGGCAGGCTCAGGCGCGAACTCGCGGTGCGCAGGGGCGCGGTGGAACTGCAGCTGCCGGAGCAGGAGATCGGCTCCGACACCGACGGCGGGTGGGTCCTCACACAACGGCCCCGGCACGATGTCGAGGCGTGGAACGCGGAGATCTCGCTGCTCACCGGCATGACGGCGGCCTCGATCATGATCGAGGCCGGGGTCGGCGTCCTGCGCACGCTGCCCGATCCGGAACCCGAAGCCGTCGACTGGCTGCGCCGCTCCGCCGCCGCGCTCGGTATCGACTGGCCCGGCGAGCTCAGCGTGTCCGAACTGCTGGCCGGACTCGACGCGGGCAGGCCGGAGTCGCTCGCCCTCTACGCCGACACCACGCGGTTGCTACGCGGTGCTGGCTATACGGCCTTCGACGCCACTGCGCCCGAATTGGCCACCCACGCGGGGATCGGCGGCCCCTACGCACATGTGACGGCGCCGATCCGCAGACTGGTGGATCGCTTCGCCACCGAGGTCTGCCTTGCCGTGACCGCGGGCCGGGAGGTGCCGGAGTGGGTGCGCGCCGCGTTGCCCGACCTGCCAGGCCTGATGAGTACGTCGGACGCACTGGCGGCGCGGGTCGAGAAGGCCTGTCTCGAACAGGTCGAGGCGTGGATCCTCGCCGAGCATGTCGGTGGCACCTTCAGTGCGGTGGTGTTGCGGGCGGAGGCGAACCGGGCGGAGATCCTGATCGAGGACCCGCCGGTCATCGGCAAGTGCACGGGGGTGGATCTGCCGGAGGGGGAGCGGATCACCGTCCGGCTGACGGCGGTGGATCCGGAGCAGCGCAAGATCGCCTTCGAGCGGGCGTGACCGCGATGCCGAAGCAAGCACAGCCCAGCCTGCCCGAGTCGGCGAAACGATGGAGTTCGCAGGAACGGGAGATCGCCGAGTCGGTCCTCGCGGGCCGCTCCGCGCTTGTGAACGTGCGCAAGTCGGGGCCGCATCGCGATCTGGTGCCCTGGTTGGCGGATTCCGGGCTCATCGTCTACATCGGTCACTCCGGAAACCGGCACTCTTGGCCGGAGTCCGACTTCGCCAATCCGTTCGTCCGGGAGGGAAAGACCGACAGGGCGGCCATGGTGCGGCACTATCGCGAGTACCTCGAGGGCAGGCCGGACCTGATCGAGCGGATGCGCTCCGGCGAGCTGAGTGCGAGGGCGCTCGGATGCTGGTGCGCGCCTGCGCCGTGCCATGGCGACGTCCTGCTCGAGCACATCGACGACACGACACAGAACCGGGCGGAGAACCGATGAGGCAGGTGCTGTTCGACGATCTCGGCGAGGAGGTCGCGATTGAGGGAGACGCCCGTCGGGTCGTCTCGCTGGTTCCTTCGCTGACCGAGGCCGTCGAGGTGAGCGCACCCGGTCTGTTGGCCGGAGTCACGGACTACTGCACGCACCCCGCTGGGCTGGACGTGACGCGGGTGGGCGGGTCGAAGTACCCGAAAGTGGACGAAGTCATCGGGTTGCGTCCGGACCTGGTGCTCGCGAACTCGGAGGAGAACCGGCCGGAGGACGTGCAGCGTTTACGCGCCAACGGGTTCCCGGTCTGGGTGATGGAGGCCGCGCCCACGGTGCCCGCGGCACTTGGCTCGTTGCGCAGGATGCTCACCCAGGCGCTCGGCGTGTCCGAACCGGACTGGTTGGTGACCGCGGAGGAGCAGTGGCGCGAGGTCGTTCCCGAGCGGGCCAGGGCGGTGGTGCCGGTCTGGCGCAAACCGTGGATCGTGCTGGGCAGGGAAACCTTCGCCGGCGACGTGCTGCACCGGCTTGGGGTGTCCACTCTGTACTCCGACCACGAGGACCGCTACCCGAGGCCGAAGCTGGACGAGCTGGCCGCTCGTTTCGACAGCGGCGAGGCGGACCTGCTCGTGCTACCGGACGAGCCGTATGAGTTCACCGCTGATGACGGTCCGCAGTTCTTTCCAGGAGCTAGGTACGCACTGGTGTCCGGGCGGTACCTGACCTGGTACGGGCCCTCCCTTGTGGACGCGCACCGCGAGCTGGGTGCCGCGATCGACGCCGCCCTGCGGGATTGACGGCCGGTTCAGCGCTGATTGCGAGGGGTGTCCACCACGAGTAACGCGATCGGGGAGTCGCCGCACCGCCGCAGAGTCGTGCCGTCCTGGTCGAGTACTTCGGCACCCGAACTCCACCAGGCGGGGATGTCGATCTCCCGCACGAGTGAACCGGTACTCCGGCGCACGGTGTTGGACACGATCACCCTGCCCTGGGCGTTGACGAGCGTCGCCCGTCCCGGCAGGTTCCGCAGCCGGGGAAGGAGCCGGTGTTCCCATTCGCGGACGTACACGTCCGCCCCCACGACCCCGGCGAGGCCGGCCGAAGCCGGTACGGGGACGGTGAAGGTCATCGTGTACTCGTCCGTGCACAGGTAGTCCACATAGGGCCCGGTGATGTGCCTGCGCCCGGTGTCCCGCGGAACGGTGAACCAGGACTGGCGGGTGTAGTCGAGGAAGTGCTCGCTGGCCGGATCGAGGCTGATGAACAACTGGACCGGCGTGCCGTCCTCGCCGCGAGTCCACCACTCGAAGCCGAACTCCTGGTCGGTGAGCACGTTCGGGGCCGCGACGAAACCGGCGCCGACCACGAGGCGGTCACGGTCGGCGAGAGTCTGGACGACCTGGTCGCGCAGGACCGCCAGTTCCCCGCCCGTGACACCGGCCGTCTCTCCTGCGGCACCGAACAGAGCCAGTGTCCGCTCGCGCAGAGGCGCGAGACGGTCGAACACTCCCTCGGTGAGTGCGGAAACCTGCTCGACGACCTCGTCACCGACCAGAGTGCGCGTGTTCTTCACGTGGAACCACCTTGTTGCCGTAGCGGTCGCAGCAGCATAGGACTCAGGACTCCATCAGGCCTAGATGCAACTCCGCCAATCGGTCGATGGCGTCGAGTATGTGCTCCTCGGTGAGCCTGCGGGCGAGGTCTCCGTCCGCCTTCTCGATGGCAGCGGTAATCGCCCTGTGCTCGTCGAGCGCCGCCGACTGCGCGCCGTCGTGACCGGCAGGCAGCCAGAGCAGTGCACCGAGTTCGCCCTGCAACTGAACCTCCTGGTGGGTCAACCGTGGTGACTGCGCTGCCGCCGCCACTTCGAGATGGAAGTGCCGCTCGGCCCGCGAGGCCTCGGTTCCCGTTGCCGTGCGCAGGTCGTCGGCGGCCAGGTACAGCCGCTCGACGTCCTCTGCCGAGCTGCGTTCGGCGGCCAGCCTGGCAGCCGCACCCGCGATCGCCACGTATTGATCGCCGACGTCGCGCAGGTCGCTCAAGGTAACGGCACGGAGGCGTTCCCGCCACCAGCCACCCTCTGCATCCTGCGGTGCCCGGACGAAGCTGCCGCCGCTGCGTCCGCGTCTGGTCTCCACGAGCCCCTGCTGACGCAGTGCCATCAGGGCTTCCCTGACCGTCACCGTGGACACCCCGAACTGGCTCGCCAGTTCGGTCTCGCTGGGTAGTTGCTCGGCATCGCCCAGCAGGCCCAGCGTGATGGCGTCCACCAGCCGTCTGGCGACCGTCTCTGCCCGCCCGGTCTGGTCGAGAGGCGCGAACATGGCCGTTCGCGCGCTGTGGGAGATCCGCCTGCGCATCCGTTCCCTCGGTTCCGTGCCCATATGCCGTTGCCCATCCTGCGCCATCACCGGGCCAGTCCGCCCCCCGATAGAAGCAATCTTGCCAGAAAGGCTTGGCATATTAACTATGAGGTTATATGTTTTGCGCCATTCCAACCAGCCCCACCGAACGAGGAGCGACCCCGTGCAGCAGCTCAGGCACTTCGTCGGCGGCGAATACACCGCCGCGGCAGATGGCGACGTCGCCGAGATCATCGATCCGGTCACCGGTTCGCCGTACCTGCTCGCGCCCGTCGGCAGTGCGGCCGACGTCGATCACGCCGTCCGTGCCGCCGCCAAGGCGTTCGACGGGTGGCGCGACACCACCCCCGCCGCCAGGCAACTCGCCCTGCTGCGGATCGCGGACGCGCTGGAGAACCGAGCCGACGAACTGGTCCGGGTCGAGTCGGCAGATACGGGCAAGCCACTCGCGCTCACCGCTGCCGAGGAGTTCCCCATGCTCCTCGACCAGCTCCGGTTCTTCGCCGGAGCCGCGCGCGTGCTGGAGGGCCGC
Source organism: Amycolatopsis palatopharyngis (assembly GCF_003385185.1). Taxonomy (GTDB): domain Bacteria; phylum Actinomycetota; class Actinomycetes; order Mycobacteriales; family Pseudonocardiaceae; genus Amycolatopsis; species Amycolatopsis palatopharyngis. The sequence continues at coordinate 20,821 of NZ_PQHZ01000015.1, read as the reverse complement.
TCGGCAGGGGAGTACATGGAGGGACACACCTCGTGGATCCGCCGCGAGCCCGTCGGGGTGTGCGCCCAGGTGACTCCGTGGAACTACCCGTTGATGATGGCGGTCTGGAAGATCGCCCCAGCGCTCGCGGCGGGTAACACCGTGGTGCTGAAGCCCGCCGACACCACGCCCGCGTCCACATTGCTGCTCGCCGAGATCTGCGCGGAGTTCCTGCCGCCGGGCGTGCTCAACGTGATCTGCGGCGACCGGGACACCGGCAGGGCGCTGGTCGAGCACCCGGTCCCGGCGATGGTGTCGATCACCGGTTCGGTGCGCGCTGGCACAGAGGTCGCGGGTGCCGCGGCCGCCGATGTCAAACGGGTGCACCTCGAACTGGGCGGGAAGGCCCCGGTACTGGTCTTCGCCGACGCCGACATCGAGGCCGCCGCCACCGCGATCGCCGAGGCCGGTTTCTTCAACGCGGGACAGGACTGCACCGCCGCGACGCGGGTGCTGGTCCACGAGTCCGTGCGCACGGACTTCGTCGCGGCGCTGGCTCGTGCGGCGCGGGCCACGAAAACCGGCGCCCCCGACGACCCCGACGTCGCGTACGGCCCGCTGAACAGCGCGGCGCACCTGGCGAAGGTCAGCGGCTTCATCGACCGGTTGCCGGACCGGGCGGTCGTCCACAGTGGCGGACATCGGGTCGGGGAGCGCGGGTACTTCTACGCGCCGACGGTTGTCGACGGACTGCGCCAGGAAGACGAGATCATCCAGCACGAGGTGTTCGGCCCGGTGATCACCGTCCAGGAGTTCGGCAGCGAGGCCGAGGCGCTCACCGCGGCAAACGGTGTTCCCTACGCGCTCGCGTCCTCGGTGTGGACCTCCGACCACGCCCGTGCGCTGCGGCTGTCCAGGGATCTGGACTTCGGCTGCGTCTGGATCAACACCCACATCCCGCTCGTCGCCGAGATGCCGCACGGCGGATTCAAGAAGTCCGGCTACGGCAAGGACCTCTCGCTGTACGGGCTAGAGGACTACACGCGGGTCAAGCACGTGATGAGCGCGTTCTGACCGCGGCAACAGCGAATACGGAAAGGCAACCGCCCATGTCGCCGAACCAGGCTCCCGCACTGCCACAGCCGAGCACGACCGCGAACACCGCGGCGCGCGGCGAAGGTAACCGACCCGCTGTCCGGCTTCGCGGACTGCGTAAGGATTTCGGGCAGGTGTGCGCCGTCGACGGAGTGGATCTCGACATCGCCGAGGGGGAGTTCTTCTCGATGCTCGGTCCCTCGGGCTCCGGGAAGACGACCGTGCTGCGCATGATCGCCGGCTTCGAGTTGCCGTCCGGGGGAACGGTCGAGCTCGGAGGCAGTGACGTCAGCAGGCTCGCTCCGTTCCAGCGGGACGTCAACACGGTGTTCCAGGATTACGCCCTGTTCCCGCATATGAGTGTTCAGGCCAATGTGGAGTACGGGTTGCGCGTCCGGCGGGTGCCGCGAGCGCAACGGGCCGACCGCGCGCGGGAGGCGCTGCGGACGGTAAGGCTCGAGAACTTCGCCGAACGCAGGCCGGGCCAGCTCTCCGGCGGACAGCGCCAGCGCGTCGCACTGGCCAGGGCCTTGGTCAACCGGCCGAAGGTGCTGCTGCTCGACGAACCGCTCGGCGCGCTCGACCTGAAACTGCGCCAGGCGATGCAGATCGAGCTCAAGCAGATCCAGCGAGAGGTCGGGGTCACGTTCGTCTTCGTCACCCACGATCAGGACGAGGCACTGACCATGAGCGACCGGATCGCCGTGTTCGACAACGGGCGCATCGAGCAGGTCGGCACCCCCGTCGAGGTTTACGAGCGGCCCGCGAGCGCGTTCGTCGCCGGGTTCGTCGGCACGTCGAACCTGCTCGGCGGGCAGGCCGCGCGTGCGGTGATCGGCGAGGAGGGCACGTTCAGCATCCGGCCGGAGAAGATCCGGCTCGACACCGAGGTCGCCGCGGCGGCCGGAGCGGGCGAGACCAGCGCGACCGGGGTTGTCTCAGGCGTTGTGTACGCGGGTGCCTCGGTGCGTTACGAGGTCGTGCTCGATGTGGGCGGACAACTTTCGGTGGTGCGGCAGAACGAGGCGGACGAACCGCTGCTGCCCTCCGGCACGCAGGTGCGGCTGGTGTGGCCGCAGGAACACAGCTTCCGCGTCGCGGAGTGAGCCCGGCGCACAGAACTGGCGTCGTCACAGGTGGAGAAAGGATCAACATGAGGAACGCAAGAAGCATCCGTCTCCTCGCGGGACTGGTGTGTGCCGGAACGGCCGTCGCCGCGTGCGGCACGGCGAGCGAGGACGGGTCACAGGCAGCCCAGGCCGGTGCGGGTTTCCAGCCGCCCGCGCTGGAAGCCATGACCGAGCTCGGCGAGCCGGAGGGTGAGCTGAACATCCTCGCGTGGCCCGGGTACGCCGAGGACGGGTCCAACGATCCAGCGGTGGACTGGGTGACCCCGTTCGAGAAGGCGACGGGCTGTCAGGTCAACGTCAAGCCGTTCGGCACGTCGGACGAAGCGGTCAACCTGATGAAGACCGGGCAGTACGACGTCATCTCCGCCTCGGGGGACGCTTCGCTGCGGCTCGTCGCGGCGGGAGACGTCGAGCCGGTGAACACCGAACTGATCACCAACTACGGCGACGTCTACCCGTTCCTCAAGGACAAGCCGTGGAACAGCGTCAACGGCAAGTCCTACGGTGTGCCGCACGGCTGGGGCGCGAACGTGCTCAGCTACCGCACGGATCTGGTGCAGCCCGCACCGGACTCATGGTCCGTGGTGTTCGACAAGGACTCCGAGTACAAGGGCAAGATCACGGCCTACGACTCGCCGATCTACATCGCCGACGCCGCGATGTACCTGATGAAGCACCAGCCGGAGCTGGGCATCCAGAACCCGTACGCCTTGGACGACAAGCAGTTCCAGGCCGCGGTCGACCTGCTCAAGCAGCAGCGCCCGATGGTCAGTGAGTACTGGTCGGACTACCTGAAGGAAAGTCAGGCGCTGAAGAACGGCGATGCCGTGGTCGGCACCGCGTGGCAGGTGACGGTGAACCTGACCGAGTCCGAGGGAGCTCCCGTCGCTTCAGTGCTGCCGTCCGAGGGTGCGACCGGCTGGTCGGACACGTGGATGGTTTCCGCCAAGTCGCCGAACAAGACCTGCGCCTACAAGTGGCTCGACCACATCATCAGTCCGGAGGCCAACGCTCAGGTGGCCGAGTACTTCGGTGAGGCGCCCGCCAACCCGAAGGCGTGTGAGCTGACCGAGGACAAAGGACACTGCGACGCCTACCACGCCGGCGACGCCGAGTACGCCTCGCAGATCTGGTACTGGACCACGCCGATCGAGCAGTGCCTCGACGGCAGGACCGACGTGAAGTGCAAGGACTACGGCGAGTGGACCCGCGCCTGGACCGAGATCAAGGGCTGAGGCGGCAACAAGACCGGGAGCGGTGCGGGGGACTGCCCTGCCCCGCACCGCTCCTTCCACAAACCAGAGGGATACCCCGCGATGACGAGCACACTCGAGCGGCCCGCGCCACCGGAGCGGCCGCGTACCACCGCGCTGGACGCGGCGTCGAGCTTCCTGCGCCGCAAGCCCCGGCTACGTCTGGGCCTGCTGCTCTCCGCGCCGATGTTCTGGCTCGGCCTCGCATATCTCGGCGCGCTTGCCGCGTTGTTCGTGACCGCGTTCTGGCGTACCAACACCTTCACCGGCCAGGTGGTGCGCGAGTGGACGCTGGACAACTTCGTCACCCTGTTCACCAACGAGGTCTACCGCACGATCACCATCCGTACCCTGGGCATCGCCGCACTCGTCACCGTGATCTGCGCGGTGATCGCCTTTCCGATGGCCTTCTACATGGCGAAGTTCGCCTCGCCGCGAGCCCAGCGCATCCTGGTGATCGCCGTGATGACCCCGTTGTGGGCCAGCTATCTGGTCAAGGCGTACTCCTGGCGCGTCATGCTTTCCGGCAACGGCGTCATCGACTGGCTGCTCGCACCGTTCGGATTGAACAGTCCGGGTTACGGCCTGCTCGCCACGGTGCTCACCTTGTCCTACCTCTGGCTGCCGTACATGATCCTGCCGATCTACGCGGGACTGGAACGCCTGCCGAACTCCTTGGTGGACGCGTCCGGAGACCTGGGTGCCCGGCCATGGCGCACATTCCGTTCGGTGGTGCTACCGCTGACCTTTCCGGCGATCGTCGCGGGTTCGATCTTCACCTTCTCGCTTTCACTCGGTGACTACATCTCGGTGAAGATCGTCGGTGGCACGAACCAGATGCTCGGCAACGTGGTGTTCGACAACATCGGGGCCGCCAACAACCTGCCGTTCGCCGCCACGGTGGCCACCGTGCCGGTCGTGATCATGCTGGTCTACCTCGCCGCCGTGCGCCGCACCGGAGCACTGAACAATCTCTAGGAGTCTGCCGTGACCGTGTCCAGGACCACGAGGACCGCCCTGCTCTGCGCGCTCGTGCTCGGGCTGGCCGTCATCTACTTTCCGCTACTGGTCGTACTGTTGAACTCGGTCAACGCCGACACCACGTTCGGCTGGCCGCCGTCTCGCTTCACCCTGGAGTGGTGGAGCCGCGCCGCCACCAACGAGGGGGCGTTGAGTGCACTGTGGACGAGTGTGCGAGCCGGGCTCGCCGCCACCGGCATCGCACTGGTGCTGGGCACCATGGCCGCGTTCGCACTGCAACGTTACCGGTTCTTCGGCCGCGACTCGGTGTCGTTGCTGATCATCCTGCCGATCGCGCTGCCGGGAATCGTCACGGGAATCGCGCTGAACAACGCGTTTCGCACGGTGCTCGGGGTGGATCTCGGCATGTTCACCGTCATCGTCGCGCACGCCACGTTCTGCATCGTCGTGGTGTTCAACAACGTCGTCGCGCGACTGCGCAGGATGGGCGGCAACCTGGAGGAGGCGTCGATGGACCTCGGCGCCAACGGACTGACCACCTTCCGCCTCGTCACGTTCCCGATGCTGCGTTCGGCGCTGCTCGCCGGCGGTCTGCTGGCGTTCGCCCTGTCGTTCGACGAGATCATCGTGACCACGTTCACCCTCGGCACCGGGATGGAGACACTGCCGATCTGGATTCTGAACAACCTGTTCCGGCCCAATCAGGCCCCGATCGTGAACGTGGTGGCGGCGGTGCTGATCCTGGCCTCGACCGTGCCGGTGTACCTGGCCCAGCGGCTGTCCGGCGGCGACACGGCCGCTGGGGGCAGGCTCTAGTCGCGGGCGAAGGAGTCGGTCGCCGCACGCAACGCGGCGAGCACGCCGGGGTCGTTCACCGCATGTCCGGCTCCGGGCAGGATCGACAGTGCCGAACCCGGCCACGCCTGGTGCAACTCGTATGCGGTGGACGGCGGGCAGACCGCGTCGTAACGGCCTTGCACGAGTATCCCGGGAATCCCGGCCAGCTTGCCCGCTTCGCGAATGAGCTGGCCGGGTTCCAGCCAGGATTCGTGGGCGAAGTAGTGCAGCGCGATCCTGGCGAACGGCACGGCGACGGCCGGCCTCGCGTAGCTGTTGCGGAACTGTTCCTGCGGAACCACGGACACGATGGCCCCCTCCCACGCGCTCCAGGCGACGGCGGCGGGCTCACTGACCGCGGGATCGGGATCGATGACGAGGCGGCGGTACGCGGCGACCGGGTCACCGCGCTCGGAGTCGGGCAGCGGCGCGAGGTAGTGCGCCCACTCCTGCGGGAACAGGTGCGCGGCACCGCCGTTGTAGATCCAGTCGATCTCGCTCTGCCGCGCGGTGAAGATCCCCCGCAGCACGATCTCACTGACGCGCTCGGGATGGGTCTCGGCGTAGGCGAGGGCAAGGGTGGCACCCCAAGACCCACCGAACAGCTGCCAACGCTCGATCCGCAGCCGCTCGCGCAGCAACTCCATGTCCGCGACCAGGTGCCAGGTGGTGTTCCGCGAGAGGTCGGTGCCGGGAGTGCTGACGTGCGGCGTGCTGCGGCCCGCACCACGCTGGTCGAAGAGCACGATGCGATACACGGTGGGGTCGAAGTGCCTGCGCGTCAGCGGGGCGCTGCCACTGCCCGGCCCGCCGTGCAGGACCACCACCGGCTTGCCGTTCGGATTCCCGCTCACCTCCCAGTACACGAGGTTGCCGTCGCCGACATCGAGCATCCCCCACTCGTGTGGCTGGATCGCCGGATACAGGTCGTCGTCCATGCCGCCACTCTGCCGGAGCGGGTTCCGCGCCGTCCGCGGGCCTGGGGTTCCCCAATGCCACTTTGGGGAACCTCAACGTCCCCAATGTGGCTTTGGGGAACCTCAACGTCCCCAATGTGGCTTTGGGGAACTCGGACGTCCCCAATGTGGCATTGGGGTACTCCAACGTCCCGAATGCCGCATTGGGGAACTTCGCTATGCCCGCACCGGGGGATCCGGACGTCAGTGGAAGGTGTGCTCCGCGGCTGGGAACTCACCGCGGCGGACATCCTCGGCGAAGTCGGTCGCCGCCTTCGACAGCACACCGGCCATGTCCGCGTACCGCTTCACGAACCTGGGCGCCTTCCCGCGGCGCAACCCCGCGAGGTCCTGCCAGACGAGCACCTGCGCGTCACAGTCCGGGCCGGCGCCGATGCCGATCGTGGGGATTCGCAGTTCGTGCGTCACCTGCTTGGCGACTTCGGCCGGCACCATTTCCATCACCACCGAGAACGCGCCTGCCTCCTGCAGTGCGAGCGCGTCGGCGATCAGTGCCTCGCCGGTGTCACCGCGGCCCTGCACCCGGTAGCCGCCGAGGATGTGCTCGCTCTGCGGGGTGAACCCGATGTGGCCCATGACCGGAATTCCGGCCGAGGTCAGGGCCTGCACGTGCGGCGCGAAATGGCGGCCGCCCTCGAGCTTCACCGCGTGCGCCCTGCCTTCCTTGAGGAACCGCACCGAAGTCGCCAGTGCCTGCTCGGGCGAGAGCTGGTACGAGCCGAAGGGCAGGTCGGCCACCACGAGGGCGCGTTTGACCGATCTGGTGACCGCCCGGACCAGTGGCAGGAGTTCGTCGACCGTCACCGGCAGCGAGGTGTCGTACCCGAATACGTTGTTCGACGCGGAGTCGCCGACAAGCAGTACCGGGATTCCGGCTTCGTCGAAGAGTTCGGCCGTGTACATGTCGTAGGCGGTGAGCATCGGCCACGCTTCGCCGCGTTCCTTGAGCTCGCGCAGGTGGTGAATGCGCACCTTCCGTCCCGAAGCGGACTGAGCAGGCTGCGTGGACTGAGCCGAGGGGCCGGAACCGTACGGGGCCACCACCTCGTCCGAAGTGCTGTTGCCAGGGGTTGACATCGTCGTCGACCATCCTTCCCTCGAGGCCCTTACAGGGTCCCCGGGTCTGAGGTTGGGTGCACCTCGAAGCGTGGCACCCCGCGTCGGGTTACCCAAGGTCGTGCGACCAGCTTCACATGCTCCACCGTGGCCGCCGGGCGCGTCCACACGCGATACTCGGGAGGTGAACGGCCAGTGACCGGATGTCCGTTGACAGTCACTACGTCCGGCGTGATACATAAAGCCCCCCAATGAAACATTCGGGTTCTGGCACACTGACCCGGGTACGAGATGGATGATCGGTTGGTATCACTTCCATGTCTGCCGCTGTTTCCGTCCGGCCTCTCGTTCGGATGAGCCGCGGAGTCCGGGCCGCCCGACTGCTGGCCATCACCCTCATGGTGATCGGCGGCTTGGCGTACTCGGGTTGGGTCCTGCAGTTCTTCCTGCCTGCCGGAGAGCTCTCGCCGATCCACGCTCACGTCGCCGAACTCACCGCGGACGGGCAGCCCTACCAGCACCTGTTCCGGATCTCCGACGTCGTGGCAGGTGTCGCGTTCATCGCGATGGTTCCTCTGTTGCTCCGGCTGGTGCCCGCGCAGATGTGGCCGCGGCTCTCCGTTGCCGCGATCGGCGTGTTCGGCGTGAAGATGCTGATCGGCGCCGCGTTCACCCTGGACTGTGCGCCCTCGGCCGACCAGGCGTGCCGGCAACGGTTGCTCGCCGGTGACTTTTCCGTCGACCACTCGATTCACCTGGTGGTTTCCACCGTCACCGTGGTGCTCTACCTGGTCAGCACCACCTGTGCCGGGCGCTGGTGGCCGCCGGGAGTGTGGCGTAACTCCGCACGGATCGCGCTGGCGCTCGTGCTCACCAGCACGGCGGGCATGATCGTCCTCGAAGTGGCGGCCGAAGGCAGGTTTGTCGGCGTGCTCGTTCGCCTGCAGCTGGTCACGATGGTGGTGCTGCTCTTCGTCGGCGCGTTGTACCTGCTCAGCGCCGCCCGGCTGCGCGTTCCCTGAGCGCCGCCACTACAGGTCGAACAGCGCCGGTTCCTCGGCGCGGGCGCCCTCGATCGTGAGCATTCGCAGTTTCGTCGCCGTGCCGCCGCCCGCGGAGAAACCACCGGTTCCACCACCCGCCGCGAGTACCCGGTGACACGGGACGATCGGGGCGAACGGGTTCGACCCGAGTGCCTGCCCGACCGCGCGGGCAGAGCCCGGCGCGTTCAGCCGGTGAGCGATGTCGCCGTACGTCAGCGTGCTGCCGGGCGGGATCGTGCGGGCGACCTCATAGACCCTGCGGTGGAAGGCGGGCACTCCTTCGAGATCGAGCTCCACTGCCGAAAGGTCCACGGCGCTGCCGCGCAGCAGGTCGGTCACCCCGTCGATCGCCTGTTGTGTGGTGGCCGGAGGCACCGATTCGGCGACATCGGGAAACCGCCGGTGCAGCCGGTCCAGTGTGGGCTGTCTGCCGCCCTCCGGGAGCTGGGCACCGACGATTCCGTGTGCCCCCCAGGCGATCCCGCACCAGCCGATCGCCGTGTCGAACACCGCGAAACCCAGCGCAGCCATGACACTCCCTGAAGTTCGTCACCGAGCGAACTCATCGTAGCTCGCGGGTACGACAGTCTTCCGAACTCGCGTTCGGGCCTATGGTGCGAGCCGCCAGTACTGCCGCTGGCCCCGTTCCTCGATTCCCATCCGTTCCCCAGTTGTCCGCGCTACCCAGGCGCGGGTCAGTGCCCTTCGCGCCAGGCGCTGGTGATCGGCAGCCTGCGATCCCTGCCGAACGCCTTGAACGTGATCTTGGTACCCGGCGGGTACTGCCTGCGCTTGTACTCGGCCTTGTCGACCATCCGCACGACACGGTCGATGACCTCGGGGTCGAATCCGGCCGCGAGCAGGTCGTCGAAGCCGCGGTCGCCCTCGACGTAGTCGTCCAGGATGTCGTCGAGCAGGGCGTAGTCGGGCAGCGAGTCGGAGTCCAGCTGGTCCGGCCGGAGTTCCGCCGACGGCGGCTTGGAGATCGAGTTCTCCGGGATCGGCAGGGTTTCGCCGCGCTTCTCGGCCTCCGCGTTGCGCCAGCGGGCCAGCTGCCACACGTGGGTCTTGAACAGGTCCTTGATGGGGGCGAAACCGCCCACCGCGTCACCGTAGATCGTGGAGTAGCCCACGGCGAGTTCGGTCTTGTTCCCCGTGGCGAGCACCAGGTGGCCCTCGAGGTTGGACAGCGCCATGAGCAGCATTCCGCGGGCACGGGCCTGGATGTTCTCCTCGGCGAGTCCGGTCCCCGCGAGCTTCAGCTGGTCGACGTACACCGCCACCATGTCCGCCACCGGCTCGAGCCGGTAGTGACAGCCCAGTCTGCGGGCCAACTCGGCCGCGTCGGACTGCGAATGCTCGGAGGAGTACTTCGACGGCATCGCGACGCCGTACACGGCGTCGGGGCCGAGTGCGTCCACCGCCAGCGCGGCGACGATGGCGGAGTCGATGCCGCCGGAGAAACCGAAGGTCACCGAGCGGAAACCGTTCTTGCGCGCGTAGTCCCGCAGCCCGAGCACCAGCGCGGACCACACCTCGGCCTCGTCGGACAGCGGCTCGCTGAGGACGGGCGCGGGCTCGGGCCGGTACGCAGGGAGCGGTTCGGCGCTGAGCACGGTGCGCCGGACGTGCAGCCCGGCCAGCTCCCCTTCCGTCACATGCTCGCCGGCCCGCAGGTCGAGATCGACCACGAGCAGGTGCTCGGTGAACTGCGGTGCCCTCGCGAGTAGTTCGCCATCGGCGCCCACGAGGATCGAATCGCCGTCGAACACGAGATCGTCCTGCCCGCCGACCTGGTTCGTATAAGCCACGGGGGCGCCAGCCTCGGCCGCTCGCCGGGCCACCAGCGGCACCCGGATGTCGTCCTTCGACCGCTCGTACGGGGACGCGTTCGGCGCGACCACCAGATCCACGCCCGCCGTACCCAGCGCGGTGATCGGGCCACCCTCCTGCCAGAGGTCCTCGCAGATCACCATGCCGATGTCCACTCCGTGCAGGCGCAGCACCTCCAATGTGTCACCCGAGGTGAAATAGCGGCGCTCGTCGAACACCCCGTAGTTGGGCAGGTGGTGCTTGTACTGGCGGGCCACGACCTCGCCCCGGTACAAGGCCGCCGCGGCGTCGCGCGGGCCCGCATCGTCCACGTCGAGGTAGCCGACATAGGTCAGCACGTCCCCGCAACCAGAGTCGGCCAGCCGTCCGGCGAGGTCCTCGATGGCGCGGCGCGATGCTTTGCCGAAGGTCTCCCGCAATGCGAGGTCCTCGACCGGGTAACCGGTCAGCGACATCTCGGGGAACACCACGACGTTGGCGCCGGCCTCGGCCGCCTTACGGGTCCACTCGAGTGCCTGCTCGGTGTTGCCGGTGAGGTCGCCGACGGTCGGATTGATCTGGGCCAGTGCGATGCGCAATTGCGGCATGCGGCCATTCTCGCGTACGCCCGTGCTCACCGCCGAGACGGTGCGAAGCTGCCGCCGCACGTCGCAGCTGGGCAGGCACTACTCCGTCGGCCGCGGCGACGACGTGGGCAACTGCTCCGAACGGCGGGACGTCCTGAGCTGCCGGCAAAGTAAGGTGCACGTCGTCAGTTCATGACACACACTCGCCTGTTCACGCGAAGATCCAACCCTGCTGTCGGCTACGCGTGATGAGGGCCGGGCGAGAGGCGTCGGCGTGGACTCCCGCCGTCCCCTGCGGGGCGGGAGTCCACGGCGTCGCGATCCGCGATGCTCAGCTCCGCTTCTTGCGCAGCATGCCGCGCACCTTCTTCAGCGCCTGCTCCGCGTCGGAGTCGAAGGGGTTGTCGTGCACCAGGTAGGTCCACGTCGACGTCGGCCTGCGGACCCCGGAGGCGGCGAGGTCGATCCCTCCGTCGCGTACCTCCGCCGCGGCCAGCGTCTTCGCCGCACGTTCCCGCGCCTTCATCGCGATCTTGCGGAACTCGGGGATGGCGGCACGGTGGAATTCGTCCAGCGGCGTCTCCCGTGCCAGAGCGCGCAGGTGAATGCTCTCCCGCACCTCGGTCAGGAACGCCAGATGATCTGCCCACAGCTGGTCCAGGTGGTACAGCAGGATCTCCCGGCTCACCTGCTCCAGCCGGTCCTCGCCGAGGGTTTCGGCGAGTTCGGCGTACTTCTCGGACTCCGCCTCCTTGAGCACCTCGCCCGCGAGATCCGTGCGCAGCGCGTCGTCGCGATAGGCGAGGACCTCCTTGCGCTGGTGCTCGATCAGCCGGGTGTAGCGCCAGGTGTTGCGGTGGATCTCCAGGTCGACCCCCTCGGCGACCCGCTGTGCGTGATTGATCTGCCGGTGCGCGTGTTCGGAGGTGATCTCGCCGGTCTCGTCGTCGGCGGGAATGCCATCCGGAATGTCGGGTGCGTAGCTCAGTACGAGCTCGTCGTTCAGGCTCGCGAAGAACACGGAGCTGCCGGGATCGCCCTGACGCCCGGCGCGGCCGCGCAGCTGATCGTCGAGCCTGCTGCTCGGGTACCTGGCCGTGCCGATCACGTGCAGCCCGCCGAGTTCGGCGACCCGCTCCCGCTCGCTGCCGCCCTCCGCGCCGCCCAGCCGGATATCGGTACCCCGGCCCGCCATCTGGGTGGACACCGTAACCGCCTCGAAACGGCCCGCCTCGGCGATGATCGCGGCTTCCTCCGCGTCGTTGCGCGCGTTGAGCACGACGCAGGGCAGATCGGCCTTCGCCAGCTTCTCCGCCAGTTCCTCGGATTCCGCCACGTCCTGGGTGCCGACGAGGATCGGTCGCCCCGTAGCGTGCACCTCGCGGATCTCCTCGACGATCGCCCGCAGCTTGTGCGAGGGCGAGGCGAAGATGCGGTCGGCATGGTCCTCGCGGATGTTCTTCGTATTCGGCGGGATCGCCGCTACCTCGAGCTCGTAGAACTCGCGTAGCTGTTCCGCGACCGCGACCGCGGTACCGGTCATGCCCGCGACCTGCGGGTAGCGGGCGATCAGCGCCTGCACGGTGATCGAATCCAGGATCTCGCCCCGGTCCGAGGGCGGCAGCTGTTCCTTGGCCTCGACCGCGGCCTGCAGCCCGTCCGGCCACCGCTGCAGCTCGGCGACCCGGCCACGGGAGGCGTTGATCAGCTGCACCTTGCCGTCGCGGACGAGGTAGTCCACGTCCCTCGTGAGCAGTGCGTGCGCGTGCAGCGCGATGTTCACCGCGGCGAGCCGGTTGCCGTCGCCGGATCCGCTCGCCCGCTCGGCCGACGCGGCCGTGTCGCCGGTTCCGGTGCTGTCGGCGGTCTCGTCCTCGCCCTCGCGGGGCTCGCTCTTGCTCGTGCCGCCGCCGTAGAGGTCGATGCCGCCGAGGGCCTTCTCCACCACGGACGCACCCGCCGCGGTGAGCCAGGCGTTTCGGCCGTCGGAGTCGGTTTCGTAGTGCAGGTTCAGCCGCAGCCGCCGGACGATGTTGGCCACTTCTTCGTCGGCGACGCCCGCGTCCACCGAACCCGCCATCACCAGCGGCACCCTGGCCTCGTCGACCAGCACGGAGTCCGCCTCGTCGATGATCGCGACCTCCGGCTCGGTCTGGACGAGATCCTCGGGGCGCGTGACGAGCCGGTCGCGCAGCACATCGAAGCCGATCTCGCTGACGGCGCCGTGGCAGACATCCGCCTGGTACGCGTCGCGGCGTTCGGCGTGGGTGAGTGCGGGGTCGACCCAGCCCACCGACACCCCGAGCAGGTCGTAAACCGGCTTCATCCACTCGGCGTCGCGCCGGGCGAGGTAGTCGTTGACCGAGATGACGTGCACCCGCTTGCCCCGCAGCGCGTGCCCGGACGCGGCCAGTGCCCCGGCCAGCGTCTTGCCCTCACCGGTGGCCATCTGCACGACGTGGCCGGTCAGCAGGCCCATCGTGCCGAGCAGTTGCACGTCGAAGGCGCGCTCGTCCAATGCCCTGCGTGCGGCCTCGCGTCCCAGCGCGCACACCTCGATCAGCTGCTTGTCGCCGAACTCGGCCTCGAGCTTCAGCTTGGCCGCAGCCTCGGTGAGCTCGGCGTCCGTGAGCTTCTCCAGCTCCGGTTCCCGTTCACCGATCGCGGGCAGCAACTTCTCGTACCGGGTCAGTTCCACGCTGGCCGGTCGCTGGATGATCCGGCGCAGCCGTCTGCTCATCCGGTCGATCAACACTGCCACCCGTGGCCTCCTTAGTCCTATCTGTGAACTCGGGTCCGCGATCGAGTCGCCAGGGCTCCGACTCCCAGGGATTGCCCGGTTCTGCTGGTTGACGCCCTGCCGCCTCGATAGCGGGACTTCGCCGGCCGAGTTCCACGGATCACCGTGACCTCGCAATCCGTAGTTCTCAGTCCTGACTCCGAGCCGTCCCGACGGTGCCGATCCGGCCGGATGGCACCATCGTCGGTGTGCGCCTCCTCAAACGCTACCGGTCCGCTTGTGTAGCCGTCGTGGGTCTGCTGGCCGTGGTACTGGCCAGTTGTACATCCGGCGAGCCCGGGCAGGAGGTTGCCGCGGCGGCGACCGAGACCAGAGGACCCGCCGGTGCGGTCCCCGCGGGGCTGGAGCGGTTCTACTCCCAGCCCCTCGAATGGGGAGAGTGCGCGCCCTACGCCACCTCCGAGGACGCCGAGTCGGTCTTCGGCTCCACCGCTCTGCAGTGCGCGCGGCTCACGGTGCCGCTGGACTACGCCGAGCCCGACGGCGAGACGATCACCGTCGGGCTGTTGCGCTCGCGCGCGGGCGAGTCCGAGCAGCGCATCGGCTCCCTCGTGATCAACCCCGGTGGGCCGGGCGCCTCCGGCATGGTCGCGGCCGCTTCAATCGCCGGTCAGGTCTCCGGGACAGAGATCGGGCAGAAGTTCGACCTGGTCGGTTTCGACCCCCGTGGGGTAGGAGCCAGCGAGCCACAGGTGGAGTGCCTCACCGACGCCGAACGGGACGCCGACCGGGCGAGCGACTCCGAAACCGACGGTTCGGCTGCCGGCGTGCGCGCGCAGGAGGCAGAGGAGAAGGAGTTCGCCGAGCGCTGCACCAAGCGCACCGACCACGGTGCGCGGATGCTGGCCGCGATCGGCACGCGCGACGTCGTCAAGGACATGGATGTACTGCGCTCGGCACTCGGCGACGAGAAGCTGACGTACGCCGGCTACTCCTACGGCACTCGGATCGGTTACACCTACGCCGAGGCATTCCCGCGGAACGTGCGCGCGCTCGTGCTGGACGGCGCGCTGGACCCGGAACAGGACCTGGTCGAGTCGCTGGTGGCACAGGGTGAGGGGTTCGGGGTCGCCTTCGACGAGTTCACCTCGTGGTGCGTGCGGCAGCAGGACTGTGCGCTCGGGACCGGCAAGGCCGAAGCGACAAAGGCATACCAGGATCTGGTGCAGCCGCTGATCGAGGACCCGGTGGACGCCGGGGACGGCAGGCCCCTTTCCTACGAGGACGCCACCACGGGCACGATCCAGGCGCTGTACTCACAGCAGTTCTGGGGGCAGCTGAACTCCGGGCTCAACGAGTTGCGTGAAGGGCGCGGAGCCACGCTGATGGCACTCGCCGACATGTACAACCAACGGGGCAGCGACGGCGAGTACGCCTCCACCCAGGACGCGTTCACCGCTATCCGGTGTGTGGACGATCCGCGGGTGACCGACAAGGCCAAGATCCTCGAGGCCCAGCGCAGGTACTCCGAAGCAGCGCCGTTCCTTGACGATGGCAGGCCGGACGGTGCCGCACTGGACGCCTGCGCGTTCTGGCCGGTCCCCAA
Organism: Amycolatopsis palatopharyngis; assembly: GCF_003385185.1. Taxonomy (GTDB): domain Bacteria; phylum Actinomycetota; class Actinomycetes; order Mycobacteriales; family Pseudonocardiaceae; genus Amycolatopsis; species Amycolatopsis palatopharyngis. Next base: position 5,725 of record NZ_PQHZ01000015.1, on the reverse strand, counting down.
CACCTCACAACCGCATCTGCCCAATGTGGACGGGGTACCGCCGGCGCTGGTGATCTCCACGACGAACGACCCCGCCACTCCGTATGAGGCCGGGGTGAACCTCGCCAAGGCGATGGGCGGGGCGTTGCTCACCTACGAGGGCACCCAGCACACCGTCTTCCTGCAGGGCGTTTCCTGTGTGGACGAGGTGGCCACGGATTATCTGGTCGACGGAGCGCTGCCGGCGGGGGACACCCGCTGCTCCTGACCGACTCCGGCGGTGCTGTCCGGGCGCGCGCTCCGGCCGGGCCCTGACCGGGCATCAGCGCGTGGGGCGCCGGACACCGGGGCGTTGTGCTCGGACAGTGCGAGTTCGAGCATCACAGCGCCTTCCTTCGGCTGCTGCGGGGGAATCTGCATCCACAGCCGGACCAGCGCGTGCGGCTGCTGCCTGTCGACCCAGAACTTGACGTTCACGTCGGACCGGATGCCCGGAACCAGTACGGACACGACCTCCGCCGGAACGGACCCGTTGATCCGGAAGGTGGACACCTCCTCTATGTCCTCCTTGCCCTCGGTCTCCAGCCCCGTCGTGCGCCGCATCAAATCGGCAAGGCCGTGGTCGGCGTCGAGGAACGCGGCCGGGTAGTACGGCGCGGGCACGGGCCGTTCGGTGACGTCGCCCTGTTCGTCGGTCAGCCGTACGGACTCACCCCGCAGGAGGAACTCGACCTGCTCGCGTTCGGTGACATGCTGCAGGTCCGCCTCGCCACGAGCCCAGCCGAAGCGGCTGCCATCGACCACGGCATGGCCGGTGACCTCGCGGATGTTCAGGCCGGGGATCGTGCCGCTCGTGCCGAAGGCGAACCGGACGCTGCGCAGTTGCTCGACGAACTCGGCTGATTCCTGCACGAGCCGTGTGCCGTCCGGCAGTGGTCCGGTCGTGTCGGGTGCGGGGGAGCAGGCCCCGGTCAGTCCCAGCGCGAGCACGGTGACCAGCGCGATTCGACGGCGAAGCATGGGCGTTACGTTAACGCGACCTGGCTGGGGGATTCGCGAAGGTCCGGCGATATGCCAGTGGGGACACACCGATCGCGGAGTTGAGGTGCTGGCGTAGCGAGGCCGCCGTGCCAAGACCCGCTTCGGCGGCCACGCGGTCCACGGTGAGGTTCGTCGTCTCCAGCAGGTGCCGTGCGTGCTGGACCCGCTGCTGAATGAGCCAGGCCCGAGGGGTGAGACCGGTTTCGGCGCGAAATCGCCTGCTGAAGGTCCGCAGGCTCATGCGCGCGTGAGCGGCCAGCGTGGGGACGTCGAGCGCCTGTCCGAGGTGTCGTAGTGCCCACTCCCGGGTCGCCGCGGTGCTGCCCGAGTCGGGATCGGGCAGTGGCCGGTCGATGAACTGCGACTGCCCGCCGTCGCGCCAGGGCGGGACGACGCAGTAACGGGCGGCCCGGTTGGCGACCTCGCTGCCGTGGTCCCTGCGCACCACGTGCAGGCACAGGTCGGTTCCCGCGGACAGCCCCGCCGAGGTCAGCACCTGGCCGTCGTCAACGAACAGCACGTTCTCGTCGAGCAGCACCTTCGGATACAGCCGCCGGAACTGTTCGGCGTGGGCCCAGTGAGTGGTTGCCCTCCGCCCGTCGAGCAGGCCGGCCGCGGCGAGTACGAAGGCGCCCGTGCAGATCGACATCAGCCGCGCGTGCCGGGGAATCCTGGCCAGCGCGTCCGCCAGCGCGTCCGGCAGAACGCCGTGCCAGCGGGGCCCGCTCACCGTGGTTCCGGGGATGACGACGGTGTCCGCCGTCTCCAGCGCCTCCGGCCCGTGTTCGAGTACCGCCGTGTAGCCCGCGGTGAGTCGCACCGGCTGTTCGTCGACGCCACAGATGCGGACGTCGTAGCGATCCTGTCCCGCCGCCCCGAAGACCTGCGGCGGTATGTGCAGGTCGTAGCCGATCACCTCGTCGACGGCCAGGATCACGACGCGGTGCGGTCCGGGAACACTTGCGGCAGCCATGGCAGAATTCTTGCACATATTGGCGTTTCGGCCACTCGTTCTCCTTCCCGATACCGGGCAGGCTCCTCGCGTGACCGAACTGCGGGAGCGAGTACCAGGGGACCGATGGCCGCGCGTGCCGGGCGGGCTGCGCAAACCGCACTGGGCGTGGCTCGTGGCGATCGCAGCGTTCGTCGCGCTGGTGGGCGCGGCGGGCTTCCGCGCGGCGCCGAGCGTGCTGATCGATCCGCTGCATGCGGAGTTCGGCTGGTCGCGCGGGACGATCTCGGCGGCGGTGTCGATCAACCTGCTGCTCTACGGCCTCATCTCGCCGTTCGCCGCCGCGCTGATGGAGCGCTTCGGAATGCGCAAGGTCGTCGCATGGGCGCTGTTGCTCGTCTCGGCGGGCAGCGGGCTCACCGTCTTCATGACCTCGAGCTGGCAACTGTTGCTGTGCTGGGGTGTGCTGGTCGGCGTGGGCACAGGATCGATGGCGCTCGCGTTCGTGGCCACGGTGACCAGCCGGTGGTTCGTCCGGCACAAGGGACTGGTCAGCGGTGTTCTCACCGCGGCGGGGGCCGCGGGACAACTGGTGTTCCTTCCGGTGGTCGCGATGCTGGCCACCGACCACGGCTGGCGTTCGGCCTCGCTCGTCATCTCGGCCGCCGCGCTCGTCGTGGTCCCGATCGTGTTGTTGCTGTTGCGCGACAACCCAGCCGACGTGGGCACCACGGCACTCGGTGCGCCCGAAGACGCCCCGCCCGAGCCCGCGCCCGCCACGGGGAATGCGGCGGCGCGCGCGGTGCAGGTGCTACGCGACGCCGTTCGAAGCCCGACCTTCTGGCTGCTGGCGGGCGGCTTCGCGATCTGTGGTGCCTCCACGAACGGGCTGATCGGTACGCATTTCGTTCCGGCGGCCCACGACCACGGCATGCCGCACACCACGGCCGCCGGGCTGCTGGCGCTGGTCGGCATCTTCGACGTGGCGGGCACCATCGCCTCTGGCTGGCTCACCGACAGGGTGGACCCGCGCAAGCTGCTCGCGACCTACTACGTACTGCGGGGCGCGTCGCTGCTGGTGCTGCCGATGCTGTTCGCGCCGACCACGGAGCCGCCCATGTGGGCGTTCATCGTGTTCTACGGCCTGGACTGGGTGGCCACGGTGCCGCCGACCGTGGCGCTCTGCCGGGAGCGGTTCGGCAACGCGGCCGGGCCGATCGTCTTCGGCTGGGTGTTCGCCTCGCACCAGGTCGGTGCCGCCATCGCCGCGTTCGGCGCCGGGGTGACCCGGGACCAACTCGGTAGCTATGACCTCGCCTGGTACGTCGCGGGCGGGCTCTGCGCCGTGGCCGCGCTGATGTCGATCTCCATTCGCCCTGACGGGGCGAAGGGAGGGTTGTTCACAAGTCATTCGGCGGAGGCCGCCCGGAGGGTGGCTCGCGACGACTGACTGCAGGTGCGATGGGAGATCGAGGAGATTGTCCGTGGTGAACGAGCCGAACTTTGGATAAGGCACCGGAGAATCTCCACCCTGAAACATCGAAGTAACACAACACGCATACGCTGCGCTCATGGATCGCCAGCAGGAGTTCGTGCTGCGCACGCTCGAAGAACGCGACATTCGTTTCGTCCGGCTCTGGTTCACCGACGTACTGGGCTTTCTCAAGTCGGTCGCGGTGGCTCCCGCCGAACTCGAGGGTGCGTTCAGCGAGGGCATCGGGTTCGACGGATCGGCGATCGAGGGGTTCGCCAGGGTCTACGAGTCCGACATGGTCGCCAAGCCGGACCCCGGCACGTTCCAGGTGCTGCCGTGGGAGACCCCGGAGGGCGGGCACTACTCCGCGCGGATGTTCTGTGACATCGCCATGCCCGACGGATCTCCGTCCTGGGCGGATCCCCGTCATGTGCTGCGCAGGCAACTGTCGAAGGCGGGGGAGGCGGGGTTCACCTGCTACGTCCACCCGGAGATCGAGTTCTTCCTGCTCTCGACCCTGCCCGACGACGGCACCGAACCGGAGCCCGCGGACAACGGTGGCTACTTCGACCAGGCCAGCCACGCGACGGCGACGCACTTCCGGCGCCACGCCATCGAGACCCTCGAGGCCATGGGGATCTCGGTCGAGTTCAGCCACCACGAGGGTGCGCCGGGCCAGCAGGAGATCGACCTGCGCTACGCCGACGCGCTCACCATGGCCGACAACGTCATGACCTTCCGGTACGTGGTCAAGGAGGTGGCGCTCACCCAGGGCGTCCGGGCCACGTTCATGCCGAAGCCCTTCACCGACCAGCCCGGGTCGGGTATGCACACCCACGTGTCGCTCTTCGAAGGTGACCGCAACGCCTTCTACGACCCCGAGGATCCGCATGAGCTGTCGGAGACCGGTAAGGCCTTCGTGGCTGGCGTGCTGCATCACGCCCGGGAGATCTCCGCGGTCACCAACCAGTGGGTGAACTCCTACAAGCGGCTGATCAGTGGCGGGGAAGCCCCGACGACCGTGTCCTGGGGCAGGTCCAACCGCTCGGCACTGGTCCGGGTGCCGATGTACTCGCCTGGCAAGGCCTCGTCGCGGCGGGTCGAGATCCGCACCCTGGACTCGGCGTGCAACCCCTATCTCGCGTACTCGGTGATCCTCGCGGCCGGATTGAAGGGCATCGAGCAGGGTTACGAGCTACCCCCGCCCGCCGAGGACAACATCTGGTCGCTCTCGGACGCGGAGCGCAGGGCCGCCGGTTATGCCCAGCTGCCGCAGAACCTGGGGGAGGCGCTCGCCGAGATGGACCGCTCCGAGCTGTTGCCGGAAGCACTCGGGGAGCACGTCTACGACTTCTTCCTGCGCAACAAGCGTGCGGAGTGGAACAACTACAGGAGCGCGGTCACTCCCTACGAACTGCGCACGCTGTTGCCGGTGCTCTGAGTCGCGACACCTTTCCGACCCGCGGGTGATGAGTGGCGGCAGCCCGCGCCACGCGTGTGCGGACACGCTCTGCCCAGGAAGGCGGCCAGGTATGCCGAGGGACCACGCCACCGCGGCCACCGTGGCCACCACGGCCATCGCGGCTCCCGGCTCGGCCGCCGCTCAACGTGCTGGTCGTTCGCCGGCTCAGCGGTGCTCCCTCGCCCCGGTGGGCATCGGCCGGACCCGGCCTCGGTCCGATCAGCCGGGTGCCAACCCCCGTCGACTCGCAGCAGAAAGCGCCGCTGCCGGTCGGTCTGTCGTTCCTCGCGGGCTGGTTGGCGGACGCCGAATGCCCTCTTCCGCCGCCGCGTACGAGCGGTTCGCGGACGCACGCTGGGCCGCAACCACTGTCCTTCGGTCAGAAAATGCGGCCTGACCTGCGGTTAAGCCGTTAAGGCACCCCCCTGTTTTCGGGGTCTTCCCAGGCATGTAATCTTCTCTTTGTCGCCAGGAACACCGGGCCGACGGGGAAGAGAACCGAGAGGAACTCGCCCCTGAAGGACCGGATGGCGGCCGAGAGAACTCGGTGAAGTACGCTTCAGCGAGAACTTGGCCCCCGGGTCGAGCGGGTTGACACCGCGAATCGAACCGGGTAACGTTCTGCGACGGCCCTGAGGTGGGGCACAACCTCCGACTTGAGTCTTCGGACTTTAAACGGCGGATACGGCTTGCCTCGGGATAATAACAAGCTTTTCGCGTAGTGGTGTGTTGCTTGAGAACTCAACAGTGTGCTAGTGAACTAAGCCAGTAGAGCTTATGTATGAGAATACCCTTTGTGGGTTTCTTTGAGTGATTG